>JASLBL010000298.1 GCA_030146615.1 Actinomycetes bacterium
CGAAGCCGACGCAGTCGACGGCGGCGTCGGCTTCGAGGCCCGCGGCCACGGCCAGGAGGGTTCCCAGGGCGAGGCCCCGGCGACGGTGCTGAACACGATCATGGACATCACCAGGGCCGCCGGGCGGCTCGGCATCCCCGGGCTGTACGTGACCGGTGACCCGGGCGCGGTCGACGAGCCGGCCAAGGTCGGGTCGCTGTCGATCCGGATCGGGCTCGGCTGGGCCAAGTCGCACTCCTTCACCACCGGCCAGTGCCCGGTGATGAAGTACAACCGCCAGCTGATGATGGCGATCCTGCACGACAAGGTGCAGATCGCCAAGAACGTCAACGCGACCGTGATCCCGCTCGACCAGGCGCCCCAGGGCTACCAGGACTTCGACAAGGGCGCGGCCAAGAAGTACATCCTCGACCCCCACGGCATGGTCGCCTGACAACGGCACCGGGGGCCGGGCTCCCCGGCCCCCGGTGCGCCCAGACTTCTCGGCCGAAGGTGCATCCCCAAATTAGGAGTGCCGGCTGGCAAGCCTGCTTGGTGGGCGAACGAAGCCCAGAGGGTGAGACCAATGCGACGCTATCTCATCGTGGCCAACCAGACCCTCGGCGGCGAGCAGCTCTCGGCCAAGCTGGCCGAGTGCATACGCGCCGGACCATGCCGCTTCTACCTCGTCGCCCCGGTCACCCAGACCGAGGCCTCCGACCAGTGGGCCGCCGGCGGGCTCGACGGCGGGGTGGTCCCCGGTGCCTACAAGATCGCCAAGGCCCTGGCCGCGGGACGGCTCCAGCAGGAGCTGAACCGACTCCGTGAGGCCGGCGCGGACGCCGACGGCGAGGTCGTCGACCCCCACCCCATGGACGCAATCCGCAAGCTGGCCAGCCGCGAGGAGGTCGACGAGATCATCGTGTCCACCCTGCCGCGGCGCCTGTCCCGCTGGATGGCCATGGATCTACCCCATCGCATCCGGCGCGCCACCGCCCTGCCCGTGACCCACATCAGCGGACCCGCCGGACCCTCGCTCTGATCGGAGTTGAGCGTCCCGCTTGGCTCTGGCGCTACGGTGCACGAACGTCAAGGATCGGCGGACGAATAGTCCCACACCTCATGGAACTCGCCGAGCAGCCGCCCAAGCCGCCCTATCACCTGATCGACGGCCAAGCCTGGGGCGGGCGTTGCGGACCACCACCTGGACCTCCCGCAGCGTCTGGCCAGCCCGGCGACCTCACCGGTGAGCCGGTCGACCTCGGCCATCGCCTGCCAACTGCGGCGCCACACGGAGCGCGCAGTTGTTCATACGCCGTCCTGCGGCATGACCCTGATCCCCGAACCGGGTCCGGCTGGCCGCCCCGCCGGCCTTATGAGCCGCACCAGTCCACTGGCCTGTCTTTGGATTGCGTGGCGAGGCACTGCTGGCGGACCGGTGTCGGCAGGCAGGTGGAGCTGGGGCTGGGATCGGGTGTGGCAGCAAGGCTGGACCGGCTGGAGATCAGCCGTCGCTCAGCGGGGCGGGCGGAGCACGGCGAACTGGTCGGTGATCTCCAGGCGCTGGCTGCGGAACCGGAACAGCGCCGCCGGGCGGCCGCCGGCCCGTCCCGGTGCGCGTGACTCGCCCGTCGGTTCCAGCACCCCCCGGCGCAGCAGCACCCGCTGCAGGTTGGTAGCCGACACGTCGTGGCCGAGCGCCGCCCGGTACAGCGTCCGCAGCTCCGAAATCGTGAAGCGCGGCGGCGCCAGCGCGAAGCCGACGTTGGTGTAGGACAGCTTGGCCCGCAGGCGCTCGCGACCGGCCAGCACGATCCTGTCGTGGTCGAACGCCAGCTTCGGGAGGGCATCGGCCGGATGCCACGTGGTGTCCGCGGGCACCGCCGGGTTGTGGTGGCTGGGCACCAGCCCGAGGTAGGCGGTGGCGATCACGCGTCCTGGATGCCGGACCGGGTCGCTGCGCGTCTCCAGCTGCTCAAGGTGAGCCAGCTCCCGGACGTCGACCTTGGCGGCCAGATGCCGGCGGATCGACGCCTCCAGCGTCTCGCTTGGGCCAAGCAGTCCCCCAGGCAGCGCCCAGGCGCCGTTGAAGGGCTCCCTGGCCCGCTGCCACAGCAGGACCTGCAGCGTGCCGTCACGGACCTGGAGCACGACGGCGAGCGCCTCATGGCTGGCCGGTGCGCTGCCGCTGGACTCACCCATAGGTTATCGACTTATAATCGTAAACTGCTGGGATCGGTGGCGAGGCCACCCTCGCCGCCCACATGCTCACGGATCGGATGCGCCTCATGCCAGCGCTCCCGCCCTCCGCAACCCGACGCCTCGATGTCGAAGAGGTCCTTGGCGCCGTCGGCTTCACCCCCTTCCACCGCAGGGCCGTGGCCATCACCGGCATCGCCTGGACCTTCGTGGCCATGGAAATCCTGCTGATCGGGTTCACCCTGCCCCTGTTCGGGTCCATCTGGGACCTGTCCGCGACCTGGCTAGGCTGGATCGGCGCCTCCGCCCTGGCCGGGTCACTGGTCGGCAGCCTCCTGCTCGGCCGGCTGGCCGACCAGACCGGACGCAGGCAAATCTTCCAGGCCTCCATCCTCTGGTACAGCCTCTTCACCGCCCTGAACGCGCTGGCCTGGGGGCCGGCATCGCTGCTGGGCTTTCGCTTCCTGGCCGGTGTCGGGCTCGGCGGCATGCTCGTGGTCGACCCGTCGCTGCTGGCCGAATACCTGCCACCCCAGCGGCGCGGGCGGTTCCTGGTGCTGCTGGACTTCTTCTGGCCGATCGGCCTGCTGATCGCGATCGGACTGTCGTGGGTGTTCCTGGACCGGCTGGGCGGGGCGTGGCGCTGGCTATTCGTCGCGGCCGCCCTCCCAG
>JASLBL010000356.1 GCA_030146615.1 Actinomycetes bacterium
TCAGGTTCCGCTGCTGGCGACCCTGGCCCTGGCCGGGCTCGCCATCTTCGTCATCCGGCCGGTGGCCGTCCGGCTGGTGCTGCGGCTGGGCCGAGCCGGCCTGAGCCGCTATGCCCGCCAGTTCATCGGCTGGTTCGGCCCCCGGGGGCTCAACTCCCTGCTGTTCGCCCTGCTGGTCGCCGCCCAAGGCGTCCCCGGAGGCGAGGAGCTGTTCGCGGTCATCGGGGTCGTGGTGCTGGTGTCGGTAGTCGCCCACGGCGTCACCGCCACCCCGTTCTCCAGCTGGTACGCCCGCAAGATCAGCCAGCAGACCTTGGCCGAGGAACGCGCCGGCACCGCCGCCGAACTGTTCACCCAGAGCCCGGACGACATCCCGCGAATCACTCCATCCGAGCTGGCCGAACGCCTGGCCGGGCCGCACCCGCCCCTCGTCCTGGACGTCCGCAGCCGCTCAGAATACGACCGCGACGGCGTCCGTATCCCCGGCAGCGTCCGGGTCCTGCCCGACCAGGTGGCCGAGTGGGCGGCCGACCGCCTCCGCGACCAGCCTTATGTCCTGTACTGCACCTGACCGCGGGAGCAGACCAGCGCCCGGGCGGCGCTGCAACTTCGCCAGCTCGGCTTCCAAGCCGAGGCACTCCAAGGCGGCCTGAATGCCTGGCGATCTGCCTATCCGGTCGAGCCGACCGGGGATGCCGCCGCTTGACCGCCACTGGTGCGTCGGGTTGGACCGGCTGGCTGCCCGCCCCAGCGACGCCAAAATCGTCCAGCGCCTGGCAAGCGATGCTGGGAGGCATTACCAGCCGCGACCCCAGCATGTTGCCCCGGTGAGCCGAGAGGCTCACACCGGGACCTGTGGGGAGCCAGGGGGTGCAGCTCCCCTGGTCACCCGACCGGATGGATGAGGTCTCGGCGGGGGCTTGTTCGAGCCTTGTCCGGGTGGGATGGTTGCGCATGGCGTGGCCTTCCAGGCGTCTGCTGATTCTTGGTCGGCCGGCCGCGCAACCGCTTGTCATCCACGTTCCGGCTGGGCCGCGCCGCGTCGGTTAGCTTGCGTCGGTAGGAGAAGGAGGGGCCAATGAGGAGTCGGATTGTGGCCGTGGTGGCGGCTGCCGCGCTGAGTGTCGGTCTGACCGTCCCTGCGGCTCTTGCTGATGAGGTGTACCACAGCAGCCACATCGCGTTGTTTCCCACTGGTGGTACGCCGCTTCGGTCAGGTTTCGTGGAGAACATCCACGTGAATGGACCGGTTATCTTCGCGCACGAGATCTACGTGCTCAACGGTGCACAACCCGGGACGACGTACCAAGTCGCGCTGAACATCTTCGCGTTTGACCCGACCTGTACCAATACCGCAGCTGTGGTGCCGACCGCAGTCATCACCACCAACATCGCCGGCAACGGGAGAGCTGACGCGGTCTTGTGGCCATCTGACGTCCCCGCTGTCTTGCGCAACGCCACGCACGGCGTCATCTGGACGATCTCGGATTCCTCGGGCGTCACCTTCAGCAGCGGGTGTGAGGTAGTCACACTCGATTGATTTCACAGTCGTAGCTGACTCTCCGCACGTCCGAGCCTGGTTTAGCCCTCCGGTAACAGCTGCTCTAGGCGGTCTGGGAGATGCCGGGGAGGTCGAGCATCTGGGGCGGTGGCGGGGTGAGTGTTGGGTTCGCCCCTACATCTCGCTACCGATCGAGTTGCCCGCCGGTGGCGGTCGATCAGCCGAGGAACGGTCCCACGTGGCGGACTCAAAGGGTGCCGCCGATGGCGGCTGTGCATCCAGGTGGGCATCGGCGCCGGTGGCAGTTGTTGCAGGTACCGGCGCATATCTCTGTAGCGGGGCAACAGCGCATATGTCAGCAGCCGCCGTGGCAGCGCGTCGTCGAGCTGCTAGGGGCTGTAGCCGTAGGCCGTCAGCAGGCGCCCAGCTCGTGCAGGAGCCGTCGAGCCGGCGGTGGATCCGAAGTCGCCGTTTTCGCTGGCGGGGATCGGAGAGAGTTGCTGGATCGGGGGGAGCACCAGACGCTGAATCTTGTGCTCGATCCGCTCCCGCTCGTTGAGCTGCCTGGCTTGCTTGATCATCCGCTTGATCATCCAGACGATCCGACTGGTTCCCGTGGGGTGCCAGAAGTCGATGGTGCCGGTGACCAGCGGGTCTGGCTGGCCTTGTGAAGGCTACGATGCGCCGTCGCTTGCTCGCCTTCCTCTGCGAGGTGCCTGTGGTCTGGTCGTTCGTCTTCCTGGCGTTGGGCCGCGTCCTTGAGCTGATCGTGCTCTGCTGCCGGTCGACCAAGGCCAAGGAAATCGAGATCCTGGTGCTCCGCCACGAGCTTGCCGTTCTACGTCGCCAGCATCCGTGGCCACGACTGCAATCCAAAGATCGCGCGCTGCTCGCGGCGCTGAGCCGCCACCTCCCTCGGGCCCGCTGGTCGGTGTTCTTGGTCAAGCCGGAGACGCTGCTCGGCTGGCACCGGCGCATGGTGCGCCGCCGATGGAGCTATGCCTCCGCACCCAGAGAACGACCACCGGTTCCCGACCCGGTGCAGCAGCTGATCGTGCGGCTCGCCCGGGAGAATCCGCGGTGGGGCTACCAGCGGATCCGCGACGAACTGCTGCGCCTTGGCTGCCAGGTCTCAGCCAGCTCGATCCGCAGGGTGCTGCGCGCCCACGGCGTCGATCCGGCACCTCGGCGTGCCCCGACCACCTGGCCGTCGTTTCTGCGCCGACAGGCGGCCGGCATCCTGGCCTGCGACCTGCTTCACCGTCGACACCGTCCGGCTGCGGCGACTGGATGTGCTGTTCGTGATCGAACTCGGCAGCCGGCGGGTCCACTTGGCGGGCGTCACGGCCCACGCGAGCGGCCCGTGGGTGGCCCAATAGGCCCGCAACCTTCTCCTTAACCTCGGCGACCGTGCCGCCGCGTTCGGGTTCCTGATCCGCGACCGGGACGCCAAGTTCACCAGGGCGTTCGACGATGTCTGGCGCTCGACCGGTGCCGAGATCGTCTGCACGCCGATTCGGGCGCCCAACGCCAACGCCGTCGCCGAACGCTGGGTCGGGACCGTCCGCCGAGAGTGCCTCGACCACCTCTTGATCGTCGGCCACCAGCACCTTGTTCACGTCCTGTGCGGCTACGTCCAGCACTACAACCAGCACCGCCCGCACCGC
>JASLBL010000401.1 GCA_030146615.1 Actinomycetes bacterium
TCGTTCTTCCGGGGACCGAGCTTCGAGTGGGTGTGGCCGTGGACCGAGACCTGCTCGACCCCGATCCATCCGGACAAGACCTGCCTGTTCTTCGAGTTCTAGCAATCTAGGAAGGGAATCGATGGCGATCTCCTCGGGGGTGCGACCGGCCACCCCCCGGCCGGCGGCCAAGAATCCTCAGGTGAGCCGGCGGTCGTTCCTGCGCACGGCCTGGCTGGCCGGGCTGGGGGCATCGCTGGCCGGGTTCGGCGCCGGCAGCGTCTACTTCCTGTGGCCCAACCTGACCGAGGGCTTCGGCACCAAGATCCGGGCCGGCTCGCCCGACTCCATCAACGCCGACATCAAGGCCAACGACGGCTACGCCTACAATCCCGACGGCCGGTTCTACCTGGTCCCCTACAACGAGGAGGACGACACCGAGGGCCTCTACGCCGGCGTCGCCGGTGGCGGGTTCATGGCGCTGTACCAGCGCTGCGTCCACCTGGGCTGCCGGGTCCCGTGGTGTGCCACCGCCCAGTGGTGGGAGTGCCCCTGCCACGGCTCCAAGTACAACCAGGCCGGCGAGTACAAGGAGGGGCCGGCCTCGCGGGGGCTGGACCGCTTCGCCATCGAGGCGTCGGGCGGCCAGATCGTGGTCGACACCTCCAAGGTGATCACCGGCCCGCCCCGCGGGACCAACACCACCGGGCAGGAGCTGGAGGGCCCCCACTGCGTCGGCGGCGGTGAGGCGTAGATGAGCCGCACCACCGTCCTCATCCTGGCCGTCGTCTCGGCCATCTTCCTGTTCTTCGCGCTGATCATGGTGGTCAGCTCGGCCCGGGAGAAGGCCCGCGCGGCCGGCCCGTCGGCCCCGCCGTCGCGCCGCCCCGGCCCCACCGACGAGGCCCTCGAGGGCCCGCTGCTGGAGAAGTACCAGGTCGCCGGGGTCGCCCTGACCGTGTTCCTGGCCGTGCTGCTGCCGTTCCTGTACCTGCGGGAGCCGGTGCGCCAGCGGGCCGCGGCCGACAAGGAGCTCACCGAGTCGGTCCGGCTCGGCCACGCCACCTTCGAGGAGTTCTGCGCCCGCTGCCACGGCCCCGAGGCCGAGGGCGGCGTGGTCAAGCGCTACGTCACCCCCGGGGTCGAGAACGCCGAGCCGACCGACGTGGCCGCCCCCGACCTGCGCGAGATCCACAGCCGGCACCCGGACGAGGACGTCGCCGCGGTCGCCTGGGAGGCGATCCAGAAGGGCCGGCCGCCGTCGCCCATGCCGACCTGGGGCGTCCGCTACGGCGGGCCCATGAACGACCAGCAGATCACCGACCTCGTCAACTACCTGCTGTCCATCCAGAGCGACGACAAAGAGCGGCCCTTGCTCGAGTTCGAGGCCGCCGCCGGTCGGCGCGCCGTCTAGGCAGCGAAGGAGGCACACCAGCCCGTGAAGGGGATCGCCGTTGTTCTCACCGCCTTCATCTTCCTGCCCGGGTCGGTGTACATGCTGCTGGCCTCGAACTTCGGGGCCCTCAAGGGCTACCTGATCGCGGCCACCGCCTTCTTCGGCTTCCTCGTCATGCTCTCGGCCGTGTGGCTGTTCGGCCTGCCCGGCACCACCCCGCTGACCGGGCCCAAGGGCACCCAGCCGACCTTCAAGTCCTTCACCATCGACGACCCCGAGGCCGGCACGTATGACAGCGTGCGGGACTTCCAGGGCGGCGCCGGCAACGGCTGGCAGCCGGCCCCCGAGGGCGAGGCCGAGGAGGGCAGCCCCGAGGCGACCCTCAAGGCCGACCTGGACACGGCCCGGCAGGCGGCGATCAGCACGCTGATCGAGGAGACCAACGCCGACGTCGAGGACTCCAGCGAGGAGCTGGACGTCACCAACCTCGAGGCCGAGGTCTTCTACACGATCCAGGACGGCACCGAGGTGGCCGCCATCGTCATCTCACCGGCGACCCCACCGGAGGGCTCGGGCCTCCAGCGCCCGAACTTCGCCCCCAAGACCACCTTCGCCTACCGCGACCCGGGCAGCCAGTACCTGCCGAGCATCCTGTTCCTGGCCGCCTCGGTGATCCTGTTCGTGGTCCACCTGTTCCTGCTCGGCCTGGCCGAGCGCCGCCGCCCCCTCGGGGTCGCACAGAGGCCGGCGGCCGAGCCCGGGCGCCAGCCGGCCGGCGCCGGCGCCCGCCGCTAGCCGAGGCCGGGCAGGGCCGGTCCGCTAGGACCCGTCCACGCCCCTGACCGGCCCGCCGGGCACGGCGGACGCGATGAAGACGGCCCCCTGAGGGTCGGCCACGACCGTGAAGCGGCCGACCGGGATGTCCATGGGCGGGAGCAGCACCTTTCCCCCCAGCTCCTGGGCCGTGGCCGCGGCCCGGTCGGCGTCCGGCACCCAGAACGAGATGCTCCACCGCGGCGTCGGGTCCTCCTGCGGCGCGGGGGCGTGGCCCCCGCCGATCAGCAGGTCCCCGAGGGTGAAGGTGGTCCGCGGGAACGGCCCGGGCGCGTCCTCGGCCGTCCACCCGAACAGCGCCACGTAGAAGTCCCGCCCCGCCGCCAGGTCCCCGCTGGTCAGCTCGTTCCAGGTCCAGGTCCCGTCCTGGTTCACCATCTCGGCCACGAAGCTCTCCCCCGGCTGGGACAGCGACACCTCCGCCCCGGCCGGGTCCCGGACGGTCGCCACCCGCCCACCCCCGGGCGCGTCGAACGGCTCGACCAGCACCTCGGCCCCCAGCTGGCGCGCCCGCTCGGTCGCCCGGTCGGCGTCGTCCACGCGGATGTACGACCCCCAGGCCGGCAGCTCCGCCCCGTCGTACAGCCCGGCCACCGCCCGCCCGTCCAGCCGGCAGATCGAGTAGGTCCCCTGATCCCCGATCGGCAGGTCCTCGAACTCCCACCCGAACAGCCCGCCGTAGAACGCCTTCGCCCCCTCGGCGTCGTTGGTCCCCAGGTCCACCCAGCAGAACGTCCCGTTCGGGTATCGCTCGACCCGTCCCATGCCGCCTCCTTCCGACTCGGCCGGGCGACAGCCTATGCCACTCCGGTGACGTTCCCGTCGGCGTCGGTCACGTAGCGGCCCTTGCTGAGGTCGACGACCGCCAGCGGGTTCCCGAAGGGATCGGCG
This sequence comes from Actinomycetes bacterium, assembly GCA_030146615.1. Lineage (GTDB taxonomy): Bacteria > Actinomycetota > CALGFH01 > CALGFH01 > CALGFH01 > CALGFH01. The sequence continues at coordinate 3,101 of JASLBL010000401.1, forward strand.
ACCACCGCCACCCGTCCCACCGGGATGTCGAAGGGCTCGATGAGCAGCCTCCCCCCGGCCTGGACGAGCCGAGCCGCCGCCTCGTCGGCGGAGTCGACCAGGAAGTCGACCTCCGGCTGGGATGGCTGCATTCGTATGACAAGCTCGGTCTCGCCGTCCGGGAGCCGCAGCCCGGCGGCGGTCTCGTCACGCCAGATCAGCTCGTGACCGAGCCGGTCCCGGTAGAAGGCGAGGCCCTGGTCCAGGTCGGGGACCGGGAGCTGGACGCCGTCGACCTGGCGGAGCAGGCCGGGGGGTCGGGTTGGCCGGGTCAGGCCATCCCCCCGTTGGCGCGGGAGATGACCAGGCGCTGGATCTCGGACGTGCCCTCGAAGAGGGTGTAGATCTTGGCGTCCCGGTGCCACTTCTCGACGGGGAAGTCGCGGATGAAGCCGTAGCCGCCGAGGATCTGGATGGCCTCGTCGGTGACCCGGACGGCGGTCTCGCCGGCCTTGAGCTTGGACATGGAGCCTTCGGCGTGGGCGAAGCCCATGCCGTTGCGGGCCATCCAGGAGGCACGCCAGACGAGCAGGCGGGCGGCGTCGATCTCGGTGGCCATGTCGGCCAGCTTGAACGCGACGGCCTGCTGGGCGGCGATCGGCTTGCCGAACTGGACCCGCTCCCGGGCGTAGTCGCGGGCGAACTCGAAGGCGGCCCTGGCGATGCCGATGGCCTGGGCGCCGACGATCGGGCGGGTCGCCTCGAAGGTGGCCAGGGCGCCCGAGCTGCCCCGGGGCCGGCCGGCGGCCTGGGGGGCGGCGCCGGCGGCGGCCTGGGCGTCGCGGGCCTCGCGGGCCCGGTCCAGCTTGGCCTGGAGCCGCTCGGAGCCCCCGAGCAGGCAGTCGGCCGGGACGCGGCAGTCCTCCAGCAGCACCTCGGCGGTGTGGGAGGCGCGGATGCCGAGCTTCTTCTCCTTCTTGCCCTGGCGCAGGCCGGGGGTGCCGGGCGGGATCACGAAGCTGGCCTGGCCGCGGTGGCCGAGGGACGGGTCGACGGTGGCCACGACCACGTGCACGGTGGCGATGCCGCCGTTGGTGATGAACACCTTCTGGCCGTTCAGGACCCAGTCGTCGCCGTCGCGGACGGCCCGGGTGCGGAGGCTGGAGACGTCGGACCCGGCGCCCGGCTCGGTGACCGCGAACGCGCCCACCTTGGGCTCGGCCGGGGTGCCGAACAGCTCGGGAGTCCAGCGGGCGACCTGGTCCGGGGTGCCGCTGGCCATCAGGGCGACCAGCGGCAGCCCGCTGCCGAAGATGCCGAGGGAGATGCCGGCGCAGCCCCAGCAGAGCTCCTCGACCAGCAGCGGCTGGAGGATGCCGGTCTCGTCCTCGCCGATCATCCGGTAGAAGTCCATGCCGTAGAGCCCGATGTCGGCCGCCTTGGAGATGACCGGCCAGGGGAAGTCCTCGGTCTCGTCGTAGTGGGGCGCGACCGGCCGGATCTCCTTCTCGGCGAACTCGCGGGCCCACTTCTGGGCGGCCGCCTGGTCTTCGGAGAGCGCGAAGCCGATCATGGACAGGTCCTTTCCCGCACCGCTGTTACCGCTCGGTAACCTACTGAACGGTAGGATGCGGGACCGGGCAGGTCTGCGCAAGGGGGTGGAATCGTGAGCGTGCCGATCGGCATGCGGCTTCGGGCGGCCGAGCGCCGCGCCCAGCTGCTGGGTGTGGCCAGGCGGCTGTTCGCCCGCGACGGCTACCGGGGCGCCTCGATGGAGTCCATCGCCGAGGCCGCCGGTGTGACCAAGCCCGTGCTCTACCAGCACTTCTCCTCCAAGCGGGCGCTGTACTCGGCCCTGCTGGCCAGCGAGCTGGCCCGGCTCACCGAGGAGCTGGAGACCGCCTTCGGCCAGGCCGAGGGCAACGAGCAGCGGCTACGGCGGGGGTTCGGGGCCTACGTCGACTTCGTCGACCGCAACGAGGACACCTTCCGCCTGCTGTTCACCGAGGCTCTCGGGCTGGACGCCGACTTCCAGCGGCAGGTGACCGAGTTCCGCCATTGGGTGGCCGAGCGGGTCGGGTTGATCATCGCCGCCGAGGCCGGCCTGGCCGTCCCCCGGGCCCGGGCCCTGGCGGCGGCGATCGTCGGCATGGCCGAGGGGGCTGCCGGCTGGTGGCTGGACGAGCGCCGCCCCCTGGCCGCCGGCGAGCTGGCCGACGAGCTGACCGGCCTGGCCTGGAAGGGGTTCGCCCGGTTCCCGGGCGGGCACCGCGAGTCGGACGTTTCCGTCGATCCGGTCTAACGCCGTCTGATTCATCCTGCAACCGGCGTAGAGACTTTCGTCGGGCGAGTATGGAAGTATGACCCGTCCAGTGCGATGACCGGTTCCATCGGACCGTTCGTCGCGAACCGGTCAGGGGACGGGGACGGTGTCCGTGGAGCGTCGAGTTGTCCTGCTGTCGAGGGATCCAGGACTGGCGTCGATCACCGGGCGACTGCTCTCCAACGGCGACCGCATCGCCCACTTCCGCTCCGCGGCCGAGCTGTCCGACTGGTCGACGCCCACGGTGGCCGCCGTCGTCCTCGACAGCAAGCCCCAGGCCCGCCGGCTGAGCTACAAGCAGGTCCGCGACCGCTACGACGGCCCCCTGGTCATGCTGCTCGACAAGGGCGAGCGCCGGCCCGACCTCCCGCCCGACGGGGCCCGACAGTTCCTTCACCGCCCGTTCAAGGCGGCCGAGCTGTCCAAGCTCCTGGGCACGCCAACCGCCGAGCTGGGAGCGTTCGAGGCCGCGATCATCGCCGCCTGGTCCCGCCACGCCACCGCCGAGCAGGCCGTCAAGGCCCGCCGCGGCCCCTCCTACCGGATCAACTGGCGGCCTTCCCTGCGCCGCCGGGCCCGCGCCTGGACGGCGACGGTCGTCGCCCTCATGGGCCTGCTGCTGGTGTTCGGCCTCAGCGACCAGAGCCCCTGCACCCCCGGCTGCACCAACTTCGGCGGCGCCGTCGCCGGAGCATCGGAGAGCCCATCCCCCCTGACCTCCCCCCTCACCAAGTCAGGCGGCAGCGGCAACCGCAGCACCCCGCCCCCGGGTTCGGGGTCCTCCTCCCAGCCCCCGATCCCCACCAACGGCTTCCCCGTGGTCGCCGGGGTCGGCGGCCTGATCCAGTCGATCAACCCCATCTCCACCACCGACACCACCCCACCCGTGGGCCCCACCAGCATCCCCGGCGTCCCGGCGCCCCCAGGCACCAACCCACTCCCAGGCACCAGCCCGCCGCCGACCACGGCCCCGCCGACAACCGAGCCGCCGACCACGGAGCCACCGACAACCGAGCCGCCGACCACGGCCCCGCCGACCACCGAGCCGCCCACCACGGAGCCGCCGACCACCGAGCCGCCCACCACGGCCCCGCCGACAACCGAGCCGCCCACCACGGAGCCACCGACAACCGAGCCGCCCACCACGGAGCCACCAACCACCGCCGCGCCCACGACAGCGGCGCCCACCACCGCCGCGACGATAGCAGACACCACGGCGGGTACCGGGGGTCCCTGACCCGCATCGGGGGGTGGAAGCGGGAGTTCGGGGTGTTGGGGTCGGGTCGGGCCCTCGGGTCAGGCTGAGCGGTCATAGGTCAGGTCAGGTCGGGTGAGAGCCCAGGATTGTCGGGCCCCATGTCGTTACCTGGCACGGTGGGTCGGACCCTCGGGTTCATGCAGTCACTGTTGCCTGGCTCGGTGCTCGCCCAGCCTCTTGGGCCCCATGCAGTTACCTGGCACGTGGGTCGGGTGGAGCCGGGGCGCCGGGCCATGCGGTCGCCTGGGACGGTGCCCGGTGGCGGATTGCGCGCCTTCCTGACCGGCTCAGTGGACATTCCGGAACCTCGGTGGAGTGGTCCTGCGATATTGGCCTGCTGGCCGTGCGAGGACCCAGTACCATCGACGCCATGACGACCGCCATGCATCGATTCCACTGCCCCCCGGCCCGTTGTGGCCTGGCGGGGGCGTTCGGCATGGCCTAGCCGGCGACCTTCAGGCGAACCACCGGGCTGGGGGGCGAGTGCCCGTCCGACTCGCCGAATGAAGGAGTTCGCCGTGCCACCCCCGACGTCTATCCTTAGCTCGAGCCAGCTCGCCGACGCCCTGGCCGTGCGTGACCTCACCGACCCCGGCCAGGGCGGCCACGCCATCCAGCTACTGGTTGAGACCGCCGTGGCCAGCCTCGCCGCGACCTGGAACTGCGAGGTGCGCTGGCACCGGGGGCCGCGCGTGGTCCCGGTCGAGGAAAACTACGACCGGCTGCGCATCCCCTTGGACGCGGTCAGCCGTGATGTGCGCTACACCCGCTACGTGGACGAACGTCGCCTGCTACGCAGTCACTCCACAGCGATGATCCCGGCCGCGCTCCGTGCCCTGGCGGCCGAGTCCATTGACGACGTCCTCCTCGTCTGCCCGGGGTGGTGTACCGGCGCGACGCTATCGACCGGCTGCATGCGCCGACGCCGCATCAGCTGGACGTGTGGCGCATTGCCCGCCGGCCGCTTGGCCACGCCGACCTCCGGGAGATGGTCCGGCTGCTGGTCGAGGCCCGCACGCCCGGCCGGCCCTACCGGGAGGAGCCTCGCCTGCATCCCTACACCCTGGACGGACGCCAGGTGGACATCTGCTGGGACGGCGAGTGGATTGAGGTGTGGGAGTGCGGCCTGGCCCATCCGGCGGTGCTCGAGGCGGCCGGGCTGCTCGGCTGGAGCGGCCTGGCCCTCGGCATGGGCCTGGACCGGCTGCTGATGCTGCGCAAGGGCGTCCCCGACATCCGGCTGCTGCGCTCGGCCGATCCCCGGATCGCTGGCCAGATGACCGACCTGGCGCCCTGGCGGCCGGTGTCGGCGATGCCGCGGGTGCGCCGCGACCTGTCGGTGGCCGTCGAGGCCGACGACACCGTCGAGGACCTGGGCGACCGGGTCCGTGATGCCCTCGGACCGGACGCCGACGCCGTCGAGGAGGTGGCTGTGCTGGCCGAGACACCACAGGACCGGCTTTCGCCCAAGGCGGTCGCCCGGCTGGGCATCGGCCCACACCACAAGAACGTGCTGGTCCGGGTCATCCTGCGCCACCTAGAGCGGACACTGACCGACGAGGAGGCCAACCGGATGCGCGACCGCGTCTACGCGGCCCTGCACCGGGGAAGCATCCACCAGTGGGCAGCACGATCGCCAT
>JASLBL010000470.1 GCA_030146615.1 Actinomycetes bacterium
ATCGGGTCGGTGCTCATCCCGGGGGCCAAGGCCCCCCGGCTGATCACCGCCGAGCACGTCCGGGCGATGAAGCAGGGCGCGGTCCTGGTCGACATCTCGATCGACCAGGGCGGCTGCTTCGAGACCTCGCACGTCACCACCCACTCCGACCCGACGTACGTGGTCGACGGGGTGGTGCACTACTGCGTCGGCAACATGCCGGGGGCGGTGCCGCACACCTCGACCTACGCCCTCACCAACGTCACCCTGCCGTACGCGGTCGAGATCGCCTCGGCCGGCCTCGAGGAGGCCGTCAAGACCGACGCCCCCCTGGCCAAGGGCATCAACGTCTGCCGCGGCGAGCTCACCTACCAGCAGGTCGCCGAGGCCCATGGCCTCGACTGGCGCCCCCTGCCCGACGTCCTCCCCGCCCTGGCCCCCTGACCGTGGCCCCCACCACCGTCCCCCCGGACCCGGTCGCGGTCGCTCCGGCCGGCGTGCCGACGGCGCCGGTGGGGCCGGTGGCCGCGGCGGCGGTGCGCCGCTACCTCGACTACCTGGCCGTGGAGCGGGGGCTGGCCTCCAACACCCTCAGCGCCTACCGCCGGGACCTGCACCGCTACGCCGGCTGGCTGGCCGGCGCCGGGATCGACGACCCGGCCCAGGCGGGGGAGCCCGACCTGGTCGCCTTCCTGGGGGCGCTGCGGGCCGGCAGCACCCCGGTCGGCACCCGCTACCGGGCCTCCAGCGTGGCCCGGACCCTGGCCGCGGTCCGGGGCTTCCACCGCTTCCTGGTCCGGGAGCGGCTGGCCGGCGCCGACCCCTCCCGCGACCTCGGCACCCCCAAGGTGCCGGCCAGCCTGCCCAAGGCGCTCTCGGTCGAGCAGGTGGAGGCGCTGCTGGGCGCGATCGCCGGCCACGACCAGCTGGCCCTGCGCGACCGGGCCCTGCTCGAGACCCTGTACGCGGCCGGCCTGCGGGTCAGTGAGGCCACCGCCCTCGACGTCGACGACCTCGACCTGGAGGACGGGACGGTGAGGGCGTTCGGCAAGGGGTCGAAGGAGCGGCTGGTCCCGATCGGCCGCTCGGCCCGCCGGGCGCTGGAGGGCTACCTGGTCCGGGGCCGCCCCCTGGTGGCCGGGCCGCGCTCGGGACCGGCCCTGTTCCTGAACGCCCAGGGCAGCCGGCTGACCCGGCAGGGCTGCTGGAAGATCCTGCGCCGCCACGCCAGGCACGCCGGGCTCGAGGCCGAGGTCTCCCCCCACGTCCTGCGCCACTCGTTCGCCACCCACCTGCTGGCCGGCGGGGCCGACATCCGCAGCGTCCAGGAGCTGCTCGGCCACGCCAGCCTGGCCACCACCCAGGTCTACACCCGGATCACCCAGGACCGCCTCCGCGAGGTCTACCTGCGGGCCCACCCGCGGGCCCGTCACACCACCCCCAGCGAATAACCGGGACATCTGCGACGAGGACCCCACCCGGGGGCCACCTGATCCTGTAGCCTGCAACCCCTGCTCTCGAGAGTCGACCGTGGCGGACGTGATGACCGCGGCGGTGAAGCGCGACGGGAGGACCGGGATGGACCAGCAGACCGTTGACCGGCTGCGGGAACGGCTCGAGACCGAGCGCGGCGAGGTTCGTCGTCAGCTCGACGACCTCGGGGCCCGCCGCGACGCCGAGGGGATCGAGGACCCGGAGCTGGACGAGGGCTTCGCCGACGCCGGCCAGGCCGCCGCCGAACGGGCCAACCTCCTCACCCTGGTCCGCAGCCTCCGCGACACCCTCCGCGACGTCGAGCAGGCCCTCGACCGGATGGACGCCGGCACCTACGGCATCTGCGAACGCTGCGGCCAGCCCATCCCGGACGAGCGCCTCGAGGCCCTCCCGGCGGCCCGCCTCTGCATGACCTGCAAGCGCCAGCGGGGCGGGCGGTGACCACCCCGGCGCGACCCGGCAAGGTGGTACTGATTGTCTGCGACTCGCTCGGGGTGGGGGAGGCGCCGGACGCCGGCGACTACGGCGACGAGGGGGCAGACACCGTCGGGCACGCCGCCGCCGCCGTCGGCGGGCTGGAGCTGCCGACGCTGAGATCCTGGGGGTTCGGGGGGCTGACCAAGATCGCCGGGGTCGACCCGGTCGACCCGGCCGCCGCCGTGGTCGGCCGCATGGCCGAGCGGTCGGCCGGCAAGGACACCACCACCGGCCACTGGGAGATGATGGGCGTCGTCCTCGACCACCCCTTCCCGACCTACCCCGACGGCTTCCCGCCCGAGGTGGTCGACGCCTTCGCCGACGCCATCGGCCGGGGCGTCCTCGGCAACAAGCCGGCCTCCGGCACCGAGATCATCGAGGAGCTCGGCGCGGAGCACCTGGAGACCGGCAAGCCGATCGTCTACACCTCGGCCGACTCGGTGTTCCAGATCGCCACCCACAAGCGAGTCGTCCCCCTGGAGCAGCTCTACGCCTGGTGCGGGCAGGCCCGCGCCCTGCTCACGGGCGAGCACGCCGTCGGCCGGGTGATCGCCCGTCCCTTCGACGGCGAGCCGCGTGCCTTCACCCGGACCAAGGAGCGGCGCGACTACGCCCTCCCGCCCGCCGGCCCGACCGTGCTCGAGGCGCTGGAGCGCGCGGGCGTTCGCACTGTGGGGGTCGGCAAGATCGAGGACATCTTCTCCCGCCGGGGCCTGACCGCCTCCGACCACACCGGCGACAACGAGAGCTCGGTCGACGCCACCGTCCGCTTCCTCGACCAGGCCGAGCAGCCCACCTTCGTGTTCACCAACCTGGTCGACTTCGACATGGTCTACGGTCACCGCCGCGACGCCGAGGGCTACGCCCGCTGCCTGGAGCGCCTCGACGCCCGCCTCCCCGAGGTCACGGCCGCCCTCGGCGACGACGACTGGCTGTTCATCACCGCCGACCACGGCTGCGACCCCACCGCCCCCGGCACCGACCACACCCGCGAGTTCACCCCCCTGGTCGCCTTCAGCCCCGGCGGGACCAGCGGCCGCCACCTCCCCGACCGCGCCACCTTCGCCGACCTCGGGGCCACCATCGCCGAGCTGTTCGCCGTCCCCTCGGTCGGTTCCGGCAGCTCGTTCGCCGCCCACCTACGCTGACCGCCGCCGGGCCGAGCCCCTCCGGGCTCAGGCGCCCGGGAGGGTGAACTCCATCTCCCCCTCGAGCACGTAGGTCAGCTCGTCCCACTGATGACTGTGGAGGGGCGCCCATTCCCGGTCGGCCGAGGTGTCCTCGACCAGCGTGATCGGGCACGCGCCGGCGGTCGCCGACCGCGCCAGCAGCTGGTCGCCACCCGCGCCGGGCAGCCGCTCCCCGCTGCCCGCCGGATGGATCCCCGCGTGGAGCCCATGCTCCATGCCGACCTCCCAGTCGAACCTTTATCCACATCTCGCCATGGGGTGAATTATGTCCGAGCACCGGGCCGAACGCGGAGAGTGGTCAAACGCGGAGAGTGGTCTCGCCGGGCTGGCCCGGCGCTTCCTCCGTTGGCCCCGGCTGGGTAAGATGCGCCCGCCCCCAACCCTGTCGACGAGGCGACCCATCCACTCGTCGATCTATCGACCAAGACCCATCGCGACTTAACGTCCAATTTCCGAGTAGACAAAGCGATGTGACGACAAAGCTCGTTCCAGCGGTCCGGAGGTGCCGGAGATGGGGAAGGTCATCGCCCTGGCGAACCAGAAGGGCGGCGTCGGCAAGACCACCACCACCATCAACCTGGGCGCCGCCCTGGCCGAGCAGGGCCGCCAGGTGCTGCTGGTCGACATGGACCCGCAAGGCGCGCTCTCGGTCGGGCTCGGCCTCAACCCCCTGGCCCTGGAGCGCACCGTCTACAACCTGCTGATGGACCCCAAGACCGAGGCCGGCGAGAGCATCGAGCGGACCAAGCACGAAGGGCTCGACCTGCTCCCCTCCAACATCGACCTGGCCGCGGCCGAGGTCCTGCTGGTCGGGGAGGTGGCCCGCGAGCAGGCCCTCTCCCGGGTCCTGCGGGTGCTGCGCAAGCGCTACGACTACATCCTGGTCGACTGCCCGCCCAGCCTCGGCCTGCTCACCGTCAACGCCCTCACCGCCGCCGACGGCGTGCTCATCCCGCTCGAATGCGAGTACTTCGCCCTCCGCGGCATGGCCCTGCTGATGGACACCATCGAGAAGGTGCGGGAGCGCCTCAACCCCGACCTGGAGATCGTCGGGATCCTCGCCACCATGTACGATTCCCGGACGGTCCATGGGCGCGAAGTGCTCGGCAGGGTCGAAGACGCCTTCGGGGGTCGCGTCTTCCGGACCGTCATCGCCAAGACCATCCGGTTCGCCGAGGCGCCGGTGGCGGGCGAGAGCATCCTGACCTATGCCGGCTCGTCGTCGGGGGCGGTCGCGTACCGCGAGCTGGCCAAGGAGGTACTGGCGTCATGAAGGGTCGGGCGAGCCTGCCCGGGGCCGACGAGCTGTTCCGCGTCACCTCGATCGAGAAGGGCCGGGGCCGGGGGGCCAAGCAGCCGGCCGAGGAGGCCCAGCAGGACGACCAGAAGCCGGCCGAGCGGGTCCCGAGCGGGCGCCAGCGGCACGACGAGAAGGTCACCTTCTACTGCACCGCCGACGAGCTGATGGACCTCGAGAACGCCCGCCTCCTGCTCCGCCGCCAGCACGGCGTCGCCGTCGACCGGGGCCGCCTCGTCCGCGAGGCCCTGGCCCAGGTCCTGTCCGAGCTCGAACGCGACGGCGCCGACGCCCCCCTGGTCAAACGCCTCACCAGATGACCGGAGGGGCAGCCCTGCGGGCAGTCGACCTGATCGCCCGCAAGCGCGACGGGGGAGAGATCCCCGGGGGCCAGCTGCGGGACTTCGTGCTCGCCTACGCCCGCCAGGAGCTGCCCGACTACCAGATGGCCGCGTTCCTGATGGCTGGGTACCTGCGCGGGTTCACCCGCTCCGAGACCGAGGCCCTGACCGAGGCCATGGTCGCCTCCGGCGACCAGCTCGACCTGCGCCGCCTTAGCGGCCCGACGGTCGACAAGCACTCCACCGGCGGCGTGGCCGACGGCACCACCCTGGTCGTGGGACCGCTCGCCGCCGCCCTGGGGATGCAGGTGATCAAGCTGTCCGGCCGCGGCCTCGGCCACACCGGCGGGACCCTCGACAAGCTGGAGTCGATCCCCGGCTTCCGGGTCGGCCTTGGTCCCGACGAGCTGCTGGGCCAGGTGGAGCGGATCGGGCTGGCCGTGGCCGCCCAGACCGCCGACCTGGTCCCGGCCGACAAGTCGATCTATGCCCTCCGGGACGTGACCGCCACCGTCGGCAACATCGCCCTGATCGCCTCCAGCGTGATGAGCAAGAAGCTCGCCGGCGGCGCCGCCAGCGTCCTGCTCGACGTCAAGACCGGGTCGGGCGCGTTCATGCACGAGATCGCGGAGGCGGTCGAGCTGGCCAGGGTCTGCGTGGAGCTCGGGCAGGCCGCCGGCCGCGGCACCGCCGCGCTCGTCACCGACATGAACCAGCCGCTGGGGGAGCTGGTCGGCAACGCCGTCGAGGTCCGCGAGGCGGTCGAGGCCCTGCGGGGTGAGCGCCCCGGCCGCTTCCTCGACCTCTGCCTGACCCTTACCGGCCACATGGCCGCGCTCGCCGGCACGGCCGCCGACCCCGAGGCGGGCCGCCGCGACGCCGAGCGGGCCCTTGAGCGCGGCGACGGGCTGGAGCGGTTCCGCGAGTTCGTGGCCGCCCAGGGCGGCGACCCGCGGGTCGCCGACGACCTGTCGATCCTGCCCCAGGCGCCACACGCCCTCGAGGTCCAGGCGCCGCGGGACGGCTGGCTGGCCGCGGTCGACGCCGAGGCCGTCGGCCGGGTCGCGGCCGCCCTGGGCGCCGGCCGGCAGCGCAAGGACGACGACATCGACCCGGCGGTGGCCGTCGAGCTCTCGACCAAGCTCGGCGACCAGGTCGAGGCCGGCCAGCCGATCGGCCGCATCCTGGCCCGCGACGAGGACGCCGCCCGCTCGGCCGCCGAGGGCCTGCTGGCCGCCCTCCGCTGGAGCGACCAGCCGACCGAGGCGCCGCCGCTCGTCCACCAGGTCGTCGGTGCCTGATCTGATTGGACCCGTGCTAGGGTGGCGGCCGCACGGCGTTTCCCGGCGCCGAACCCCCTGGTCGAACGAGGCTACCCATGGGCTCACCGCTGTTCCTGCTCCGTGACGAACCGCAGTTGTTCGTCGCCTTCGTGATCGCGGTGATCGTCGGCATCACCCTCCACGAGCTCAGCCACGCGGCGGTCGCGAGCCTCCAGGGCGACCAGACGGCCCGCTCCCAGGGCCGCCTCACCCTCAACCCGATCGCCCACCTCGACCCCCTCGGCTCCATCGCCCTGATCCTCGCCGGCTTCGGCTGGGGCCGCCCGGTGCCCGTCAACCCCACCGCCCTCCGCAGCCGCCGGTTCGGCCACCTCATGGTCGGCCTCGCCGGCCCGGCGGCCAACTTCGTGGTCGCCCTGGCCGCGGTGATCGCCCTGCGCATCGCCTATCCCACGTCCGGCTTCGCCTTCGATGTCCCGTTCAGCTTGAGACTCCTCTACACCCTGGTCGCCGTGAACGTGATCCTCGGCGTGTTCAACCTCCTCCCCATCCCGCCGCTGGACGGTTCGACCCTGCTGTCGATCGTCCTGCCCCCCTCCCAGCAGGGCATCGTCCGCTTCCTGGAGCAGTACGGGATCTTCCTGCTGCTCGGCCTGCTGATCCTGGCCCCCAACCTCCTCACCCCGATCTTCCGGGCGATCACCGCCGCCCTCTACGGCCTGGTCGGCCTCCCCATCGGCTGAGGGCCAGGGTCGAGGGAGGGCCGGCGGGGGAGCCGGGCCTCATGCGCCGGGTCCCAGCGGCGGTCCGGGGGCCGGGACTCCAGCGACCGGACCTCGCGGCCTGGGTCCCCGTGGCGGGATCCCCTGGCCCGGCCCCGTGGCGGCGGGCCGTTGTCCCCGGTGGCGGACGCTGGCTACCATCGGCCGGCTGCGCTGAACGCCCCGGCGCCGCCGTTCCGCCGCACACGAGCGCGTCGATCCATAGATTCGACGACAAATAGATAAGTAGACACATGGACTATGTGGTCAAGACCGAGGTGTTCGAGGGGCCCTTCGACCTGCTCCTCCACCTGATCGCGCGCCAGCGGGTGGACCTCTGGCAGGTGTCGCTGTCCCGCATCACCGAGGACTATCTGGCCGAGGTCCGCCGGATGCGGGAGCTCAACCTGGAGGTCGCGACCGAGTTCCTGGTTGTCGCCGCCACCCTCCTGGAGCTGAAGGCGGCCCGGCTGCTGCCGGCCCCGGACGCCGACCCCGACGAGATCGAGTCCGTCCTCGAGGAGCGCGACCTGCTGTTCGCCCGGGTCCTCCAGTACCGGGCCTACAAGCACGCCGCCGCCCTGTTCGGCGCCCGCCTGGCCGAGCAGACGGCCTACCACCCCCGCCGGGCCGGCGCCGAGGACCTGCTGCGCCGCATCGTCCCTGAGCTCCTGGTCGGCGTCTCCCCGGAGGAGCTGGCCCGCCTGGCCGCCGCCGCCCTCACCCCGGCCCCGCCACCCCAGGTCACCACCACCCACATCGCCCCGCCCCGGCTGTCGGTCGCCGAGGCGGTCACCTCCCTCGCCCGCCGCCTCCAGGACCGGGGCTCCAGCAGCTTTGAAGAGCTCGTCGGCCGCCAGGCCGTGCCCATCGAGGTCGTCATCGGCCTCCTTGCCGTCCTGGAGCTGTACAAGCGATCGCTGGTCGAGCTCGACCAGACATCAACCTTCGGTGACATCGCCGTCCGCTGGACCGGCGGCGACCAGGTCGACCCCATCGACATGACGGTCGAGGAGCCCGCATGACCGACGACCCGATCCCGACGCCCCCCGCCCAGCCCCCCTGGCCTCCCTCGACCCGGGGTCCGGCCACCTCGCCAGCGGGTCCGGCGGTGGGCCCGCGGCTCCCTGCGCCGAGCACTGCCGTGGGTCGCGGAGAGCAGGCCACGGGATCTGAACCTGAGGTTGAGGGTCGCCGAGGCGAGCTCTCTTCGGCGCCAGTTGCGGGTCCTGCCTCGCCCGCAGTCCCCGCGTCGATCCCTGCCCCGGCTCCCGCCCCGGACCCGGACGTTGCCCCGGACCCGGAGACCGAGCCTGCTCCCGCTCCGGACGCTGCCCCAGCGCCGAATCCGGACCCGGACCCAGTCACGGACCCGAGCCCGAGTGCGGGGTTCGAGGGGGATCCGACGGCTTGGCCACCGGATGAGGCGTTCGAGGCGGTGGAGCTGGACGACCGGGGGTGGACCCGGCGCGACCTGGAGGCGATCCTGCTGGTCGCCGACGAGCCGGTGCCGGCGCCTGTCCTCGCCGAGATCGTCGGGTCGCGGCTGTCGGAGGTGGAGGAGTTGCTTGTCGACCTGGCCGGCGAGTACGCCCGCGACGGGCGCGGGTTCGTGCTCCGGGCGGTCGCCGGCGGCTGGCGGCTCTACACCAATCCCGGCGCGCGAACCGCCGTCGAGGCGTTCCTCCGCGCCGGCCAGCAGAGCCGCCTGACCCGCGCCGCCCTGGAGACCCTCGCGGTGATCGCCTACCGGCAGCCTGTGACACGCTTCCAGGTCGCCGCCGTCCGAGGGGTGAATGTGGACGGGGTGTTCCGGACCCTGGCCTCCCGCGGCCTGATCCACGAGGTCGGGACCGACCCCGGGCCCGGCCAGGCCACCCTCTACGGCACCACCCCGGCCTTCCTCGAGCAGCTCGGCCTCAACGACCTCGACCAGCTCCCACCGATCAAGGACTACCTCCCCGAAGGTGTCGAGCTGCTCGACCTCCAGGAGCAGCCATGACGCCCGCCGGCCCATCGCGACCCTCCGCCGGCGGCGACCGGTCCCGACCGTCCCGCCCGGGCACGTCCCGTTCGGCAAGCTCGGGCACGCCCCGTCCGGCCCGCTCTGGCACGGCCCGGGGGTCGTCCCGACCGGCCGAGGGCCAGCAGCCCTCCCGAGGCCGCCGACCCCGCGGCTCGGAGGCCGGCCCAGCGACCGCCCGCCAACGCCGGGCAGCCGGCGAGGCGACCCTGCCGGCCCGTTCGCGTCGTTTCGACGAGAAGGGAGAAGGGGAGCGCCGTTCGCGCCGGGCTGATGAGAAGGATGGAGGGGAACGCCGTTCGCGGCGTGCCGACGCGGGAACCCGCTCCGGTGCGCGCCAGGGCGGCAGCCGTTCGCGGCGTGACGATGTGGGAGGCCGCTCCGGTCCGCGCGAGGGTGGGAGCCGTTCGCGGCGTGTCGATGCGCGAGCCGACGCTAGTTCGAGCGAGGGCCGCAGCCGTCCGCGTCGGGGAGCCGCCGCCCAGACGACCAGCCGGTCGCGCGGTGGGGCAGCAGGCTCGCGGGGAGCGTCGGCAGGGCGGCCGAGCGATCGACCGGCCCGAGGTCCCGCGGGCATGCCGGCGCCGAACAGCGGCGAACGCTCGTCCAGGGGCGCATCAGGGTCCAGCCGGGCCGGCCGGTCGGCGGGGAAGGCTTCCGGGTCAGGCCGAACGGGCCAAAGGCCAAATGATCTCGCCAAGTCGAGCCGGCGACCGCGCGACCGCGGGCCCGAGGGCGGTCGAAGGGTGGGCACTGAAGGACCTGCCGGTGACGGGGGAGAGGCGATTCGGCTCAACAAGGCGTTGAGCGGAGCCGGGCTGGGGTCGCGGCGGGCCGTCGAGGAGCTTGTGCGGGCCGGGCGAGTCTCGGTCGGGGGTGAGATGGTGCGGGATCTCGGGCGCCGGGTCGATCCGGTCAGCGATCGGGTCGAGGTGGACGGGTCACGCGTGGTCCTGGACGAGCGGCGGCGGTACTGGCTGCTCAACAAGCCGACGGGCGTGGTCAGCACGGCGGCGGACCCGGAGGGCCGGCCGACGGTGGTCGGGATGGTCCCTGAGCAGCCGCGAGTCTTCCCGGTTGGACGGCTGGATCGGGACACCGAGGGGTTGCTGCTGCTCACCAACGACGGGCCGCTGGCCTACCGGCTCACCCACGCCAGGTACGGGATCGAGAAGAAGTACCTGGTCGAGGTCGAGCGGCTGCCGGCCGACGCCCCGGGCCGCCTCCGCAAGGGAGTCGAGCTGGAGGACGGCTTCGCCAAGCCGACCAGGGTCAGGGTGGTGGCCGGGTCGGGCCGGCGCCGCATGATCGAGGTTGTCCTGGTCGAAGGGCGCAACCGGGAGGTCCGGCGGCTCCTGGACGCGGTCGGGGCCCCGGTGCGCCGGCTGGTGCGGACCGCGGTCGGCCCGATCCGTCTCACCGGCCTGGCGCCGGGAGAGTTCCGCCCCCTGCGACCAGAGGAGATCCGACGTCTCTACAGGGCAGCGGGACTATGAAGCCATTCGTCCATCTATCGATTCATCGACTTATCGATTTGTCGATGACTGGCAGGTGAGGGCGGGTCCATGAGTGAGCAGCGGCTGCAACAGCGCCTGGTCGCCCTGCGCGGGGCGACCACGGTCGACGCCGACACGTCCGAGGCCGTGATGGCCCGGACCAGCGAGCTGCTGTCGGCCCTGCTCGAGCGCAACGGCGTCGACCACGACCAGCTGGTGTCGATCATCTTCACCTCGACCAAGGACCTGCGCAGCGCCTTCCCGGCGCTGGCGGCCCGGGAGCTCGGGCTCGGCGACGTACCCTTGCTCTGCGCCGGCGAGCTCGACGTCGTCGGAGGCAACCCGAAGACGATCCGGGTGCTGGTCCACTGCTACTCGACGCTGCCGAGGGCAAGCCTGCGCCACGTCTACCTGCACCGCGCCAAGCACCTGCGCGACGACCTTCCGGAGTGAACCGATGACAAGCGCCTGGCCAGGGCGAAGCCCCGCGAGCCGCCGAGCCGCCCGTCCCCACCTCGGCCTGAAGCCAATCGTTGGAGCGCAGGGCGGGACAGTGGAGCGCCCACCGTCGACCGCCCGAGCCCGCCGATGACCTCGACGCTCGAATGGCCGCGGCGGCTCGCGATCGTCGGCACCGGACTGCTCGGTGCCTCGGTGGGGCTGGCCGCCCGCGCCGCCGGGGTCGCCGAGGTGGTGGGGGCCGATACCGACCGGCGGGAGCTGCGGGACGCCCTCGAACGGGAGGCGATCACCAGCCGCGCCCGGTCCGTCGAAGAGGCGGCCGAGGGTGCCGATCTGATCGTGGCCGCGACGCCGGTCCGGTCATTGGCCGGCGTGCTCGCCCGTGCCCTGGCGGCGAACCCGGAGGCCGTCCTCACCGACGTCGGCAGCACCAAGTTGCACCTTCTAGCTGAGCTTCAACGTTCGTCCGCGAATCTGCGGCGGGTCATCCCCGGCCATCCCATGGCCGGGTCGGAGGAGCGGGGGGCGCGGGCCGCCCGGGTGGACCTGTTCCACGGCGCGGCCTGGGTGCTGACCCCGGCGCCGCACGTCGACCATCAGGCGCTGCGACGGCTGACCTCGTTCGTGCGCGACCTCGGCGGCCGGCCGCTCATGCTCGACCCCGAGCTGCATGATCAGGTGGCGGCGTTCGCGAGCCACCTGCCGCAGCTGGCCGCGACCGCCCTCATGGGCGCGGTCGCCCAGGTGGAGTCGCCGGCGGCCCTGCGCCGCCTGGTCGCCAGCGGCTTCCGCGACACCACCCGCGTGGCGGCCAGCGACCCGGACCTGTGGGTCGACATCTGCGCCACCAACGGGCCGAGCATCGTGGCCGCGCTCGACGTGCTGACCAGCCGGCTCGAGGTGCTGCGCAAGCTCATCGCCGAGGGGGACAGGGTCGGCCTGCGCGAGGAGCTGGCCTCGGCCAGGGCGGCGCGCCTGCGCATCCCGACCAAGCCGGGGTCCTCGCCACGGGCCCTGCGGGAGGTGGTGGTCCACATCGCGGACCGGCCGGGCAGCCTCGCCGCCGTGTTCCACGCCCTCGGCGCGGCCGGGGTCAACGTGGAAGACCTGGCCATCGACCACGAGCTGCAAGGGGGCAGCGGCGCCCTGCGCATCTGGGTTGCGGGCCGGGACGCCGCCACCGCCGCCATCGCCGCCCTCGAGCTGGCCGGCTGGCCCGCCCACGAGGGCACGGGTGCTCCCTGAGCCCGGCGCGGGTGGAGGTAGTTGGGGAACCCCTAGCGGGTAGACTGCGCTGCGGGTGGGCTCGGGTTGAGCGCGGCGCGGTCCACCGCTCGAGTAGGGAGGCCAGGTGAAGGTGGTGGGGTTGGGCGGGGACGAGCCCGTCGAGGGAACCGCCGACGTCGTCGTCGCGATCGACGGGCCGGCCGGATCGGGCAAGAGCACCGTGGCCCGGCGGGTCGCCGAGGAGGCGGGCCTGCGGTACCTGGACACCGGGGCGACCTACCGGGCACTCACCCTCGCCCTGCTGCGTCGGGGGATCCCGGTCGACGACGCCGAGGCGGTCGCCGACGCGGCCAAGGCTGTCGACCTCACCCTTGAGCTCCCACCGGGGCGGGCCGGGGCGGCCAGGGTGCTGCTGGACGGGGTGGAGCCGGGCCCGGCGCTGCGCTCGCCCGAGGTGAACGCAACCGTCTCGGCGGTCGCGGCCGTGCCGGCGGTCCGTGAGCTGCTGGTCGGGCTGCAGCGCTCGCTGGTCGGGGTCGGCGGGATCGTGGTCGAGGGCCGCGACATCGGGACCGTGGTGTGGCCCGACGCCGACGTCAAGGTGTTCCTGACCGCCTCCGAGCACGAGCGGGCCCGCCGGCGCAGCGGCGACACCGAGGGCGGCGGCGAGACCGCCGAGACCCTGGCCCGTCGTGACGCCATCGACAGCGGGCGGGCCGCCTCCCCGACCCGCGCCGCCGACGACGCCCTGATCATCGACTCCACCACCCGCTCCGTCGACCAGGTGGTGGCCCAGCTCCTCCAGCTCATCGAATCCGCCAGAGCGACCCGCCCGCGATGACCGGCGGCCCCCACCGCGAGGCGCCCGGCGCCCCGGCCGGCGACCCCGCCAACGGGGCCGGCCCGCCGCAGGACCCCACCCGGAAGAAGCACCCCGATCGTGGCTTCATCATCGCCGGGATGGTGGTCAAGCCCTTGATGCGGACGTGGTTCCGGATCAAGGTCGAGGGTGGGGAGCATGTGCCGGAGCGGGGGCCGGTGATTCTGGCTTCGAACCATCGCAGCAACATGGACCCGGTGCTGCTCGCGTCGGCGTTGAAGCGCCCGGTGGCGTTCATGGCCAAGGCCGAGCTGTTCGTGGGGCCGCTAGGGTGGATCATGCGCTGGATCGGGCAGTTCCCGGTGAAGCGGGGCGGGATCGACCGGGAGGCGCTGCGGCGCACCGACGCGGTGCTGGCCCGTGGGTCGATGCTGGGGCTGTTCCCAGAGGGGACCAGGGGCGACGGGAGGTTCTCGGCCGTTCATCCCGGGCTTGCCTATATCGTGGTCCGGCAGCGCTGCCCGGTGCTGCCGGTGGTGATCTTCGGGACCGAGCGGGTCCGGCGGCGGTTCGGCTGGCTGCCGTTCGCCTCGCCGGTCAGGATCGTGATCGGCCCGGCGATCGACCTGCCCCAGTCGACCAGCGACCGGGCCGGTCGCCGAGCCGCCAGCGAGGTCCTGCGCCAGCGCCTCCAGGCCTTCCTGGCCACCGCGGGCGGCGTCCCCGCCCCGGAAGCTGTACGTAGCCAAATTGATGAGTAGACAAAGCGATATATCGATGGAGCAGCAGGAGGGCGAGGCGACCGGCCGCCTGCCGAGGGTGGCGGTCGTCGGGCGCCCCAACGTCGGCAAGTCGACCCTGGTCAACCGGATCCTGGGCCGGCGCGCGGCGATCACCCAGGAGGTCCCGGGCGTGACCAGGGACCGTGTCGCCTACCCGGCCGACTGGTCGGGCCGGCGCTTCGAGCTGGTCGACACCGGCGGCTGGGAGCCCAAGGCGACCGGCCTCCAGGCCAGGGTCGTCGCCCAGGCCGAGCGGGCCATGGCCGACGCCGACCTCCTCCTGTTCGTGGTCGACGCCACCACCGGCATCACCGAGGAGGACGCGGCCGTCGCCAGCCGCCTGCGCCGCGGCCCGGTGCCGGTCCTGCTGGTCGCCAACAAGGTCGACAGCGCCGCCGCCGAGCCGCAGGTCGCCGACCTCTGGTCGCTCGGCCTGGGGGAGCCGCTGGCCGTGTCCAGCCTGCACGGCCGGGGCTCGGGGGACCTGCTGGACGCGGTCATCGAGCGGCTCGGCACCCCGGCCGCGGCCGCCGACGAGCCCGAGGTGCCGGCGCTGGCGATCGTCGGGCGCCCCAACGTCGGCAAGTCCAGCCTGCTCAACCGGCTGGCCGGCCAGGAGCTGGCCATCGTCGACGAGACCCCGGGCACGACCCGCGACACCGTCGACTCGATCGTCGATCGGGCCGGCCGCAGCTACCGGCTGGTCGACACCGCCGGCATGCGGCGCTCGTTCCAGCAGGCCGAGGGGGCCGACTACTTCGCCTTCGTCCGCAGCCTGGAGGCGGTCGACCGGGCCGACGTCGCCCTGCTCGTGCTCGAGGCGCCCCAGGGCGTGGCCGAGCAGGACCAGAAGGTCGCCGTCCGGGCGGTCGAGGCCGGCTGCGGCCTGGTCCTGCTGGCCAACAAGTGGGACCTGATGGACGACGAGGCCCGGCGCCAGTTCGGGGTCGACCTGGAGCGCAAGCTCTACTTCGTCGGCTGGGCGCCGATGCTGCGGGTCTCGGCCCGCACCGGCCGGGGGGTCGAGAAGATCTGGGGGCTGGTCGACCAGGTGCTCGCCGAGCGGTCCAAGCGGATCCCCACCGCGGCCCTCAACCAGTGGTTGCGGCAGGCCGCCGAGCGCACGCCGCCGCCCCCGGTGCGGGGCCGCTCGGTCAAGGTCCGCTACGCCACCCAGGCCAGGGTCGACCCGCCCGAGGTGGTCCTGTTCACCAGCGGCCAGCTCACGCCCAGCTACCGCCGCTACCTGGAGCGGGACCTGCGCCGGACCTTCGGGTTCGAGGGCACGCCGGTGCGGCTGCTGGTCCGGGTCAAGGCCCGGGAACGGACCGGCGGGAGCTGACCGAGCGGCCGCGGCACCCGGGGGAAGGCGCCGGTGACCGTGATATCCTGACGCCCGTTTGGGGCCTTCGGGCCCGCTTCGGGACGTGGCGCAGCTTGGTTAGCGCACCAGTCTGGGGGACTGGGGGTCGCGAGTTCAAATCTCGCCGTCCCGACTAGCAATACCGCAGTTCAGCGGCCGTAGTGGGACGAGCGCCGTCAGCGTCCGCTCACGGACTGCAACCCTGATGCAACCCGGAGGACTGCAATGACCGACGTAGTGCCTGGTCCGGGCCCCGAGCCTCCACTGCCGCCTGGTCCGGGCGAGCCTCCACTGCCGCCTGATCCGGGCCCCCAGCCTCCACTGCCGCCTGATCCGGGCGAGCCTCCACTGCCACCTAAGCCTCCAGAGCCTAAGCCCTTCTGACCTGTTCACTGGCCGAACACCAAGGCGGCGACCGTGCGTGCCGCTTGCTCCTCGAGCGCTGGCACGGCATGGCTGTAGGTGTCCAGGGTGATGGCGATGTTCGCGTGACCGAGTCGCTCCTGCACCACCTTCGGGTGGACACCGGCCGCCAATGCCAGAGTCGCGTGGGTGTGCCTAAGATCGTGCAGGCGGATGATCGGTACTCCGGCGTTGAGCACGTGGCGACTGAACGCTCGAGTGACCTCTCGAGGGTGAAGCGGCCGTCCGTCCTCTCGGGTGAACACGAGGCCCGAGTCGGTCCAGGCAGGCCCCCACGCGAGCCGCTCGGCCGCCTGGTGCTTACGCCACGCCTTGAGGCCGGCGACGGTGGCCGGGTCGAGTGCAACCGACCGGCGGCCCTTCGCCGTCTTAGGTTCACTCACGACGACCTCGTGACCGACCGTGACCAGCGACCGACGTACCGCGATCCGGGCCCGGCCGAGGTCGACGTCCGGCCATTGGATGCCGAGGAGCTCGCCGCGGCGCATCCCGGTCGAGCTGGCAAGCAGCCTAGGCCATAGAGGCGGTCGTTCTCCACGTGGGCCAGGAACGCCCGTAGCTCGGCCGCTGTCCAGACTTGTAGCTTGGGCTGGCCAGGCCGAGGCGGTGACGCGAGAAGGGCGACATTACGGGGGACCATGCCCCAGCGGGCCGCGTCGGCCAGGGCCCGGCGGATGGTGGCATGGACGTGCAGAACCGTCCGGGCCGACAGGCCTCGCCCTAGCAGGTCGGCATAGACGGCGTTCAGATCACCGGGTGCGAGGCGCTGGAGAAGCGCTCCCCCAATGGCCGGAACAAGGTGAACCTCAACCTTTGAGTGATGTTCGGCCCACGTGCTCGGCCTCACCTGGGCCCGGAGGCCGGGCAACCAGTGATCCCGGAGAAACGCGGCGACGGTGAGCTTGGACGGCTCGACGTAGGCACCCTGGTTGAGACGGCCCAACAACTCGACTTGGGCCCGTTCGGCTTCTTTCTTGGTCTTGTACCCGCTATGCCATTTGCGGATCCGGCGTCCGTCCGGGCCGCGGCCGAGGTCGAGCACGACGGAGTAGGAGACACCTCGCTTGATGATGGTGCCTCTCATGGGCATTCCTCATCTTTGTCATGAAACTCGACCATGATGAGGCGCCAAGGCTCGTCGTCGCCCCAGGTCACGTACACGTCGACCTCGTGGCCGCAGAGGACAGCATGCAGGTCGTCAGCGTTGATGAGCATTTCCGGTGCCTGGCTCTCGGCATAGCTCGCTGCAACGCTGGTTGGTCGGACCAGGGCAACCTTTCGGTTCGGCTCCTTCGAGTCCGGGAAAATGAGTCGCCCGGGCCGAGCGTCCAGCAGCCGAGCGACGGTGATCTCGAAGACTAAGGCAAGGCTGAACAGTTCATCGACCGTGACGTTGCGGCGCCCCTGTTCGACCTCACCCACGGTTTGCCGGCTCCACGGGTGCCCGAGATACATCATCCGCTCGGAGACAAACTCCTGGCGCCACCCACGTAGCCGTCGGACTGCGCCGAGGTTACGGGCGAGGATCTGACTCGGGTAGAGGGCACCCTTCGGTGGCGTGATGCCAGCACGGTCCGGCGTCGGCTCTGGCATTCATCCCTCGCTGTCCCTTGGCGTCACCCGTCCGAGGCAGTGAAGCACAGTCATCCGGCGTCATGCAAGATGACTTTGCATCCCCTTGTATCCCTGGGCTAACGTCCCTCGCGCAAGATGAAGCCGCGCGAGGAGGAGTGAGGGTGCCTGGCACCGAGCACAACACGCTGAAGATGCGAGAGGTCGCCGCAGATCTGCGGATCGGTAAGAACCAGGCGTACGAACTGGTACGCGACGGTCGGATCCGGTCGGTGCGCATCGGGCGGGCCATCCGTGTGACCCGCGAGGCGCTCGACGAATTCAAGGCCGGGCAAGAGGCCGCCGCCCGTGCCCGATAACGGCGAAGACCGGGCGCCCCGACAGCGACCCGGCCCCGCACCAACAACCACCGCGACGAACGGTCCCGCCATCGTACCCGAGCAGGGTGACCCTCGACCCGTTGGCGAGTTGCTCGCCGCCTGGGTCGGCGCCAAGCTGGCCGAGGTCGACGATCTGGTGGCCGAGGCTCGCAGCCGGGTCGAGGCCATCCCCGACCAACGGGTGCTCTGGAGCCTGGTCGGCGAGGTCATCGTGCTGTTACGCGGCCTTGAGTTGGAGGTCGCCGAACTGCGCAAGGCGGCCAGGCGATGAGCGGCATCCTCTACGACCCGCCCGACCATGGCACCCCTGACGCTGCGTCCCTGTTTGCCGGGATCCGCAATGGTGCCTGGCTGGACGCCCAGGACTTCCCACCCCTGGCCTACGCCGTCCCCGGTCTGATCCCGGAGGGGTCGGTCCTGCTGGTCGGCCCGCCCAAGATCGGCAAGTCTTGGCTGGTGCTCACCGTCGCCCTGGCCGCCGCCGCTGGCGGCAAGGCGCTCAGCATCGCCGTCCCCAAGCGCCCGGTGCTCTATCTCGCCCTGGAAGATGGCGACCGGCGCCTCCAGGACCGCTGCCGCAAGCTGCTGGGCGGTGATCCGATCCCCCGGGAGTTCGAGTATCTGCTCCGGGTGGAACAGGGCCGCGTGGTCGACACGGTCACCGCCTGGCTTGACCTGCAGCACGACCTGCCGCCGTTGGTGATCCTGGACACCCTCGGCAAGGTGATGCCGCCCGCCCTGCTCGGCGAGTCCAGCTATCAACGCGACTACCGCATCGGGACGACCCTGAAGCGGATCGCCGACGACCACGCCGGCATGACCCTGCTCACCAACCACCACGACCGCAAGGCCGCCGCCGATGACTTCGTCGACAGCGTGTCCGGCACCCATGGGCTGGCCGGCGCCGCCGACACCGTGATGGTGCTCACCCGCGCCCGGCACGCGACCAGCGGACTACTCAGGATCACCGGCCGCGACATCCCCGAGGGCGAGTACGCCTTGATGGTGGCCGACGGGTTCAGCTGGGATCTAGACGGCGCCGACCTCGACGAGGCCGCGGCCCGGGCTCGCGAGGCCCGGGTGAGCGGTGGAGTCAGCGACCGCTCGGCCGAGATCATCGCCTTCGTCGCGGCCAACCCGCCCCATGTCCGGGCCGGCGAGGTCGAGGACAAGTTCGGCCCCGACGCCCGCCGCTACCTCAAGCGCCTGGCCGATTCGGGCCGCCTGCGTCGGCTGTCTCGCGGCGTCTATACCAGTGTCCCAAGTGTCCCATCGTCCCATTCGCAGGTCAGCGAGGGTGAGCAATGGGACAACGGGACACCGCCGTCCCAATCCGAGGACCTGTGACCAGGCAATGGGACAACGGGACACATGGGACACCAAATGAGGAGGCTCACGCGATGAACCACGACGACCTTGCCCCTTTCGCCGTTGCTGACGGCCTGCTGGCACAGATCGCCACCGAACCGGCCGGGCAGCTCACCGATACCGAACGCCTGTACCTGCTGGAGCAGGCCCGGGAGAACCTGGCCAAGGGCACCGGGGAGACGCTGGAGAACGCCGGCCGGGCCATGCACCAGGCCGCCGCCGAGGACGAATTCACCCTCCAGGCCGGCAACGAGTTCGCCTGCGTCTCGGTCTACGGCCGGCTGCTGGTCGTGATGACCCGCTGGGAGCTGCGCGGCGCCTGCCACCCAGGCACCAACTAGTACGCCTGACGTAGTACTATCTCCAACACTTCTACTGCCTAGGTGGGGAATGCTCGAGGTGGGACCGTGACCCTGCTCGACCAGCTCAAGGAGCGGCGCGGCCAAGCCCGAGCCGCTGGCGATGAAATCCTGACCCGGGCCGCCGCCGAGGGCCGCGAACCGTCCCCCGAGGAGCTGGCCGCCTACCAGGCTCAGGTCGTGGCGGAACGGGAAGCCGCCGACGCCCTGGAGGCCGAGCGCGACCGCCAGTTGGCCGAGGTCCGGGCCATGGCCACCCGCCGGCAGGGACCGACCCTGACCCGCGAGGCCGCCGAGCTCGCCCGGCAGTTCCGCTCGGCGATCTTCTCGAAGAACCCGGCCCCGATCGAGGTCTACGCCGAGCAGCTCCCCGACGAGTGGCCCGACGACGTGCCCGAGCCCGTCTATGGCCGCTCCGGGCGGGTGCGGGTCCACACCCGGGACCTGCTCACGACCACGGCGACCCAGGCGATGGGCACCGACGTGTACGGCCGCATCGTCCAGCACCTGGTGGAAACCTCGGCCCTCATGCGGGCCGGCGCCACCGTCGTGACCACCGAGACGGGCGAGAACCTGGTCGTGCCCCGCTCCACCGGCTTCGTCACCTCGGCCATCACCGGCGAGGCCCAGCAGATCACCGAAAGCGACCCCGCCCTCGGAACGGTCACCCTGAGCGCCTACAAGTACGCCAACTACTTCGAGGTGTCCTCCGAGCTGGCCAACGACTCCCCGGTCAACCTCTTGGACTTCCTGGCCCGCCAGGCCGCCCTGAGCCTCGGCCTGGGCGCCACCGGGTACGGCGACGACCTTATCAACGGCACCGGCACCGGCCAGCCGCGGGGGCTGCTGCTGGACGCCGGCACCGGAGTGACCGGTCCGGCGGGCACGGCCGCCGGGCTGGGCACCCAGGGCACCGCCAACCAGGGCACCGACGCCCTCTGGAACCTGGTCGGATCGGTGGCTGAGCCGTATGCCGAGGCCGCCTCGGCGGCGTTCCTCATGCGCAACGCCGTCAACGTCGGCATCCGCAAGCTCCGCGACACCAGCGGCCAGCCCGTCAACGGCCTCACCGACCGCCGCTCCATCCTGGGCTACCCGGTCTACACCGACCCGTTCATGCCGGCCGCCGCCAACGCCGCCGAGTACATCGCCTTCGGCGCCATGGATCGGTACTTCATCAGGATCGTCAACGGCATCCGGTTCGAGCGCAGCGACGAGTACCGCTTCCAAAACGACCTCATCGCCTTCCGCTGCATCGTCCGCCTCGACGGCGCCCTCATCGACACCGCCGCGGTCAAAACCTTCGTCGGCACGACCTAAGCCGATGGGCTGGACCTGGCCCTGGAAGCGTCACGACCGGGCGCTGTTCCAGATCGGCGACCTGCCGGTGGCCTCGACCTATGCCGCGGTGGCGGTCAACCCGACCACGGCCATGCAGCACTCGGCAGTGTGGGCATCGGTCAACCTGATCGCCGGCAGCATCAGCACCCTGCCCCTGGCCGCCTACCGGGTCGGGGAGCGCAACCCCCTGCCCGCCCTGCCCCCGGTCCTGCGGGCGCCCTCGGCCGGCTGGACGCTGCCCGACTTCCTCTACGCCACCCTCCAAAGCCTCCTCGTCAGAGGCAATTGCTACGGGTTGATCGTCGACCGGGCCGGCGCGGGCCTTCTCCCCGCCCAGGTCGAGCTGCTCGCCCCTGAGCGCGTCGGGGTGACCGTGCCGAACGGCGCCGTGGAGTACCGGGTGGATGGCCAGCTGGTCGACCCCGCCTCCGTCTGGCACGTCCGGGCATTCACCACGCCGGGCAACGTCGTCGGGCTCTCCCCGATTGCCCACGCGAGACAGGCCGTGGGGCTAGGCATCGCCGCCGAGCGGTACGGCGCCCGGTTCTTCGGCGATGGCGGGATGCCAGCCGGTGTGCTGAGCACCGACCAGGACCTCAAGCAAGACCGCGCCGACCAGATCAAAGCCCAATGGCGGGACCGCTACCGCGACGGCAACCGGGAAATCGCCGTCCTCGGCAACGGCGCCCGCTTCCAAGCCGTCACCATCGCCCCCGAGGAAGCCCAATTCCTTGAAACCACGAGGGCGAACGTCGCCACGATCGCCCGCTACTTCGGCGTCCAGCCCGAACTGATCGGCGGCGAGTCCGGCGGGAGCCTCACCTACGCCAACGTGGAACAACGGGCGCTGGACTTCCTCACCTTCGGCCTACGTCCCTGGCTGGTCCGGCTGGAAACGGCCCTCTCGGCCCTGCTGTCCTCGACGACCACGGTCAAGTTCAACGCCGCCGCCCTGGTCCGCACCGACCTGCTCACCAGGTACCAGGCGCACGAGAGCGCCATCCGGGCCGGCTGGAAGCTCCGGAGCGAAGTCCGGGAGCTAGAGGACCTGGCCCCGGTCGCCGGCATCGACGACCAGGAAGGACCAGCGGTCGCATGATCCACACTCGCCAGTTCACCAGCTCCCTCGCGGTTCGGGACGGGGGCGACGGTCGCACCCTGGTCGGCGCCCTCCTTCCCTGGGGCACCGAAGCGCGGGTGTACGACCGAGGCCGGTTGGTCATCGAGACGTTTGAGAGAGGCGCCCTCGCCGGCACTGACCCGGCCAAGATCCCGTTGACGGCGACCCACCCGAGAGACGCCGGCACCCTCCCCATCGGTCGCACCCTCACCATCGAGGACCGGGCCGACGCCGCCTGGGGCGAGTGGCGAGTGTCGGACACCCTGCTCGGGAACGAGGTCCTGGCCCTCGCCCGAGACGGGGTACCGTTGGGCTTAAGCGTTGGTTTCGCTGAGGTGCCTGGTGGTAGCCGCTGGTCGGCCGACCGCCAGCGCGTGACGAGGATCAGTGCGGCGCTGGACCACGTTGCCGTGGTGCGGGTGCCGGCCGACGCCGGGGCCGGGGTGGTCGGCGTGCGCGGAGTCTCCCGCGATGCACGCCCCACCCCGGTCCTGCTTACCCTCCTCCGACGCCATGGGTAAGACGAGCTGGATCTACCGCGCCCCACGCAGGCAGGGCCGATGCCTCTCCTGTCACAACGAGTTCAAGGGGCCAGGCGACCGCTGCCAGTCATGCCGTGACCGGCTGCGCCAGCGCCAGCGCCGTAAGCCGAGATGACCCGCAGCCTGCTCCGCGCCTGCCTCGATTGTGGGCGAAGCGTGCGAGGCAAGCCGAGGTGCTCGGATTGCATGCGCCAGCGTGACTGGGCCAAGCAGCAGCGACGACCCGACCTCCACGCCGACGCCCAGGAGCGCGAACGCAGACGACGAGTCGTCGCCGACCATCGTGCCATCGTCGGGGACTGGTGTCCCGGCTGGGAGCGCCGGCCCGCCCACCCCGCCGCGGACCTCACCGCCGACCACGTCCGGGAGGTCGCCCGCGGCGGCAACCCGCGAGGCGGGCTGGTCGTCCGCTGCAGGTCGTGCAACAGCGCCCGATCCGCCCACCTCGCCCACCGAATCTTGAGGACGCTGACCACCCCCGACCCCTCGCCAGGCGAAGTTTCCGACACACTCGGGGTCGATGAACCGCCTCCGGTGGTCGCGTGAGGCTACTCGGGGAGACCTTCCGACAGATCCTGGAGGATGCCTCGGGCCTCCTCCATCATGTCGTCCATGTCCTCGGCGCTCGCGCCGCGCTCCTCGGCCAGCATGAGCAGCAGCAGCATGCCGAGGTTGAGCTGACCGGCGATGATCTCGGCTGCATTTGGTCCCTTCGGGTCCGTCAGGACGCCCTCGATGTGCGCTGCGCTCAGCCGATCCTGCTCCAGCCACAACTTCAGGAGCGCGACTGCGACTCGCGTGCCAGTGGTAACCGGGTCGGTCTCGTCCATGGCGCCCGGATGATTCCATGAAGGCCGGTCCAAAGGGAACCCCAACCGCCCCACCGTTGGACCTGCGCAGGCTGCCCAAGCGCGGCGGTGCCCGCTGTATCGCGTTCTGCGAGCGGTACATCATGGTTCCCAAGGGCACCGGGGCCAAGCATCGCCTGAAACTGCGGCCCTGGCAGCGTGAGATCGTCCGCGGGGTCCTGGACGAACCCCGACCCCGCCAGGCGCTGGTTGCCATCCCTGCCGGCAACGGCAAGTCCACCCTGGCCGCCGCCATCGGGCTGTATGGGCTGCTCGGCGATGGCGTAGAAGGCGCACAAGTGCTCGTCGTCGCCAGCGATGAGCGGCAGGCTCGGATCATCTTCCGCACGGCCAAGCGGATGGTGGAGCTGGACAGGGATCTGTCCGCCCGCGTGCAAGTGTTCGCCGATCACCTCCTCGAGCCGCGAACCGACAGCGTGTTCATGGCCTTGCCTGCCGACCCGGGCAGCCTCCAAGGCTGGGACCCGAGCATGGCCCTGGTCGACGAACTCCACGTGGTCACCGACGACACGTACGAGGCCATGGCCGCCCGTGCTGGCAAGCGCGATCGATCGCTGCTGCTGGCCATCTCGACCCCGCCGAAGGCTGGCGATGATGGGGTGATGCGGCGCCTGGTCAACCACGGCCGCGAAGGCGCCGACCCGTCGTTCTCCTTCCGCGAGTTCGCCGCCCCGGCCGGCTGCGCGCTCGATGACGAACAGGCGTGGGCAATTGCCAACCCGGCCCTTGATGACTTCTTGCATCGTGACGCGCTCCGGGCGACCCTGCCGCCCAAGATGCGCGAGAACGCCTTCCGCCGATACCGGTTGGGCCAGTGGGTCGGCGTTGATGACGCCTGGCTGCCTGATGGGGCCTGGGCCGCCTGCGCCGACACCACGAGGATCATCCCGGACGGGGCCGAGGTCGCCGTTGCCTTCGACGGCAGTTTCAACGGCGATACCACGGTCCTGACCGTGGCCAGCGTCGACCAGCGCCCCCATGTCGACCTGGTGGAGCTATGGGAGGCCGCCGGCACCCAGGTCCCCATCGTCGACGTGGAGGCCGCCATCCGGGCCGCGTGCCGGCGCTGGCGGGTGGTGGAGATCGCCGCCGATCCCTTCCGGTGGGCGCGCTCCCTGCAACTGCTGGACGGCGAGGGCTTGCCGGTGCTGGAGTACCCGCAGTCCCCGGGCCGCATTACGCCGGCCACCGCCCGGTTCTATGAAGCCGTCGTCAACCAGCAGCTGACTCACTCAGGGGATAGCCGGCTGGCCCGCCACATCGGCAACGCGGTGCTGCGGGAGGATGCCCGAGGTGCCCGGCTGGCCAAGGAGCGGAAGGACTCACCCCGCCGGATTGATGCCGCCGTGGCTGCCGTCATGGCCCATGACCGGGCCGCCGCCCTGGCCGGTGCCGTCCGGGACAGCATCTACATCTAAGCGCGCTACGACCCCGGGTGCGTCCCATGCTCCCGGGGTCGTAGGCCGGACCGGGCTGGCGTGAGGACAGTCCGGTCTCCGGGACGATGGCCAACCCACGGGTGCCGGCTGAGGAGCACCTGGCCATCGACACACGAAAGAGCGTCAGTGCCGCCGCCCCCGTTACGCCATCCGGAGCGAGCACCGCGCCGCTGGCCGGCCGGCGCCAGCCACTGAGCATCGAGACCGGGCCACAACCCCGGAGGCGTCTTCTCCTCGCCCCCGGGATCGTGGCCGGGACCGGACTGTGAACAACTCGGTCCCAGGGCCGATGGCCAACCCGGGCGGTTGACGGCGAGCGCAGGCAACGACCACCGTCCTACCGAGGAACGCCGGCTACCCTGCCGCCGTTACCTGCTAACAGGCGAACGCCCCCGGCCGTGGTAGCGACCGAGGGCGTTCGCACCCTTGGCACTACAAGCAGCGCTTACGGGCCGTCAGGCGTTACGTTGGCGGGCGGCCCTGGCAGGTCAAGTGTGGAGACCAGCTGGTAAGCCGCATTCCAGCCGCGTTCGATACCGATCGCGCGCTTGACGAGCTGCCACTCGTCGTCGGTCACCTCGACCATGCTCACGGCCTTCCACGCCACTGTGGTGGCCCGGTCGAGTTGCCGCAGCGCTTCGGTGACCGCCGGACCCTGGATTTGGAGCACAGCGACCGCGGTGTTCACCTCGGCCAAGACGTCGACCGGCACCAGATAGGTAAGGTCGCGGGGCTCAGTCATGGCAGCACCTCCTCTAGAAAAACCGCCCAGCGGACGAGCGCGTTTCGCCCGTCTCTGACGCCGGGCTCGACCGGCAGGTTGAGGTCTCTTGCTTCGTGGACCAGGCGCGAGACTTCGCTGGCCGCCTGAGTGACGTCGAGGACGAGCGCGCGACGTCGACGCGGGATATCGTGTGGGTCGGGCATGAGGCGCCTCCTCGTGCTCCGGGGGCCGGCGCGGTTTGGTCGCGTGCGGCCCCGCTTATGTGGTTGGGTCGAGGAGGCGGGCGGGCCGCGGGCCCGGTGACTGCAACCAGACTTGCAACCCAACGGGGAGAGACGGCGGGGGGCAGGCGCTCGATTCGGACACGAACAGATTTCCGAATACGCCGGCTGACCAGGACGGGAAGGGACGGCAGAGGCGCAGCCGTGATAGCTGCGACCGATCTGGGGGACTGGGGGTCGCGAGTTCAAATCTCGCCGTCCCGACCAACCCAAGGGGGGAGCGGTGGTCTACGCTCCACGCATGAACGACACCAACCGGTCCAGCCCGCAGCCCGGCCCGCTCGGGCCCGCCCAGCGGGTCTCGACCGCCATCCGGACGGTGCCCAACGCGGTAACCCTGGTGCGGCTGCTGCTGATGCCGGTGTGCGCCTACCTGCTGGCCACCGGGCGCTACGGGTGGGGGATCGCCCTGACCGCGGTGGTCGGGTCGACCGACTGGGTCGACGGCTGGCTGGCCCGGCGGACCGGGCAGGTGAGCCGGCTCGGGCAGCTGCTCGACCCGCTGGCCGACCGGCTGCTGATCGCCTCGGTGGCCATCGCCCTGGTGGTCCGGGAGGTCGTGCCCTGGCAGGCGGCGGTGCTGCTGGTGGCCAGGGACCTGGTGCTGCTGTGCGGCTGGCCGGTGCTGAAGCGGCGGGGGATCGAGCCGCCCGACGTGATCGTTCTCGGGAAGGCGGCGACGATGGTGCTGCTGTTCGCGCTGCCGGTGCTCACCCTGGGGGCGACCGACGTGGTCGTGGCCGACGCCGCCCGGGTGGTCGGGCTGCTGCTGCTCTGGGCCGGGGTGGTGATGTACTACCTCGCCGGGGCGGTCTACGTCAGAATGGTGCTGGAACGGCTCGGCCGCCGGGCGGGGGACGGCTCCTAGCGGGATGACAGGAGCCGGGCCGCCAGCGAAGGCCACGCGTCCTAGCAGGCGCCCAAGAGACAAGGAACCCAGCTCCCCATGGCGACAGACGGCTCGCGCTCCCTGCCACGCGGTCCCTGCCGGAGCAGCCGGTGAAGGCGGTGATCATGGCCGGCGGGGAAGGCACCCGCCTGCGGCCCCTCACCGCCAACCAGCCCAAGCCGATGCTCCCGGTGGGCAACCGCCCGATCATGGAGCACATCGTCAGGCACATCCGCGACTACGGGTTCAAGGACATCGTGGTCACGGTCCAGTTCCTGGCCAGCCAGGTCCGCAACTACTTCGGCGACGGCTCCGACATGGATGTCGACCTGGCCTATGCCACCGAGCCGACCCCCCTGGGCACGGCCGGCAGCGTCCGCAACGCCGCCGAGATGCTCGGCGAGACCTTCGTGGTCATCTCCGGCGACGCCCTGACCGACATCGACCTCGACGAGGTGGTCAGCTTCCACCGTGAGCGCGGCGCTCTGGCCACCGTGGTCCTCAAGCGCATGCCCGACCCGCTCGAGTTCGGGATCGTCATCACCGAAGAGGACGGCCGCATCGACCGGTTCCTCGAGAAGCCCCACTGGGGCCAGGTCTTCTCCGACACCATCAACACCGGCATCTACGTGCTCGAGCCGGAGGTGTTCAAGCACATCCCCGACGGCCAGCCGTCCGACTTCGCCGGCGACGTGTTCCCCGACCTCCTCGCCCAGGGGGCGCCGCTGTTCGGGTTCGTGGCCGACGGCTACTGGGAGGACGTCGGCAGCCTCGAGGCCTACCAGCGGGCCCACCAGGACATTCTCGACGGCAAGGTCAAGGTCGACGTGCGCGGCTTCCAGGTCCGGCCGGGGGTCTGGCTGGGGGAGGGGACCGAGCTCGACCCCGACGCCGTCCTGACCGCGCCCGTCCTCATCGGCGACTTCACCAAGATCGAGGCGGGCGTCCGGCTGCGCGAGTACACCGTGGTCGGCTCGGGCGTCATCGTGAAGCGCGACGCCTTCCTGCACCGGGCGATCGTCCACGACAACGCCTACATCGGCCCCGGGACCAGCCTGCGCGGCTGCGTGGTCGGGCGCAGCGCCGACGTCAAGCAGGGCGGCCGGGTCGAGGACGGGGTGGTCGTCGGCGACAACGCCCACATCGGCCACAACGCCATCCTTCAGCCTAATGTAAAGATCTATCCCTATAAGACGGTCGAACCCGGAGCGATCGTCACCAAGTCGATCATCTGGGAGGGCCGAGGCGCCCGCGGGCTGTTCGACGAGCACGGCGTCACCGGCATCGGCAACGTCGACCTGACCCCCGAGATGGTCCTGCGGGTGGCCACCGCCTTCGGCTCGACCCTCAAGAAGGGGTCGACGGTCACCCTGGGCCGGGACGCCAGCCGGGTCTCGCGGGCCCTCAAGCGGGCCATCATCGCCGGGCTGAACTCGGCCGGGGTGACCTGCGAGGACCTGGAGCTGGCCCCGGCCCCGTCGGTGCGGTTCTCGGCCGCCCGGATGGGGGCCTCCGGCGGCATGTACGTGCGCACCTCGCCCCGGGACAGCCAGTCGGTCGAGCTGGCCGTGTTCGGCGGCGACGGCAGCGACGTCGACGAGGGGACCAGGCGCCGGATCGAGCGCACCTACTACCGGGAGGAGTTCCGCCGGGCGTTCGGGCAGGAGATGGGCGAGCTCCGCTACCCGCCGAGGGCGGTCGAGCACTACGCCGTCGCCCTGGTCCACAGCCTGGACGAGGCGGTCGTGCGCCACCGCGGCTTCAAGGTGGTGCTGGACGCCGGCGGAGGGACGGCCTCGCTGGTCCTGCCGCACCTCCTGTCCAGGTTGAGCCTGGACAGCCTGATCGTGAACGGCCACCTCGACGAGAACCGGGTCGCCCCCACCGACAAGGAGCGCCAGGCCGACCTGGGCCGCCTGGCCAAGCTGGTCACCGCCTCCGGGGCCGACCTGGGGGTGCTGTTCGACGCCGTCGGGGAGCGGATCACCCTGGTCGACGAGCGCGGCGCCATCGTCGGGCTCGACCGGGCCCTGCTGCTGTTCGTCGACCTGATCGTGCGGACCGAGGGCGGCGGCGGCATCGCCCTGCCGGTCTCGACCACCCGCCTGGCCGCCGGGCTGGCCGACCGCCACGGCCGCCAGGTCCACGGGTGCAAGCTCTCGACCAGCGCCATCATGCGGGCCGCCCAGCTCGACGGGGTGGTGTTCGCCGGAGGCGAGGGCGGGGGCTACGTCTTCCCCAGCCTCCATCCCGCCTACGACGGGCTGCTGTCGTTCGGGAACCTGCTGGAGCTGCTGGCCGTCCACGACACCACCCTCGGGGCCGCCGTGGACGCCCTGCCCGAGCCGTCGGTGGTCCGGCGCCGGGTCCCGACCCCCTGGGAGCGCAAGGGGGCGGTGATGCGCCAGCTGGTCGAGGCGACCAAGGGCCGGCGGGTCGACGACACCGACGGGGTCAAGGTCTTCCACGCCCCCGCCGGGCCCGAGGGCCCATGGGGCGACGACTGGGCCCTGGTCATCCCCGACACCGTCGAGCCGGTCACCCACCTGTGGGCCGAGGCCACCGACGAGACCACCGCCACCGCCCTGGCCGAGGAGTACGAGGCGATCATCCGCCGGGCGGCCGAGCTCGACTGAGACAGTTGTCCACAGTGTGCGCGAACGGGGTTGCCCTGCGGCGGGCAGGGCCGTAGGCTCTCCGTTCGCCTGGGCCCTTCCCCCGCTCTCGGGCCCGGTGTCGCGCCGCCCCGGCCGGCCGGCGGCAAGCCAAAAGGAGCCCACCCAGTCGGTGGTAGATCCGCCAGCCGACCCCACACGCCCCACCCCGGGCCCGCCCGTGGGCCGCGTGCTGGC
>JASLBL010000482.1 GCA_030146615.1 Actinomycetes bacterium
GGCCAGGCGGGTCGCCGGGGTGCCGACCAGGAACCCGGCCTGCCCGATCCAGGTCAGCCCGACGGTCACCCGGCCGCCCCGCCAGGTACCGGGAACCGGCCCCGCGCCGGCCCCACTACGGCTGGACCCGGACCCGGTTCCCGGTACCTGGCGGGGCGGCCGGGTGACCGTCGGGCTGACCTGGATCGGGCAGGCCGGGTTCCTGGTCGGCACCCCGGCGACCCGCCTGGCCGTCGACCCGTTCCTGTCCGACCACCCGGGCCGGCGCTTCCCGTCGCCGGTCGCCCCCGGCGACCTGGCCGGGACCGAGCTGGTCCTGGCCACCCATCAGCACCTGGACCATCTCGACACCCCGGCCCTGCGCGCCCTGCTGGAGCTGGACGACCGGGCCCGGGTGGTGGTGCCGGCCCCGGCCGTGCCCGACGCCGTCGAGGCCGGCCTGCCCGCCGGGCGCCTCGTCGGGGCGCGACCTGGCGAGCCGGTGGCCGCCGGGGACGTGACCGTCCACCCGGTGCCGGCCCTGCACGGCGTGCACGTGGCCGACGCCTACCGCCACGGCCTGCCCGCCGACGGCGGCCAGGTCCGCTACCTCGGCTACGTGCTCGAGACCCCGGACGGCCGCCTCTACCACGCCGGCGACACCCTGCGCTGGGACGGCCAGGCCGAGCTGCTCCGGCGCCACCGGGTGGACGTCGCCCTCCTGCCCATCAACGGCCGCGACCCCGAGCGCGAGGCGCAGGACATCGTCGGCAACCTGGACCACGCCGAGGCGCTGGCCCTGGCCCGCGACGCCGAGGTCGGGACGGTCGTGCCGATGCACTACGACCTGATGGACGGCAACCTCGGCGACGTGGCCGCGTTCACCCGCCTGGCCCCGGAGCTCCACCCGGGCGGCCGGGTGGCCGTCCTGGCCCGCATGGCCGAGACGCCGCTGCGGTCACTGGTCGCCGGGTGAGCCGGACGGTCAGGCCCGGCCCAGCGGGCGCAGGCCGCTGATCCTGGTCCGGACCCCTGGCGACCAGTGCAGGAAGGCCAGCCAGCTCCAGGTCTGGTACATGACCGGCCACCGGACCGGCCGGGCGCCGGACCGGCCGGGCGCCGTCGGGCTAGGGGCCGGCCAGCTCGACCGCATACAGCTGCCAGGAGTCGGGCACGCCCTTGAGGCTGCGGGTGCCTCGGTCGGCGAAGGCGAACCCGGACCCGGCGACCAGGTCCTTGACCGTCCGCGAGCAGAGGATCTCCCCGGCCCCGGCCTGGGCCGAGGACCCGGGCGGCGATGTGCACGGCGATCCCGCCGATGTCGTCGCCCAGCAGCTCGCACTCGCCGGTGTGCAGGCCCACCCGGACCTCGAGCTCCAGGTCTCGCAGCCCGGCCCGGATGGCGTCGGCGGCCCGGATGGCCCGGGCCGGCCCGTCGAAGGTGGCCAGGAAGCCGTCACCGGTGGTCTTGACCTCGCGGCCCCGGAACCGGGCCAGCTGTTGGCGCACCACCTCCTGGTGGCCGACCAGGACCCGGTGCCAGCGCCGGTCGCCCAGCTCGGCCGCCAGCCGGGTCGAGTCGACGATGTCGGTGAACAGCACCGTGGCCGGGACCCGGTCGGGCTCCACGACCGGGGTCGCCCCGGTGAGGAGCTCCTGGGTCAGATGGACCACGGCGTCCTGGTCGCCCAAGAACGGGAAATGGGCCTCGCCGGGCAGGGCCACGAACCGGGCGCCGGGGATGCGCTCGGCCATGTAGCGGCTGGCCCGGTAGTCGGCCGCCCGGTCACCGGTCCGGTGCAGCACCAGCACGGGCACCTGGACCGAGCCGAGCAGGCCGCGGATGTCGACCGGGCGAGGGTCCTGATTCCCTCGTACTGCTCCGCGAACGTGGCCGCCGAGACCAGGAACATCCGGATCCATATCCGCACGGAGGCGTCGCCGGCCTCCTGCGGCGCCACCATCTCCAGGAAGTAGGCGGCGTCGTCGAAGAGCGCACCGTCCTTGATCGTCGCCAGCAGGCCCTCGTGCTCCTCGACGGTCGCCCCCCACGGGTAGTCCTCGTCGCGGAGGGTGGCCGGGTGCGACCCGAAGGTGACCACTCCCGAAACCTGGTCGGGGTAGGTGGCGGCCATCATCAGGGCCAGCCGGCCGCCGGTGTGGCAGCCGAACAGCGCCGCCCGCTCCGAGCCGACCGAGGCCATGACCGCGCGGACGTCGTCCATCTCGTCCTCGAACACGTATCCGCCCTGCCCGCGGTCCGACAGGCCGCCGCCCGACCGGTCGTACAGGATCAGCCGGGAGAACGACGAGAGCTTGTGGAGGAAGGCCGCGAACGACGGGTCCTCCCACATGAGCCCCAGGTGGGTCGGCCATCCGAACAGGAAGGCCAGGTCCAGGTCGCCGTCCCCGACCACCTGGTAGGCCACGCGGCGGCCGTCCTGGCGACGGGCGAACCTGAACGGCGGGCCGTAGCGCATGGCGGGAAATCTACCGCCGCCCCTTGCCCTGCTAGGCGGTGATCGGCTGGTGGCCCTCGAGCGGCTCCTGGAGCTCGGGGCGGTTGTTGCGGATGTTGCCGACGGCCTTGTCGACCGGCCAGAGGGTCAGCATCTCCTCGGGCGCCGGGACGAGCAGCTTGGCCAGCTCCTCGGTGTCGATGTTGTCCGGGTCGAGCCAGGCGTCCCAGTCATCGGGGGCCAGGATCACCGGCATGCGGTGGTGCACCGACTCCATCAGGTGGTTGGCCGAGGTCGTCAGGATCGTGCAGGTGAACAGCTCCTCGCCGCCCCGGCCGCCGTCCTCGTCCTTGGCCGACGGGTCACGCCAGGTCGACCACAGCCCGGCCAGGGCGAGCGGGCTGAAGTCGCGGGAGGTGATGTAGAAGGGCTGCTTGCGCTGGCCCTTGCCCTGGTCCTGCCACTCGTAGAAGCCGTCGATGGGGATGATGCAGCGCTTGCGGGCCAGGGTGCTCTTCCAGCCCTTCTTCTCCCGCACCGTCTCGGCTCGCAGGTTGATCATCTTGTTGGCCCCGCCGGGGTCCTTGGCCCAGCGCGGCACCAGCCCCCAGCGCAGGGCGCGGAGCTGCCGGGCGCCGTCGGCCGAGGCCGTCACGACCAGGATGTCGCTGGCCGGGGCGACGTTCCAGCTCGGCTGGTGGCCCTCGACCCCAAGGGGCTCGGCCCGGAACTGCTCGAGCAGGAACTGGAGCTGGCTCGTGGAGCTGAACCGTCCGCACATGGGTTCACCTTACCCGACCAACCGGACAGCGGCGCGGGCCAGATGGCGAGACGGCCGCGTCAGCCCGCCTGGACGGCGGTGACGGCGAACACCGGCTCGCCGTCGCGGTGGTAGGGGGCGTGGTTGGTGGCCACCGCCTCCACCCGCAGGGAGTGGGCGCCGGGGGTGAGCCCGTCCAGGTAGAACCAGCGGCCGTACAGCCGGGTGCGCTTGGCCCCGTCGCCGTACAGGTGCAGGTGGCCCTCGCCGGCGACCGGCCGGCCGCCGGTGTGCTCGGGGGCGAGCCGGAAGTTGGCCATCCCGACCCGGAGGTTGAACCCGCCCATGGAGTCGGGCGTGGCCGTCAGGGTCAGCCGGGCGCCTTGGCGCCGGTGAACTCGATCGGCTGGATCCCCATGGCCTCCATGTCGTGGGCCGGCTGGGCGGCGTGCTCCTGGTGCTGACCGCCGTCCCCGCGGCCCGAGGGCCCGCAGCCGGCGAGGATGGCCGCCGCCGCCAATGGGGCGGTACGGCCTCAGACGAGCAGCTGCTGGCCGAACCAGGCGTCCTCTGAGGTGACGCCGGGGAGGGCGAAGAAGAACCCGCCCCCCACCGGGAGGATGTACTCCTCGAGAGGCTCGCCGTTGAGCCGGGCCTGCACGGCCAGGAACCCTCTGGTCAGGCTCTTCTGGTAGCTGACGAAGGCCAGGCCCTGGTCGAGCCGACCGGCGTTGTCGAAGCCACGGGAGAAGTTGAAGCCGCGGCGCAGGATGCGGCTGCCGGCCGTCTCGGCGGTTCGCGGGTTGGCCTTGCGGATGTGGGCGTCCAGGGGGACCCGCCGGCCGGCGGGGTCATCGGCGTAGCCGGGGTCGTCGGTCTCCCGGTCCTGGCCGAGGGGGGCGCCACTGGCCTTGTCACGGCCGATGATCTTCTGCTGCTCGTTCAGGGGGGTCCGGTCCCAGAACTCGACGAACATGCGGATGATCCGGACCGCCTGGTAGCTGCCCCCGACGGCCCAGGCGGGCTCGCCGTCGTCGGCCCCGACAAAGATCAGCTCGTCCATCAACGCCTTGTCGGTGATGTCGAGGTTGGCCGTGCCGTCCTTGAACCCGAGCAGGTTGCGGTTGTCGGTCCGGCCCGGCACCGGCTTGGCGTCCGGGCGGTTGTAGCCGTCCAGCATCCAGTGCAGGACCAGGTTGTCCCTGGTCCGCCGCATGAGCTGGCGGAGGGCGTGGAGCAGCACGTCGGGCTGGTCGGCAGACAGGGCCAGCAGCAGGTCGCCGTGGGTCTGGGCCGGGTCGAGGCGGTCGTTGGCCAGGAACGGCATCCGGACCAGCTCCCGGGGCTGGCGGTCGGCCAGGCCGAAGCGGTCGTCGAAGATCGACGCCCCAACGCTGAGGGTCACGGCAAGGCCGTCGGTCCGGCCCTCGGGCCCGAGGATGCCGGTCTCGGTCGGCGGGAAGGCGGTGTCGCGGCGCTCCGGTGACCGGGCCTCCATCAGCCCCCTGGCCTCGTCGGTGAGGTCGCGGAGGCTCTTGGCCAGCCGGGCCCGGTCCTCGTGGACCAGGTTGAACGCGGCCAGCAGCCCGAAGCGGGCCGCCGGGGTGTCGATCCCCGGCTGGTGGCTGCCGAGGAACGGCACCCGGCGCCCCGGCCCTGGCCCTCTCGGCTCGTCGTCGGAGGTGCAGGCGGCCAGCGCGGCCGCGCCCAGGGCGGCCGACCCGAGCGCCGCCGACCCGAGGAAGGCCCGCCGGCCGAGCCGGGCCGGGCGCTCCTCGGAGGGCCGGTCGCCGCCGCTCATGCGCGGTCAGCCCTTGAGGCCGAGGGTCCCGGGGATGCGGGCCAGCTTCTCGGACAGGTCGGCCAGCTCGGCCTGCATGCGGGTCTTGTCCTCGGCCTTTAGGGTGGTGTAGGGGTCGAAGCTCCCGTCGGCGTTGGCGTACTCGGACAGGCTCTTGTCGACGGCCGCGAACCCGGCCGCGATCTCGGACGTCAGCGCGGCGTCCTTGGCCTGGAGGGCCGGGGTGAGCAGCTCGAACAGCTTCCTCGAGCCGTCCACGTTGGCGTCAAAGTCCCACAGGTCGGTGCGGGAGTAGCGGTCCTCCTCGCCGGTGATCTTGCCCTCGGAGACCTCCTCGATGAGCTCGGCCGGGCCGAGCGCCACCGCCGCCGGCGGGAACTCGATCTGGCCGATCTGCTGGTCGAGGATGGCGATGTCCTTGTCCAGCCCGTCGGCGAAGGCCTTCGTGCCGGCGGTCGAGTTCTTCTCCCACAGGTGGTACTCGAGCCGGTGCCAGCCGGTGAACTCGGGGTCGGTGACGCCCTCGAATTCGTCGACCCGGGCGTCGACCGCGCCGTCGATCTCCTCGACCAGCCCGGCGATGGGCTCGATCCGCTCCCACCGCACCCGGCTGGGGGCGTACTGCTTCTTGGCCTCGGCCAGGTCCCCGGCCCTGACCGCGTCGGTGAACTTCTGCGTGTCGGCGACCAGGCCGTCGACCTCGGCCACGACCCAGGCCTTGTAGTCGGCCACCGCCGTGAGGACCAGCTGGTCGTCGGTGGTGCCACTCAGGTCCTGCCCGGCCAGCCCCGACCCCGACCCCGTGCCCGACCCCGACCCGGTCCCCGACCCGCTGGCCGCCCACTCACTGCGCACCCCGGCCCCGTCGTCGTTCCCGCACCCGGCCAGCAGCAGCGCCGCCCCGAGCCCGAGCGCGACCACGACCCGCCGCCCGGACCTGGCCGACCCCGGCTCGACCCGACCCACTTCACCCATGCAAGCTCTCCTCGTCCAGCGCCACCACGGCACTCCGGGGCCAAGTTTTAGGCAAGCCTAACACCGAGTGCAACTCCGCTTGGAACCCGGTCGGGCGCGCACTAAACCGCACGGGCCTCTGGAGCGAGTAAGCGGGCAAGATGGGACAAGAAGCGTTCGACGAGTTCTACCTACGCGAATATCCCAAAGTCGTAGGTCTGCTCCAGGGACTGCTCCGGAGCCGGCTCGTGGCCGAGGAGCTCGCCCAGGAGACCTTCCTGGTCGCCTACCGCGACTGGGCCCGGGTGGGCGGCCTGGACAACCCGCGCGCCTGGGTCCGCAAGGTCGCCCTCAACCAGCGAGGCTCGTTCCTTCGCGCGTACCTCCGCCAGCAGGCTCGGGAGCGCGACTCGGCGGTCCGGTACGAGGACGACACGATCAAGCTGGCCGACGACCACGCCGAGGTCTGGGAGGCCATCCGCACCCTGCCCCCCAGCCAGGCCCAGGTGATCGCCCTCCACTACTACGAGGACTACAGCATCGCCCAGATCGCCACCGCCCTGGGTCGGGCTCCCGGCACCATCAAGGCCCAGCTCCACCACGGCCGCCGCAAGCTCGCCCGCGTGCTCGGCACCGAGCCCGACGGGAGGTCGACATGAACCTCGACGACCGCCTCCGCGCCAGCAACGACCTCGACCAACGGCTGCGGGCGGCCGGCGACGCGCTCCGGGAGGGCAGCGCCACCCAGGTCGACGCGGCCAGCTCCCTGCGGGAGATCCTCCACGCCGATCCCGTCCCGGAGGAGCCGGGTGGCCAGCCCACTGCATCGCCGGCGCCCCCGGCCGGCCGGCTGTTCAGCAGGCCCCAGCGACGGCTCGCTCTGGCCGCCAATCTGCTGCTGATCCTGGCCCTGGGTGTGGCCATCGGCATCGTCGTGCGGCCGGGTCGGGTGCCCAGCGCCCCGGCTCCGGTCCCGCCGCTGCGGACGGGGGCCGCGGTCACGTCGACCACCGCGACCCTGGTCCAGACCAGGACCTCAGTCCCGGAGCAGTGCCTCGAGACGGCCGAGCTGGCCGACGAGGTGATCGCCAAGCTGAACCGCAACGTCCGCGACGAGCGCCTCTTCCTGGCGCTGCGGGACTACACGATCGCCAGCCAGGCCTGCCGGAGGGCATCCTCTCCCTGACCGTCAGATGTCGGTGACCCTCGGCAGGACCCGCTCGGCGATCTGCTCGGCGAACTCCACCGGGTGGCGGTCGGGCATGACCTCGATCTCGGTCACGCCGAGGGCCGCGTACTCTCCGGCCGCGGCCACGAACCCGTCGACGTCGGCCAGGGCCGGCCGCACCGCCAGCAGCGTCTTCTCGATGCGGTCGTAGTCGCGCCCCTCGGCCTCGCAGTGGCGTCGCAGCACGTCGAGCTTGCCGGCGACGTCGGCGGGGCTGCTCCCGAACAGGTTGCAGGCGTCGGCGTAGCGTGCCACCAGCAGCAGGGTCTTCTTCTCGCCACCACCGCCGACCTGGATCGGCGGGTGCGGCCGGCTGATCGGCTGGGGGACGCACAGGGTCTCGGCCAGCTGGTAGTGGCGGCCGTTGAACGGCCCGTTGTCGTCGCTCCACATCTGGAGGCAGATTTGGAGCGTCTCCTCCAGGCGCTCGAATCGCTCGGCCACCGGCACCACCGGCACGCCGAGGCCGACCTGCTCGCGCTCGTACCAGGACGCGCCGATCCCCAGCCGCCCGCGGCCGCCCGACAGCACGTCCAGGGTGGTCACGATCTTGGCCAGCAGCCCCGGGTAGCGGTACATCACCCCGCTGACGAGCACCCCGAGGGTCATGCGCTCGGTCAGGCCGGCGACGTAGCCGAGCGTGGTGTAACTCTCCAGCATCGGCTCGTCGGCCGACCCCGAGTGGTCCATCTGGAAGTAGTGGTCCATGACCGTGAAGGACGAGAACCCGGCCTGGTCGGCGATCCTCGCCGTCCCGGCCAGGGCCGGGGCGATCTCGGCCGGATCGGCCGGCGTCGAGTAGTTCCAGTAGTGGAGGCCAAGCTTCACCGCGGCTCCTCCCATACGGCGACGGCATCTGGGTCGAGCTCACGTGCAGGATCAACGCCAAGCCGGACCTTGGCAATCCGGTCGTCCGAGGCGCTCCGGGAGGAGCTTGACTTCGGTACCCAGGTACAGGGTCAGGGTGCTGGGAGACACCGCCCGCCCCACTGGAGGACGCGGTGGCCACCGAGTCGATCCCCGCCGAGCCGCGCCAACCCTGGATGCTCGGGCGCGGCTGGCCGAGCTGTCCGCCCCGCCGGCGACGTGAGCGGCCGGGGGCTCCGGACCGGGGAGCTGGCCGACCGGCCGGCGTGAACGTCCAGACCCTGCGTTGCTACGAGCGCCGGGCCCGGTGCTCAGGCCGGCCCGGAAACTCGCTCGCGAAGCCGGCGGCGGCCTGAGAGCATGCCGCCATGCCCGAGGACCACTTTGGCGAGCAGGTGGCGAACCGGTACGACGAGTCGGCGGCCGACATGTTCGACCCCGCGGTTGTCGACCCCGCGGTCGAGTTCCTCGCCGGCCTGGCCGGCGACGGGGCCGCGCTCGAGCTCGGCATCGGCACGGGCCGGATCGCGGTCCCGCTCGCCCGGCGCGGCGTCCCCGTGCACGGGATCGACCTCTCGGAGGCGATGGTGGCCAGGCTGCGGGCCAAGCCGGGGACCGAGAAGATCGGGGTGACGATCGGCGACTTCGCCACCACCACCGTGGACGGCCGGTTCTCGGTCGCCTACCTGGTCTTCAACACCATCGGGAACCTGACCACCCAGGACGAGCAGGTCGCCTGCTTCCAGAACGTCGCCGCCCACCTCGAGCCCGGCGGGTGCTTCGTCATCGAGGTCGGGATCCCCCAGCTCCAGCGGCTCCCACCGGGCGAGACCGTGCTGGCCTTCGACGTGAGCCCAACCCATCTCGGCTTCGACGAGTACGACGTCGTGTCGCAGGGCCTGATCTCCCGTCACTACTCGCTCGTCAACGGCCAGTTCGAGGTGTCCTCGCTGCCGTTCCGCTACGTGTGGCCCTCCGAGCTCGACCTGATGGCCCGGCTCGCCGGGATGACCCTTCGCGAGCGCTGGAGCGGCTGGAAGCGCGAGCCGTTCACCAGCGACAGCACCCGCCATGTCTCCGTCTGGGAGAAGCCGGCCCCGGGCTCGGCCGGGTAGCGGAGGCGGGACATGGGCGGCGACCAGCTCGTGCCGGCGGCTTCGCTGCCCGAGGGGATCACGGTCGGTGACGACGGCGTCGCCCGCTGCTGGTGGGGTGCCGGCGACCCGCTGTACCGCCACTACCACGACCAGGAGTGGGGCCGGCCGGTGGCCGAGGACCGGCGGCTGTTCGAGAAGCTCTGCCTGGAGGGGTTCCAGGCCGGGCTCAGCTGGCTCACCATCCTCCGCAAGCGCGAGCACTTCCGCGAGGTGTTCGCCGGCTTCGACCCGGAGGCGGTGGCCCAGTTCGGCCCCGAGCAGGTGGATCGGCTCCTGGCCGACCCGGGCATCGTCCGCAACCGGGCCAAGGTCGAGGCGACCATCAACAACGCCCGCCGCTACGCCGAGCTGGCCGCCGAGTTCGGCAGCCTGGCCGCCTACGTCTGGCGGTACGAGCCCGGCCCGCAGGCCCGCCCAGCAACGCTCGACTACAGCACGTTGCTCCAGCTCGCCCAGACCCCGGAGTCCAAGGCGATGAGCAAGGACCTCCGCCGCCGCGGCTGGTCGTTCGTCGGCCCGACCACGGTGTACGCCTTCATGGAGGCCATGGGACTGGTCAACGACCACCTGGAGGGCTGCGAGCAGCGTCAGTCGACCGAGGCCGAGCGGCACCGGTTCCGACGCCCCTCGGCCACAGCCAGCTGACAGGTCCCGCGCCTGCCTTACCGCGGGCGCGACCGTTAAGGCCCCGGCAACGGCTTCACGGTGACGTCGGCGCCTCGACTCCGGAGCCTCGCCACGGACACGAGCATGTCCTCGAAGAACACTTCCTCGTCGTCCGGGCTGTGGTAGACGCGTACCGGCGCATCAGGCCGCCAGCGGTCGACCGCGTTCTCGCGCAGACGGACGCGGAGCGGGTGGTCCGGGTTGCCGCTCACGGCCCGGAGATACGACGCCCTGAGGAGCTCCCGCGACGTCGGCGGCAGGCCGGCGAGCACGT
The DNA here is from genome assembly GCA_030146615.1 of Actinomycetes bacterium. Taxonomy (GTDB): domain Bacteria; phylum Actinomycetota; class CALGFH01; order CALGFH01; family CALGFH01; genus CALGFH01. The sequence goes on from JASLBL010000482.1 coordinate 10,146, forward strand.
CGTCGAAGAAATGCTCCATGTCGAACAGGCCCGGCACCGTGGAGCATAGGGCCGGCGGAACACGTCCGGGGCCGCGCATGTCGTAGACGTCGTCGTAGGCCAGCAGGATGTAGGCGACATAGAGCGGAAGCGTCACCGTGGTCTCATCGGCGATCGCCGAAAGGAAGAACCGCTCGACGTCGAGGACCCCGCCGACCGTGGCCGTGGCCGTCACGTCGACCCGTCGATGCTCCAGCGCCCGCTGGAGCGCCAGCGCCGCGTGGCCTCCCTGCGAGAACCCGAACGTGAACAGCCTGTCGCTCCGGTGAACCCGCAGGCGCGTCAGAACGTCGCCCGAGGCCGCGACCAGGTCGGCCGCCGACGACGCCTCCGTGGCGGCGTGGAAGTAGCGATGGCGCGGCACCGTGGAGCCCCCGAGGCCGAGGTAGTCCGGAGCGACGTCGATGAACCCGCCGCCCGCGAACACCGCGCTCGACGGCGGCCCGTCGAAGCTCTCGCCGTTCTCGTTGAACTCGCCGAAGACATTGGGGTTCGAAGGCGCGTCGTAGAACGACACCGACGTGCCGTGCAGATACGCGACGGTGGACAGCGGCCCGGCCTTGCGGGGCACCGAGACGTTCCCCGTCGCGGCCGTAGGCCTCGGAGACGTCACGTCGACCGTGCAGTAGGTCACGTTGTAGGTGTCGAATCCGTGGTTGATATCGACCGCGAGGTCCGGAGGGAACTGGTAGAAATCCCGGTAGAAATCGATCCAGGAATCGAAGTACGTGCGAGCGTCAGCGGCCGTCGGATGCGACGCCACCCGATCGAAGCCAGCACTGGAGCCGGCGGCGCCGCGCCGAAGTGCAGGCCGAGGCTGCGGTAGCTTGGGGCCATGGACAGTCCACCACAGCCCCCGGTCGCGGCCGCATTGGGGCTGCCGCCCGGGGCGGCGTCGGACGTGGTGGAGGAGAACGTCCGGGTCGCTGGGCGCACGGTGTGCATGCTCCGTCCGCGTGACGGCGACGCCGTCCTGGACGAGCTCCTGGCCGAGGACGACCCTGACGAGGACCGGCTCCCGTTCTGGGTCCAGCTATGGCCCAGCGGCACCGCCCTGGCCCACGCCACCGCCAGCCGCCCGCTGGCCGGCCTGCGCGTGCTCGAGCTGGGCTGCGGCCTCGGCCTGGTCAGCGTCACCGCCGCCCTGGCCGGCGCCACGGTCCTGGCCGTCGACCGATCACCGGAGGCAGTCCGCTTCACCGCCGTCAACGCGGCCCGCAACGGCGTGACCCTGGAGACCGCCGTGGCCGCCTTCGAGGACCCTCAGCACCTGCTCCAGGAGCCACCGTGGGACCTGGTCCTAGCCGCCGACGTGCTGTACGAGCAGCGGAACGTCCCGCCACTGCTATGGCTGCTCCCACGCCTGGTCGCCCCGACCGGCGAGGCCTGGCTGGCCGACCCGGGCCGCCCCATGCTGGACAGGTTCCTGGCCGGCGCCGACGCGACCGGCTGGCAACGCGAGCAGGTCCCGGCGGATCCGGACACGGTGACCATCCATCGTCTGCACCGGGGCACCCTCGAATGAGGAATCTGCCGAGCCGGCGAACCGCCGCCGCCCGAGGCTCGGAACGGGTCGCAATTCAGCTACGTCAAAGATCGCGTACCCATTCGCCCTCGCCATCCGCGGTTCGGGTGAGCCTTCGGCAGGGTCGATCGATGGCCGACACCTTCTGACGGGGCTCGAAGTAACCGGCGGGAAGCAGATCACAGGTACTTGCGGTAGCTGGAGGACTGGCCCGATGAGCCGGTTGGTGCTCCTGTCACGGGCCGGGTCCACTTCGTAAGCTACGAGCCATGATCACCGTCTGTGACTACGACCCGGCGGGCCGAGGTGGGCATTCGAGTGCTGGGCTACTCCACGTTGTCAGCATCACATCCCTGGTGATGGAGATCCGGGGCGTCACCAGGGGACCGGACGGCCGTCGCGGTAGAAGCCGCCGGTCGGTCCGTCGTCGGGTAGGTCGACGGCCCACAGGACGCTGGCCGCGCCCTCGGAGACCGGCCGCCCACCAGGTCCGCCCATGTCGGTGGCCACCCAGCCGGGGCAGACGGCGTTGACGAGGATGTGGTCGCGGCGCAGGTCGCCGGCGAGCATGCGGGTGAAGGCGTTGAGCGCCGCCTTGGAGACGTTGTAGGCCGGAGGTCCGCCGTCCATGCTGGCCAGTGAACCGGCCTCACTGGAGACGTTGACGATGCGCCCGTGGCCGCCGGCCCGCAGCAGCGGGAGCAGGATGAGGCTGGCCTGCCAGGCGCCGAGCAGATTGACCTCCAGCCCCTCCCTGACGACTTGAAGGTCGGCGGTGCTGGCCCGCTGCCAGGTGTCGTAGTGAGCGGCGGCATTGTTGACCAGGACGTCCAGCCGGCCGTAGTAGCGGTCGAGGTCCGCGGCGACCTCCTCGACACTGGCCGGGTCGGTGACGTCGAGCCGCCGGACCAGCACCCGTTCCCGTCCTGGCAGCGCGGCGGCGGCCCGCTCGGCCTTGTCGAGATCACGTGCGGTGAGGACGACATCATCGCCCCGCAGCGCCAGCTGCCTGGCGAGCTCCTGGCCGATGCCGCGGTTGGCGCCGGTGACGAGCACGACCCGCGTCATCGTGTGCTGTGGTCGGCGGGCGCGCTTCTGGTCATCGGCGGCCCTCCTCGCTCCGGCGTCCGCTCGGTCGCTCAGCGTACGCGTCGAAGGTCCTCGAGCGATTGGTGCACGCGACCGGACCGGGCGGCGGCTGAGCTCTGGTCCACCCCGGTGGGCACGGTGCTACCGTGGGCCCGCATACCATGCAAGTGCGGAGGCCCCGCGGCTGCCGCGGGGCCTCCAGCATCGGCGGCGGCATCGGCTCATGGTCGATCGCCATCGCCCAGCGTCACCAGCACCTCACCGGAGCCGTCCTCGAGCTGCCCACAGCCGTCGAGCTGGCCCGCACTCGGGTGGCCGCCGCGGAGCTTGGGCACCGGATCACCGTGATCACCGGCGACGCCATGGCCGGCGAGCTCCCCGCCGGCTACGACGTGGTCCTGCTGCCTACTGGTCCGCCGAGCGGAACCAGGAGCTGCTCCAGCGTGTGCGCGCAGGGTCCGGCGGATCGGCTGGGCGTGCCGCTGCTGACTCCCATGAGGGCGACGACCCACTCGCGGTCCGACCGGGCGACCGGCCGCATCGGGGTCGCCGGGGAGTCGGGCTGCGAGGGCAGGTCGGCGGTGATGGGAACCAGATCGCCACGGGTGGTGGCCGTGTAGGCGGCTTCGGTCCGTTCAGTCAGCTCGGTGAGCGTGAGCCGGCCTTCGACGGTGGCCACCCGCAGTCGTTCCACACGTCGCCACGGGTCGCTCCTGACATTCCAGGGCTGGATGCGACCCTCTCCCCTGTCCCCTGTGCCTGTGGAAGGATCACGGTATGAAGATCAGGCGACAGATCGTCGTGTTCGACGCCCCCGACCTCGCCGCCGAGAGCAGCTTCTGGGCAGCGCTGTTGGGGGGCACGGTCGAAGCCGACGAGAACTGGCACAGCGTGGTGGTCGACGGCGAGTGGCGGCTCGGCGTGCAGCTCGCGCCGAACCATGTGCCCCCCGACTGGCCGGACGGGACACCGCAGCAGCAGATGCATCTGGACCTGTGGGTCGACGACCTTCAGGCCGCCCACGAGAAGGCAATCTCGCTGGGCGCGCGGCTCCTGAAACCGGCCGACGACCCGGAGGCGGCCGAGGTCTTCCAGGTCTACGCGGATCCCGCCGGCCACCCGTTCTGCCTCTGTTGGGCGGCCGCCGACACCGACCCCTAGACGGTCGCCAGTCGTCCACGGGGGTCCCATCGCCGACGCGTAGGCGACCATCGTCGCCGTAGCCCATACCTTCGACCGATCCGCCGGGACGGCCGCACTGCCTGGGCTGCGGTCGTGCAGAGACTTCTCCAGCACCAAGACCAGGCCACCCCGCCGCGGGAGATGGTGGCTCGCGGCCCGGTGCGTCCCGGTGAGCGAGCGCTCGCCCCCGACCTCGCCCGCGGCGTCATGCTGCTGCTCATCGTGCTGTCCAGGCCTGACCGCTCTTGCTGTGAGCCGGCCAGGAAGCGGGCGACGTCGTGCGCCAGGGCCCGCCTCCCAGTAGCTCATCCGCGCGCCCCCGAGGAACGAGCTCAGGGTTGGGCTCGCTGATTTGCCCTGCCTTGGTGAGGCCACGTTGGGAGCTGGAGGACCGTTCGAGGTCGTTACCCTTCATCGGTCCAGCGGACCCACGGCCAACCCTCAGGCTTGGTCAGGCACCAGGATCAGCTTCCCGCGAGCCCCTGACTCGAGGATCCGGCGGTGCGCGACCGCCGCCTCGCGCAGGGGCAACTCCTCGCCGACCACCGGCGCGAGGGCACCGCTGCGCAGCTTGGCCGCCACCGCCGCGAGCGCGCCCGCCGTCTCCGCCTCCGAGGCGTTCCACAAGGCGGTCCCCATGACGGTCGCCTCCTTGATCATGGTGAGCCGCGGGGTGAACTCCAGGCGTCCCCGGCTGCCGACAACCACCACCCGCCCGCCGGCGGCCAGCACGCCCAGGTCGTGTTCCAGGTTCACGTCCGCCAGCATCTCCACCACCACCGAGACCCCGCGGCCACCGGTGATGCCAGACAGCTCGTCCAGGTACCCGGGCGCCGAATGGTCGAGGACGTGGCCGGCGCCGGCCCGGCGGACCACCTCCATCCCCGCCGCGGACCCGGCCGTGCCGACGACCACTGCGCCAGCGTCGGCGGCCAGCTGGGTGGCCGGGACCCCGACCCCACCGCTCGCGCCGTGGATGAGCACGGTCTCGCCCGGTTGGAGGCGGGCCTTCTGGAACAGCGCGCGCCAGGCGGTCACACACGGCACCCCCACGGCCGCGCCCTGCCCGTACGACAGCGTGGAGGGCAGCGGATGGACCACCGCCGCGTCCACCACGGCCAGGTCCGCGTACAGGCCGGAGCAGCCGGGCGTTCCCAGCGCCGCCACAAAGACCCGGTCCCCCGGCGCGACCTCATCCACCCCGGCACCGACCGCATCGACCACGCCGGCCCCGTCGAACCCCGGCGTGTAGGGCAGCTCCGGGGTGAAGAACGCGTAGGTACCGGTCCGAATGTAGGTGTCGGCGGGGTTGACGCCGACTGCGTGCAGGCGCACCCGGACCTGACTGGCCCCCGGTTCCGGCACGGGCAGCTCTCGGTGCTCCAGGACCTCCGGCCCACCGAACTCCGACACCTGGATGCCGTGCATCAGGCCTGGCCATTCGGCGGTTCGGCGCCCTTGGTGTCCGCGTGCTCAAGCAGCGTCCTGCGCGGCGGGGTGAACATGTCCACCTCGACACACGAGGACTCCAGGGTGTGGGCGCCGTGCGGGACCCATGGCGGGATCACCGCCACGTCCCCGGGGCGCATGGTGCGCGCCTCCCCGTCGATGTGGAACTCGAACTCGCCCTCGAGCACGACGACGATCTGCTCCTCCTCGTGGACGTGGGTGGGAGCGACCGTGTGGGGTGCGAACGACACGAAGTTGGCCATCGCGTTCTCGCCGAGCACCGGACGGAACGCCAGGCCAGGGACGAACTCGACGGGGTCGATGTCGTCGACCCGAACGAAGCGACCCGGCCCCGTGGGCACGCCATGGGCCTGGCTGCTGAAGTGGGCTTCACCGCTGCTACTGGTCATCCTCAAACCGACCTGCCGTCGAAGCGGGCCAGGGCTCCGGCCCAGGCCTGCCTACCCACGTTGGCGCCTGCTTCGCAGGCTGCTCGGCAGCCTACCCGAAGTCGGTCCGCCTGCGGGTGACCGGCTGGCGGCACAGGTTCCGCGCGGTGGACAGCGGCCCGTGCATCGGTCAGCCGGGATGGGCTGGTCAGTGGCTGCTGACCAAGAGGTCCGCTTGATTCTCACTGTCTAAATGTGTTAGATAGTGAGAATCAACGTGGTCGATCTCAGGAGGTTCGGCATGTGGGAGCAGTCGTTGCTGACGTCGGCGGGGCAGGTGCAAGCGCTGCACCTGCTCTCGGAATGGTGGGACTCCTCTCGTCGCAGCCGGCCGCCGTGGGGCCGGCGCCGAGCCGTGGGCGCCGCCGACGCCACGGTGGCTGACGTGCTCGTCCTGCCCCCCGGCTACACGCCGGCGCATCTGGACGAGCGGCTGGCGGAGGTGAGCTGAATGGCGATGGGCGGCGACCGCAAGCACCAGCACCGGGTCCGGGTGGCGACGGTGGTCATCGACGCGACCGACCTGGAGGAGGCGGCGGCCTTCTGGTCGGCCGCCCTGGACACCCCGGTCGTCACCGGCAACCCGGCCCAGGACCGGTATGTGTCGCTCGGTCAGGCAGCCGGTGGTCTTCGGCTGCTGCTGCAACGGGTGCCTGAGCGCGGCGGCGACAAGAACGCCGTCCACCTGGACCTGGAGACCGACGACCCGGAGGCGGAGGTGGCCCGCCTCACCAGCCTCGGGGCCGGCCGGGAACGCCCACTGGGCCACGGCGCCTGGGTCCTGCAGGACCCGGCCGGCAACCGGTTCTGTGTCATCTACCCCGAGACGCCGGACTGGCCGCAGGGCACCAAGGTGGTCGCCGGCCCGGCCCCCACCGGTCGATGACGGCGACCGGCGGTGCTTCCCGGGCGGCGTCGCGCGACGCCCTGGAGCGGCTCATCGGTTTCGTCAACACCAACGAACCCCAGATATCACAGGACCTGCTCCGCGGTCCCGAGGAGACCCGGAGCTGGCTCCTGGCCGAGGGCTTGGAGGTCGAGGAGCTCAACCGTGACGACTGGGCGGCCATGATCGCCTTCCGCGAAGGAGTCCGGGCCGCCGCGGCGGCCAACAACGGCTACGGCGTCGACGCCGACGCGGTCGCGGCCCTTCGCCATGCGATCGACCGGCTGGGCTTCAGCATCCGGGCCGCCGCCGACGCCAACCTGGAGGTCGCCTCCACCACCCCGGCCGGGCGAGCCATCGCCCCCCTGGTTGGCGCCCTCATGACCGCCCAAGCCGACGGCTCCTGGACGCGGGTCAAGGCCTGCGCCCGGGACTCCTGCCGGTGGCTGTTCTACGACGCCACCCGCAACCGGTCCCGGACCTGGTGCACCAGCACCACCTGCGGCAGCCGGGAGAAGGCCAAGCGAGCCTACCGCCGCCAGCTTGCCAAGCGGCAAGCCTGACCAGTCAGCTACCAGCAGCACTCGATGACCGAAGCCCGCCACCATGTCCTGCTGCAAGGGAGCTGGTTGGCTGTGCCTCCGGCCTGGCTTCCCGCTTCGCGCTGCTGGCCCTGGCGGCGCTCGCCAGCGGGACCGCACGGCCGCGGACCAGGCCGAGCTGGACCGCCTGCCCAGCCAGCACGATCTCCAGCGCTCACGCCGACCCGCCGACACCCAACAACTCCGCTTGACATAGGAACGATGCCTGACCGTCGGGACGACCCGCCGCGACCTCGCTCACCAACGCCGGCGCCCTCATGCGCTCGCCCTCCGCGGCTGACGCGTCAGGCGGCGCCGTCCCACCAGTTGAGCACCCGGAGCGCGCGAAGGGTGTTCCAGCGGCTCGGCGTCCCCACGCCGCCCTCGAAGACGAAGTGGACGCGACCCGGGTGGATGCGGTCGAGCAGCCACCGGCCGTCGGGCTGCCGCTTCGATCGCACGACCTCCACGGCCGCCGCCATCCTGGGATCCGGGTCCGCGCCCGACCGGCGGAAGTAGTCGAGCGCGCGCAGCACGTCGTAGCGCCAGTAGTAGGGGAACGCGAACTCGAGATATGCCGGGTCGACGACCTCGCCGGTGCGCTTGCGGCGGAACAGGCCGCGCTCGAGCAGGTACTCCTCACCGCTGCGCCGGGCCGCCCGCACCTCCGCGGACCCGCCGGTCGCTCGCTCGAACTCGAGCAGCCCGTCGAGCACGTTGATCGTGGTGTCGAAGGAGGAGCGCACGGAACCGTTCTCGACCTCGCAGTTCCAGCCGCCGTCGTCCAGCCGCTCCCCGAGGATCCGCTCGACGATCGCCGCGACATCCACCCCGAAGTACGCCCCAGCCTCGATCGTCCGGCCGTTGATGCACGGCTCGACCTCGCCGTCGAAGTAGCGCTGCCCGGCGTGCTCCCAGCGCCCGTTCTCCGCGACGAGCGCGATCGCCCGGCGGGCGGGCTCCGACGCCGGGTCGAGCCCGAAGAGCTGCAGCGTCTGCAGCGTGTGCATCGTCGCCGTCCAGGGCTGCCCCGGTTCACCGCCGGTGTAGGACGCCGGGAAGCAGGCGCCGCCCTCCCAGAGCCCGTCGGGACCCTCGAGCGCGAGGAGGCGCGCGCCCCAACCGTCGTGCTCGACCCGGGCCCGCTCGGCCGCGACGTCGTCGGGGGACGCGTCCCCGAGGTCGCGCAACACCTGCCAGCGGATGGCGGGGTCGCCGTCGAGCAGCCAGTCGATCACGCTCATCGCCGCACGGTACTACGGGCCGCCGACGGTCGGTTCGATCGGCGGGCGCTGAATCGATCGGGCGGACTCCGACGTAGCGGAGCGCTGACCAGCGCAAGCGGGCCGAGGTCGGCGCCCACAGGTCCCCCACCCCAAGGGGGACCTAGCAGGGGAGGGATCAGAGGGGGGATCCGGGGGGACCCATCCGCGGGGTCACGGGGGCCGGAAATCGCCGTGGATCGGTCAGGAGAGCCGCTAGGAAGTGCAGGCGGCAAGAGCGCGACAGGGATGGTCCTGTGGCCTAGATCGGTGCCTTGCCGGCCGGCGGGTGAGGATCGGCGCCATGCCAGCTGTTCCTCACCTGCCCTCCTCGTTCCTGCGCCACACCGGCCTGTCGGTTTCCTGAGCTTCATTCACCCAGGTTCCAGCGGCGATCGCTCGGAGCTGCCGGGGCGTCAGGCAGGCGGCGGCTCAAACAGCTCGATGGGATTGCCAGCAGGATCATCCAGCAGGATCTGCTTGCCACCAAACCCGCTCACGATGTCGTTGCGGAACCGCGCTCCCACCTGGCGGAGGCGCTCGACCTCGCCGTCGAGATCATCGACCGGCAACTGGATCCGGTTCCAGCCGCCCGGCTCGGGCCGGCGACCATCCGGCATCGGCTGGGTGGCCCCACCCGGGCCGCCCACTGCGTTCACCAGCAGCCGCAGGTCGCCGCGCGAGAGCATGGCGAAGCCGGGCGCAGGATGCTGCTCCACGGTGAAGCCGAGCCGCTCGGTGTAGAACGCGATCGCCGCATCGACGTCGTCGACGATGTAGCGGACACTGACAGCAGTCATCGTTCAGCTCCCTGTGGCCAGCGATTGACAATCGGCACGGCACATCATGGCCGCTCCGCTCATCACAACACCAACCCGGCCGCCACACTCAACCCGACACCCAGGTCCCGTTCATACTCCAGCCGCACTTCGCGCTGCTCCATCGGGAGACCGGGTCCCATGTCTGCCAGGGTCGTTCAGCTCGGCTGCTCGTCGAGGAAGGCGAGAGTGACCGCCGCGAACAGCGGGGAGATGGCCAGGTTGTAGTGCGTGAGGCCGGGCAGGATCGCCAGCGCGTGGCCGCCCTTGGGCCGGCCCTCACCCATCCAGCCGCCGTCACGAAGGCCGCCGTCGAGCAGCTCGAAGACCTCGACGTAGTGGCTCGGCGGCGCCATGTCGGCGTCGGCGGCGACGATCAGCGTCGGCACCTGGAGCCCTCGGACCTCCTCGGTGAAGTCGAAGTCCTTGGCCATCGCCTCGCCAATCTTGTCCAGCAGCTGGGGGAAGTCCTCGGGGCGTGGTGCAACCCGCTGGTAGAGCTGGTACATCGGGGTGTCGGTCATGAATTCGGCGGCGGCCGCGTTCACCTGACCCTGCTGGACCCGCATCTCCGGATAGATCGCGTCGGGGCGGATGTTGGCCGAGGCCGCCACGAGCCGGCCGACCTTGGCCGGGTACTTCGCCGCGGTGTGGAGCGCCACCCAGCCGCCGAGGGAGTAGCCCACCAGGTCCGGCTTGTCCAGCCCGAGGTGGTCGATGAACGCCGCGATGTCATCGGCCATGAGCCGGACGTCGATCGGCCGGTCGATGTCGGCGGTGCGGCCGTGGCCCTGCAGGTCGACAGCGATGACCCGGTGGCGTTCGGCCAGGGTGGGAAGGACCGGCCCGAACATCTCGCCCGACCCGAGCCCGCCGTGCAGCAGGATCATCGGCCGCCCGGCCCCGTGGGTCTCGAAGTAGAGGTTGATGCCGTTGACCTCGGCGTACTGGCCGGTGCCCTTGGCGTCAGTTGTCCAATCGCTGGTCGTCACGGTGATGCTCCTCACGCCCTCGCTCGTGGTGTGATGCTAGTACAGACCCCTTGGCCTGCTGGAAGCTGACTCGATGGACCACATCCTCGGCCTCGTCCGCTCGACGCAGCAACCGTCGGCTCCACCTTTGCGTTGGGCACACAGCTCTTGACGCGTACCAGCGTATTGCTGAAAGGACTCGCCTCAGTGCCGCAGCCAGCCGCTTTGGCTGCTGATCGGTCCGGAGTCGGACTCAGCAGCATGGCCGGGCAGCCTTGGGGATCGGTCGGCGCGACACGCGAGCGCGGCGATCACTGCCCCTCAGGTGGCGGTCGTTGTGGGTGCGGCGTGGCGGCGGGTGGGCGCCAGAGCTTGAGCAGATTGTGGGTGCCGCACAGCAACTTCCACTCGGCGTCGCGGGCGGCCAGCCCGCGGCGGAGAAACCGGCGGGCGCCCTGCTGTTCCGGTCCAAGGTCCAGCCATGCCACCCGGCTGCAGCCCACTACCGCAGGCCCCGGAAGAACCCGCGCAGGTCCTCGGCCAGCAGCTCGGGCTCCTCCATGGCCGTGAAGTGGCCGCCGCGGGGCATGTTGGTGAAGCGGCGCAGGTCACCATAGGCCCGCTCGGCCCACTCCCGGGGACAGCGATAGTCGAACAGGACCACCGCGGCCGGGACCTCGATGCGCTCGCCCCGGCCGAGCGGCCGCACCACCCCAGCCGGCACCTCGGCCCGATCCGCCAAAGCCTCGGCCAAGGCCTCGGGGAGCGAGGCCGCGCCCAGCGCCCAGTCCCGGTGGAACCGGAATGAGGAGCCGATGGTGCCGGTCACCCAGTAGAGCATGACCGTGGTGAGCAGCTGGTCCTTGGTGAAGCGGCGCTCGACCTGGCCGTCGCAGTCGCTCCAGGCCCGCCACTTCTCCAGGATCCAGGCGGCCAGCCCCACCGGGGAGTCGGCCAGCCCGTAGGCCAGGGTCTGCGGGCGGGTGCGCTGGAGGTGGACGTAGCCGCCCTCGGTCTCGTGCCAGCGGGCGCGGGCGGTCGGCAGAGCTTGCTCGGCGTCGGTGAGCGGCGCCGCGCCCGGCCCGACATAGGGGTCGGCAGGTCGGGTGAGGTGGATGCCTGTAAGCCGCTCGGGGTGCTCCAGGGCCAGGCGGTTGGCCACCATGGCGCCGATGTCGCCGCCGTGGGCGCAGAACCGCTCGTAGCCAAGCACGTCGGTCATCAGCTGCGCCCATAGCCCAGGGACCCGGTTCGCGCTGCCCCGACCCTGAAGCGGGTCGCTGAAGCCGTAGCCGGGCAGCGAGGGGATGACCACGTCGAAGGCGTCGGCGGGGTCGCCGCCGTGGCTGGCCGGGTCGGTCAGCAGGCCCACCAGCGGGAGCAGCTCATAGAAGGTGCTCGGCCAGCCGTGGGTGAGCACCAGCGGCAGCGGCGCCGGGCCCTTGCCCCGCACATGGACGAAATGGAGCCCGACCCCGTCCACGGTGGCTCGGAACTGCGGGAAGCGATTGAGAGCGGCCTCCTGGGCTCGCCAGTCGAAGCCGCTCTGCCACCAGCCGACCAGCTCCCGCAGGTAGGCCAGACTGGTGCCGTCCTCCCAGCCGGGCCCGTCCAGCTCGCCCGGCCAGCGGGTACGGGCCAGCCGCACCGCAAGGTCGTCCAGCGTCGCCTGCGGCACCTCGACCGCGAACCGCTCCACGCCCACACGCGCTCCCTCATCGTCGCCGCTTCCCGCCGTCAATCCCCCTACCAGCATGTTCGAAACAGGCTGGTAGGCGTCAATGCGGCCGCCGGCTAGGGCAGCCGAGCCGCTCGCACGACCAGGAACATGGGCACATCCGCGCGGTCCGGATGACGTGCCGCCAGCGCCGGGCTAGGCTCCGGTTCAAGCACCCGCGTGATCACAAAGCCAGCATCGACCGGGTCTAGGTAGGCCATCTCTAGGCCGAGCTCGCCGGCGAGGGTGGCGTAGCGGCGGTTGATGCTCCTCGTTGGCCACGCCCAATCGCGGCGGGGCGAGGCCGTACGCCTTGGCCGGCCGGACCTCGCCGTCCCGGTCGACCGGACCACGCCGGAGAACCCGGTGTCGGCGGCGACGCGCTCCACCGGGTCCGCGAGGGTATCCATGCCGGGGAGTCGAGCGGGCGGCCCGGCGCCGCCGGCAGCCCGACCGGGGCGCCGGCCGTTGTCCACCTCCGGCGATAGGGTGGTTGCCCATCCAATGGGGTTGCTGGAAGGCTGCCCGGAGCCAGCGAAGGAGGTTGCCCGTGCCCACACCGGCCGAGGGGGGGAACCCGGCGGCGGCGCCGGCGCGGAGGATGGTCCCGCTCTATCCCGGGGCGACGACCACCACCACGCGGCCGCCGCTGCCCGTCGACAGCCGCGAGCAGCTCGTCTACCTGCTCACCCAGGCCTCCGAGCTCGAACAGGGGATCCTCTGCGAGTACCTGTTCGCGCTGTACTCCCTCAAGCGCGATCCCCGGGACGGGCTCGAGGGCGAGCAGCTCGCCCTGGTCACCCGCTGGGGCGACACCCTGGCCGAGATCGCGGTCCAGGAGATGCTGCACCTGACCCTGGCGACCAACCTGCTGACCGCGGTCGGCGCCACCCCGCACTTCCACCGGCCCAACTTCCCGAT
>JASLBL010000487.1 GCA_030146615.1 Actinomycetes bacterium
GAACAGGGCCACGATCACCGGGACCACGATGACCTTGAGCAGGATGAGCAGATAGAGCACCAGCCCCACCGCCGCCAGCACGGCCAGCAGCCGCCAGCTCCAGGCGGCCAGCCGCCGCAACACGGGCGGAACATCGGGCCGATCGTGGTCGCTCATGGGCTCCTCTCAACGTCGTCGATCGCCTGGGATAGCCTTTGCCGGCCCGGCGAAACCCTCACGGCGGCGAGGAGGCCGACCCTGTACCAGCGGGACTATCTCATGCGCCAGATCGAGCAGGTCGGACGCATGCTCGCGGCCATCGTCGGCCTGGCCAAGGGCGGGCGGGGCGACGAGGCGCTCGGGATGTTCGACGAGGCCTACAAGCCGCTGCTCGGGGTGGGGACCGGGGTCGTGGCCGTGCTCGACGAGGGCCAGCTGGTGGACATGCTGACCTCGGGGTCGAACCCGGACATGCGGCGGGTGGCGATGGCCATGGAGCTGCTCAAGACCGAGGCCGACCTGTACGCCAAGGCCGGCCGGGCGGGCGAGGCGGTCGCCCGCTACCGGCGGGCGATCACCCTGGCCGGCACGCTGGCCGCCCGCTCCGAGCGCCTGCTGGACCGCGAGCTGGCCGCCGGCCTGCTGGAGCGGGCCGGGGAGCTGGAGCTGTCGGACGCCCAGCGCCTGGCCGTGGCCAGGGTGCTGGAGGCCCTCGGCCGCTACGCCGACGCCGAGGACGCCCTGTTCGAGCTGATCGACGACCGCCCCGGCGACCCCGGGCCGGTCGAGGAGGCGATCGCCTTCTGCCAGCGCCTGCGCCCGCTCGAGCCCGAGCAGCTGGCCGCCGGGGGCCTGAGCCTCGAGGAGGTCAACGCCACCCTGGCCGAGCTGCTGCGCCGCGAGCCGCCGGTCGAGGAGGGCTAGCCACTCCGAGCGCCGGCTAGGCCTCGGGGCGGGGCAGCTCGGGGAGGTTCCCCTGGTCGAGCAGCTTGAGCAGGGCGGCCGGGCGGAAGTCGCCGGCCAGCAGCTCGTCGGGGGTCCGCCAGGCGACCTCGGCCAGGTTCTTGTCCCCGCTGGGGTTGGACTCAATGCCGAGGACGCCGTCGTGGCCGGCGGCCAGCCAGCCGGCGAACACGACCACGAACTCGTCCTCCTCGAGGATGTCCTGGAGCCAGACCACCCCGGCCAGGCCGACCGGCAGGCCGGTCTCCTCCAGCAGCTCGCGCCGGGCGGCGTCCTCGACCCGCTCGTCGGGCTTGGCCTTGCCGCCGGGCAGGCACCAGAAGTCGTCGCCGTCGGCGTGGCGGTGGTGGGCGGCCAGGACCTTGCCGTCGTGGACGACCAGGGCCCTGGCCACCAGCGTCGCCTTGCGTGAGGCCATCGGTCAGCCCTCGTAGGGGTTGGGCCCGTACGGCCAGGGCACGGGCGTGGGGTGGCTGGGGCCGCCGGGCCGGAGCAGGCCGGCGGCCCGGAACCGCCAGGCGTGGTCGGTGGGGCCGATGCCCTTGCCGAGGGGGAAGCCGCCGGCGATCGCCCCCGACAGGTAGCCCTTGGCCGCCTGGACGGCGGTGACGACGTCGAGGCCGTCGGCCAGGTTGGCGGCGATCGCGGAGGCCAGGGTGCAGCCCGTTCCGTGGGTGTGGGGGGTGGCCAGGCGGGGGGCGGTCAGCTCGACCGCCTCCTGGCCGTCGAAGAGCAGGTCGACGGCGTCGCCGCCGGGCAGGTGGCCGCCCTTGACCAGCACCCAGCGCGGCCCCAGCTCGTGCATCGCCCTGGCCGCGGTCAGCAGGTCGCCCCGGTCGCGTACCTCGACCCCGCAGAGCAGCTTGACCTCGCCCAGGTTGGGGGTGACGACGGTGGCCAGCGGGGCCAGCCGCTCCCGCAGGGCGGCGACGGCCTCGGGGTGCAGCAGCGGGTCGCCGTGCTTGGACGCCGCCACCGGGTCGACCACCAGGTTGGGCAGGGAGAAGCGCTCGCAGGCCTCGGCGACGGCCTCGATGATGGGGGCCGAGGCCAGCATCCCGGTCTTGGCCGCGTCGACCCCGATGTCGGTGGCCACCGACTCGATCTGCTCGAACACGGCCCGGGGCTCCAGCTCGTAGAAGCCCTGGACCCCGACCGAGTTCTGCACGGTCACGGCGGTGATGGCCGACATGCCGTGGACCCCGTGGGCCAGGAACGTCTTGAGGTCGGCCTGGATCCCGGCCCCGCCGCCGGAGTCGGACCCGGCGATGGTGAGCACCCGAGCAGGCACCGGCACGCCATCCACCTCCTGTGTGGACCGATTCGGACGGAAAGATCGGGCCAGGCTACCAGCGTGGCCGCCGTAGACTGCCGCCATGGACCGCCGCCGCCAGATCCGCATGAGCGAGGCCGAGGTGGCCGCCTTCCTGGACGCCCAGGGCACAGTTACGTGCGCCACCATCGGGCCCGGGGGCCGCCCCCACCTGGCCGCCCTCTGGTACGTCCCGGCCGCCGGCCGCCTCGACTGCTGGACCTACGCCGCCTCCCAGAAGGCCCGCAACCTGGAGCGCGACCCCAGGGCCACCCTCCTGACCGAGGCCGGCGAGACCTACCAGGAGCTCCGCGGGGTCAGCCTGGAATGCGACGCCGAGCTGGTCCGCGACCACGACGAGGTCCTCGACATCGGGGTCGCCCTGGCCGCCCGCTACCGCGGCGCCTCCCCGACCCCCGAGCTGCGCGCCGCCCTCGGCCCCCAGGCGGCCAAGCGGGTCGGCATCCGCTTCCACCCGACCCGGGTCTCGAGCTGGGATCACCGCAAGCTGGGCTGATGGCCACCGGCCGGGCTGAGGGCGCGGCGGGCGAGCACCACCGGGACGAGGGCGGCGGCGACCAGGGGGGCGAGGGCGGCCGACAGGCCGGTGAGCTCGGCGATGGCCCCGACCAGGGGCGGGCCGGTGAAGGAGCCGAGGTAGCCGAGGGTGGTGACGGCGGCGATGGCCAGGGGCGGGGGGAGCTCGCTGGCCGACGGGGTGGCGCCGAGGACGGCGGGGGCGACGGCGGCCAGGCCGGCGCCGAGGGTCGCCCAGCCGACCAGGGCGATCACGGCGGTGGGGGCGACCACCACCACGAGGCTGCCGGCGGCGGCGACCAGGCCGCCGGCCTGGACGATGCGGAGGCGGCCAAGGCGGTCGATCAGGCGGTCGCCGGCGAGGCGGCCGAGGGCGAGGGCGGCGGTGAAGGCGCTGAAGCCGGCGGCGGCCAGGGCGGGGCTGGCGGCGTGCTGGTCGTGGAGGTGGGCGGCGCTCCAGTTGCTGGCCGCGC
>JASLBL010000533.1 GCA_030146615.1 Actinomycetes bacterium
GATGCGGTTGGGCTCCAGGGCCGAGGGAGCCAGGTGGATGGCCGCCGCGCCCGAGGCGGCGGCCAGCATCTTGAGCAGGTAGGCGAGGCCGAGGGTGACCAGGATTGACGCGACGGGCACGGCCAGGGCCAGGGGGCGGACCTGGGTGGTGGGGACGTGGGTGGCGTTGAAGTACAGGGTGCCGGCGGCGGCGACCAGCATGAGCAGGAACGGGATGGCCCGGGGGTACTGGACGACCTGGCCGTGGTCGGTGACGCGGACCATGGAGGCGCCCAACAGCAGCACCTCGAAGAAGACCAGGGCCATGTCGACGCCGATGGGGAACAGCCAGGCGTGCCCGGAGCCCCAGGCCAGGGCGGGGTCGGCGGCGGCGTCGCGCAGGGCGAAGAACGACAGGGTGAAGGCGGCGGCGGCGACGCCGAGGCCGAGCAGCAGGGCGGTGCCGAGCACGGTGCGCAGGTTCGATGGCAGCGAGGACCACATCAGGCGGGGAACCTCCAGATCGAGAGAGCAGACGGGGTCGGAGAGTCGGGCAAGGCGGGCATCGCCTCGCCGTTGGCGGTGGCCTGCTGGTCGGCTTGGCGCCACAGGTCGCGTAGCCAGCGGGCCGCGCCGGTCACGCCCCGGACCAGCGCCGCGCCGGCCCGAAGCACCGTGGTCACGGCCCGGATCACGGCGGGCTGGTCGTCGCCGGCCGTGGCCTGGGCGTCGGGCTTGGCCTGGTTAGGCTTGGCGTGGTTAGCCGGCTGCTGGTCGACCACGGCCCCCGCGGTGGTCAGCAGGCCGGCCAGCACGGCCACCAGCGTGTACTCGGCCACGGCCCGGGCCAGCGGCCCCGGCCCGTTGCGCCGGTGGATGGTGAGCAGGACCACCACGGCAGCGGCCAGGGCCACGGCGAGCAGGCCGCGGTAGGACAGGCCGGGGCCGGGGTGGTCGTGGCCGACAACCAAGCCGGTCACGATTCCAAAGCCGGCCAGGGCCAGGGTGGGCCACCACCAGCGGGCGACCGATCCGGCCATCCGGAGGGGGAGGGGGCCGTGGTCGACCAGGGGGCTCCAGCCGGGGAGGGGCTGGCCCCAGCCGGGGGCTGGTCCCCAGCCAGAGGGGATGCCGCCGCCGGAGCGGGTGCGGTGCATGCGGTTCACGAGCTGCTCCTTGTGGTGGTGGAGTTGGCGGTGGGCGGCGCGTCCGTCCACAGGCGGGGGTCCGGGCTGGCGCCGCCCACCGGGGCCCGAGTTGGGCCGCGACTAGGCCGGCCGGCGGCGCCGGCGGCGGCCGAGGGGGACGACGGGTTCGCAGTGGTGGCTGGCGGCGGCACGGTCGGCGCCGGGCTTGGGGCCGCGGTACAGGGCGAGGCGGCAGGCCATGCAGCAGACGGCCCAGGTGCCGTCGCCCATGTCGATCTGCCAGAGGCTGCGGTAGGGCATGTGGGGCTCCTCTCGTGGGTTGGTGTGGGCGGTGGTCGCAGGGTCAGCGGGGATGCGGGAGTCGGCGGCGGGTCTGGGCGAGGTCGGTGGCGGGGCTGGTGGTGCCGGGCAACCTGCGGGCGGTGCGGGTGCCGCAGGTCGGGCAGCGAATGCGGCGGGCCGCCCGGGCGGCCACGGCCTGGTTGGTGTGGCGGGCCAGTTCGGTGCCGCAGTGGCGACAGCAGGCCACGACCAGCGGTTTGGTCCAGCCCAGCCCGCGGTCCAGGTGCAAGGCGATGCGGCCGCTCACCGCCGCCCACCGCCTCGGGTGACGTAGCGGCGGGCCAGCTGCTTGACCCGGGCCACATAGGACCAGGAGTGGTTGTAGGCGAACAGCGCCCGGTCCAGGTTGCCGCGGGCGCCGTGGTCGACCAGATACCGGGCCGCGGCCGGGATGGCGGCAGCCGGGTCATAGACGCTGCCGCGGCCGTAGCGGGCCCAGGCGTTGCCGGCCTTGCTGCCCGCCACACAGCCGAGCTGCATCGGCCCGCAGGCCCCAGCCCAGTTGCTGCCCGAACGCACCCCGGGCAGCCGGGCCCGGCCGTGGTCGGACTCGACCTTGCCGACCGCGGCCAGCACCGACCACGGAATCCGGTAGGTCGCGCCGGCGGCGCGGTACAGGTGCAGGTAGCCGGCGGGAATGTCGGCGACCGCGGCCCGACTGGGCCCAGGCCGGCCGGCGTCGGGCTTACCGGCCGGCGCGGCGTGGGCGGGCGGTTCGACAGGGCCCAGATCCTTGGCGACCCCGTAGGCGGTGACGGCCAGCACGAACAGGCAGGCCAGGATGATCGATCGGCGTAGCCCGAGGGTGGCCAGGAGCCGGAACGGCAGCGACAGCAGCCAGAGGGTGAGGATCATCGGTGCCTCCGGCCGCCGAACAGGGCCCGTGCCAGCAGCCAGGCGACCAGCCCGAGGCAGGCGCCGACGAGCGCACATGCCTGCTCGGCGGCGGTCAACTGGTCCCAGCCGAGGAAGTCGAGGGCGGCGGTCATCATCGGCCGCCTCCCGGTCGGACGGCCCCCAGGTAGCCGGGGCGGATGCTGGCCACTCGAACCGGGATGCCGCGGGCGGGGGCCTCGACCATGCGACCGCCACCGACCACCATCGCCACATGCCGCCGCGACGGCCCGCGGCTGGCGTAGATCACCAGGTCGCCTGGCCGCAGCCGGCCACGGACATGGGGCAGGCCGGTGAGCTGTCCGGCCGCGGTCCGGGGGATCGTCAGCCCGGCCGCCCGCCAGGCCGCCCACGTGAGCCCTGAGCAGTCGAACGCATGGGGGCCTTCGGCGCCCCACCGGTAGGGCTTTCCTTGCTGGCGCAGGGCGAAGGCCACCGCGTGGGCCGCCCCAGGTGCCGGCCTGCGGTTCGCCGGCGTGGCGGGCGCCGCCGGCGCGGCGATGCCGACCCGGCCGCTCACGAGCAGGCCGCGCAGTGCCTTGGCGTGAGGGGCGGTCAGCGCAGCCAGGACGGTGACCACGACCAGGACGACCACCCCACCGCCCTGGGTAGGACGGCGCGGCGCTGGCGCGGCGATCACCGGTCCACACCGCCCTGGCCGCCCAGGATCCGATGGCGGCGCTGGCGGGCCCGATCGATCGCACGCAACAGGTCTGTCGAGCTCGGGTCCTGGCGGCGACGGCGCCGCGCCTCCCGCGAGGCCGCCCGAGTGCATGGCTGGCAGTAGGCCGACAGCTGCCGGCCGGGGCGGCGCCGGTAGAACTCCCGCGCCGCCTTCATCTGGCCGCAGCGGGGACAGCGCTTGGTGGCAGTCATGCGGCCGTCCCCGCAGGCGCGAAGGCCGCCTCCACCAGCCGGTCGAACCGATCCCGAGGCAGCCTGGCCAGCAACTCGTGCAGCTGCCGGTCGGGAAGGGCACGAACGTGGGCGGCAAGGGCCAGGCAGCGGGCCCCACTAACCGGGGTCACCCAGGCTAGGGCCGTGCCGGCATCCATACGACGCCGCCACCAGCACACGCCGGTGATCTGGATCGGGTCGCCGGCCCGGGTCCAGGCCCGCCAGGCCGCTCGGCCGCTCGAGTCGCGGTCGCGGGTCAGGGTACCCAACCGACGGCGAGGGGCACAGGCCACGACGGTCCAGCCATCCACACCCGGAGCCGGCTCAAAGCGCAGCACCAGCCCAGCCGGCAGGAGCGGCCGGGCCAGGGCGAGCTCGACCAGGGCAGCGAACAGGGGCTTGGGGAGCTGGAGGAGCAGCTCGTTGAGCTCATGGTTGCCAAGCCGGCGGATATGGCGGGCCAGCTCGTCGACGTGGCCGGTCATGCCACCGCACCCCCCTCCGGTTCGGTCGGGGGGAGGCCTTCTTGCTCGATGCGGCGCAGCACCGCCGCCGGCACGTGCAGATCCCGGGCGCCCAGGCGGGTGGTCGGCAGGCGGCCCGAGCGGGCCAGCTTGTAGCCCTGCCACCGGGAGATCCCCAGCCGCTCAGCCGCCTCAGGCAGGGGAATCAGGATGCGGGGGTCACCGGCCAACACCGACCCAGCTGGGGTAGGGGAGGGGTGGGGCGTGGTCATGAGGGGCGCACCTCCTCGGTCAGGGAGGTGGCCAGCTCGCGGATCACTTGTTCGGGGTAGCGGCGATGGCCGCCGAGGGTGCGCTGGCAGGGGAGTAGGCCTTGTTGGGCCCAGCGGGCGATGGTCTTGGGGGAGACCTGCAAGATGGC
>JASLBL010000551.1 GCA_030146615.1 Actinomycetes bacterium
TGCATCAATCGCACGAAGCGCACCACACGGCCTGGCTGCTCCACTCCCCCCGAGGGGCAGAGGCTGCTAGGCCCGGCCGAGCTCCTGCTGCCAAGGTGCGGCTGCTGCGCCGACACCTTCACTGGGTCGCCATGCTGCCGATCTTGACCTAGAGACAGGCACACAAGGGCCCCGGGTGGAATCGTGCGACACCGACTTGGATGGTGGCTGCTGGTCGCGGTACTAGCGGCCAGCTGCACCACGGCCAATGCCAATGAGGGCACGCCCAGCGAGCAGACCGATGTCTGGTTCATGCAGCACATGGTCGCCCACCTGCTGCAGACGACCGCGATCCTGGATCTGGCCGGCGACGGGATCACCCGCCCGAAGCTGGCCCGGCTGGCCGACACCATCAACCAGCAGGTACAAGCCCACCTGGCCCAGGTCCAAGCATGGTTGGCCAACCGCGGGCTGGCCCCATACGACCCCCAACAACAGCCCCCGCAACGGCAAGGAAACTGACCTTCAGCGGTTGTCCCGGGTTAGCAAGGCTCAATTCGACCGGGCGTTAGTGAAGGTGATGACGGCCCGACACCGCGCCGGCAGCAAGCTGGCCGCCGCCGAACTCCGCGACGGTACCCCACCCGAGGTTCGCCAGCTCGCCCAGCAGCTGCTGGCCAACCAGCAAGCCCAGATCGCCACGATGACCGCTTGGGCGCGGGCCTGGTCCAAGGCGAGCGCCACGTTACCCGACGGCCAGACCAGCCGGCCATCGGTGAGCGAACGGCCAGCGGGAACGCTGCGCGGCTAACCGCTCCCGCGGGCGGCGACTGCGGCGAAGCAGTCCAGGCATTTCTCGACAAAGTAGGCTGCTTCCCAGTCCTCGTTCAGCACCGCAAAGGCCTCCGCATTCAGCACCGCAAGGGCCTCTGCCTTGATCCCACACCGTGGTCCCAGTTACCGCGAAGACTGCGTGGGTTGGTCCGGCCGGGGCGGTCCTGGCCACCCGGAACACTCCATCGGGCCGGTGGGCCAGGGATAGCACTTGCTGGAGCTGCTCGGCACCGACCTGTAACGGAGCGCAGGCCGGGCGCCCGGCCGCAGCCAACCGGCCTGGACAGGGCGACCGCCGCTGCATAAGCTGCCCACCGACAACACTTAGGCAAGCCTAACTTTGGAGGCGCCGGTGGGGAACCGGATGAACCGGACTGCGGTCGGCCTCGGCCTGGCAGTGGCGCTGGTGCTGGCCGGCTGCGGGTCCGATGACGGCGCCGGGGTGCGTAACGTCGACGGCACCCAGGCCAGCGGCAGCGGCAGCGGCACCGGGTCGGGCAGCGGCACCGCGTCCGGAAGCGGCACCGCATCCGGGCAGGCGGCCGCCGCCTGCAAGCCGGTGGGCGACGCCAGCGCAAGCGACGCCACCATCGCCGTCGAGCTCAAGGAGTGGCAGGTCGTGCCGGCCCGGGCCGACGTGCCCGCCGGCACCGTCACCTTCGAGGCCCGCAATACCGGCGAGGACGCCCATGAGCTGGTGGTCGTCCGCGCCGACGACCCCGAGGCCCTGCCGCAGGCCGCCGACGGCACCGTCGACGAGGAGAAGCTGCCTGAGGGGGCGTTCGTCGGTGAGATCGAGGCCTTCCCGGCCAAGCAGACCTGCACCGGCACCTTCGAGCTGCCCGCAGGCAGCTACGCGCTGTTCTGCAACATCCTGGAGACCGAGGCCGACGGCACCAAGGAGAACCACTACACCAACGGGATGCGCACCAGCTTCCAGGTGCGCAGCTGACCAGGACACCCCTGCGGCAGCGCCCACGCGCTGCTCGCCGACCATCTCGCCGGATCAGTCGACCACACCCACTACCTCCAAGTCACTAGGCCCCCTACAGGGCCAAGCCGCGCCCGGTAGGCGTTGTCGTGCTCTGGCGACACACGAGCCGATGGCGGCGGCTGCGGCGGGTTGGGGAGCGACAGTGGGAGTGAGCGAACCGGTCGGCAAGCCAGTCCGAGCATAGCCCCTCGTAGGTGAGTCAGCGGGCCAACGACATCCGGTAATTGACGACCAGAGTGGGCTGGGCGGCGGGCGCCATGTCCTCGCCAGGCGCGGGCTTGGTCGTGGCTCGGTCTCACTTCTGCACAGCCCCGGTCTGGCCGCTCCGGGGCTTTTGGCCGGATGCTGGACAGCAGTGGAGACCTTGGGGTAAGAATCCCCCGCGCTACTTAGGCTTGCCTAAATCTGCTGCTCCCGCATGGTTCCGGGCTGGGCAGCCGAACAGGGCAGGCAGCCTCGGATACTACTGAAAGGAGCCCATGTCCGCTGCCGTATCCATGGCGCCTGACGTCCTGCTGGACCGTCAGGCCCGACGGGAGTCCAACGCCCGCAGCTACCCGCGTCGGCTGCCGCTTGCGCTTGTGCGTGGCGAGGGGGTGCACGTGACCGCGACCGATGGGCGCACCTACCTGGACTGCCTGGCCGGGGCCGGCACGCTCACCCTCGGCCACAACCACCCGGTGGTGCTGGAGGCGATCCGCTCGGTGCTTGCCTGCGGCCTGCCGCTGCACACCCTGGACTTCGCCACGCCGGTCAAGGACGCCTTCGTCGAGGAGCTGTTCGGCCACCTGCCGCCGGCACTGGCCACCGACGGGCGCATCCACTTCTGCGGGCCGAGCGGCGCCGACGCGGTCGAGGCGGCCATCAAGCTGGTCAGGATCGCCACCGGCCGGCGGGGCCTGCTGGCCTTCCAGGGCGGCTACCACGGCATGACGCAGGGGGCGCTAGCCGCCACCGGCAACCTTGCCGTCAAGGCGGCGCTGGCTGGGGTGGCGCCGGAGGTCCACTTCCTGCCCTACCCCAACGGCTACCGCTGCCCGCTGGGCATCGGCGGCGAGGCCGGGCAGCGCGCCTGCGCCCGCTACGTCGAGCGGCTGCTCGACGACCCCGAGAGCGGCATCACTCCACCCGCGGGGATGCTGCTGGAGGTGGTGCAGGGCGAGGGTGGCAGCATTCCCGCGCCGCTGGAGTGGCTGCAGGCGATGCGGCGGCTGACCGCCGAGCGGGGGATCCCACTGATCGTGGACGAGGTGCAGACCGGGCTGGGACGCACCGGGCGGCTATTCGCCGTCGAGCACGCCGGGATCGTGCCGGACGTGCTGGTGCTGTCCAAGGCGATCGGCGGCGGCCTGCCCTTGGCGGTGGTGGTGTACTCCTCGGCGCTGGACCGCTGGCCCCCCGGCGCCCACACCGGCACCTTCCGCGGCAACCAGCTGGCCATGGCGGCCGGCGCCGCGGCGCTGCGCCACACGGTCGCCGAGGGCCTGCCGGCCCACGCGGCCAGCATGGGCGCCCGCCTGCGCGGGCGGCTGCAGGCGGTGCAGCGGACCAGCGGCTGCATCGGGGAGGTGCGCGGCCGCGGGCTGATGCTCGGAGTGGAGATCGTCACGCCGCACGGCGAGCCGGACGGCTGCGGTGCCCGCCCCGCCGACGGACCGCTGGCCCGCCGGATCCAGGCCGAGTGCCTGCGGCGGGGGCTGATCGTGGAAGTCGGCGGCCGCCACGGCGCGGTGGTGCGGTTCTTGCCGCCGCTGATCGTCACCGCCGAGCAGGTCGATGATATCGGCGATCGGTTCGCCGCCGCAGTCACAACAGCCGAGCAGGCCTGCCCGGCGCCACGCCGGCCGGGCAGG
>JASLBL010000560.1 GCA_030146615.1 Actinomycetes bacterium
GCACCGGCGGTTCGTCCGCGGCTAGGGTGGGCTGGTGCGAGTGGCGACCTGGAACGTGAACTCGGTCAAGCAGCGGGTGCCCCGGCTGCTGCCGTGGCTGGACCAACGGCGGCCCGACCTCGTCTGCCTCCAGGAGACCAAGCTCGCCGACACCGCCTTCACCGAGCTGCTCGGCGAGGAGCTCGGCCAGCGCGGCTACGCCATGGCCCTGCACGGCGAGGGCCAGTGGAACGGCGTGGCCATCCTCTCCAAGGTGGGGCTCAACGACGTCGTGCCCGGCCTGGCCGGCGGGCCCGGCTTCCCGCACCTGGAGGCGCGGGCCGTGTCCGCGACCTGCGGCGGGATCCGGGTGCACTCGGTGTACGTGCCGAACGGGCGGGTGCCGGACTCCGACCACTACCGCTACAAGCTGGCCTGGCTGGCCGCGCTGCGGGACGAGCTGGCGGCCGGCCCGGAGGCCGCGATCGTCTGCGGGGACATGAACATCGCCCCCACTGACAACGACGTGTTCGACCCGCAGGCCTACATCGGCCAGACCCACGTCACCCCGCCCGAGCGGGCGGCCCTGGCCGAGCTCCAGGCGCTCGGGCTGCGGGACGTCGTGCGGGACCGCTGGCCGGCCGAGCGGGTGTTCACCTACTGGGACTACCGGGCCGGCATGTTCCACCGGGACCTCGGCATGCGGATCGACCTGGTGCTGGCCACCGCGCCGGTGGCCGGCCGGGTCCGGGCGGCCTGGGTGGACCGCCACGCCCGCAAGGGCAGCGGGCCGAGCGACCACGCCCCGGTGATCGTCGACCTCGACGAGGCCCCGGACGGCGACATCGGGCCGGTCGTGCCGCCCCCGTCCGCGCGGTCGGCGAGGCCGGCCTCGGCCAAGCTGCCCCAGTCCCGCTCGCCCCAGTAGCGGCGCCCTCGCTCGCGGCCGGTCAGCCCGGCGGGATGTTGTGGTTGAGGTGGAAGAAGTTGTCGGGGTCCCAGACCCGCTTCAGGCCGGCCAGCCGGCGGTAGCTCCCGGCGGTGTAGGCGGTCTCGGTCCGGGCCGGGTCGGAGGTTCAGGAACGAGCTGCCACTGGCGCCCGGTCGCAGCGCCGCGACCAGCCGGTCCATGGCCGCGTCGACCCGCTCCGGCTGGTGGCCTCGGTCGTAGGGGGCCATCGCGGCGACCGAGAACGGCAGGTCGGGATGGCCGACCGGGCCGGGCGTCCGGCGACGGCCGGGCCATGGCGCCACCCCAGTGCCGCAGCTCGGCGAACGCCAGCGGTGACCCCGGGTCGGCGGCCGCCTCGACGATGGCATCGAGGGCGCTGTCGGGCGCCTGCCTGAACAGGTCCAGGTGGTCCCGCACGGCCATCGGCGGCAGCGGGGCCCGGCGGCGGCCTGGCTGGCCTCCGCGAAGCCGGCCGGCCCGAAGCGGTCCAGCAGCGGCGGCCCGGCGGCCTCCAGCAGCGGCCTGAGCAGCCGCTCGGCCCTCTCGGCCGGCCCCAGGTGGAACGCACGGACGGCCAGCACGCGCGCCCCCGCAACGGCTCGGGCACCTCGGGGAGCGGTGGCACCTGCTGCACCAGAACCGCGCTGTTGAGCTCGTCCGGCTCGGTGCCGGCCCACTCGCGGTAGCGGTCCAGGACGGCGGCCGCCCGGTCGGCCGGGTGCCAGGACATGCCCGCGTAGACCTGCGCCACCGGGTACAGCTTGAAGCGCAGCCTGGTCACCACCCCGAAGTTCCCGCCCCCGCCGCGCAGGGCCCAGAACAGGTCCGGATGCTCGGTGGCGCTGGCGGTGAGCGTCTCCCCGCCGGCGGTGACGACCTCGGCCCACAGCACGCTGTCGGCCGCGAAGCCGTGCTTGCGGGACAGCCAGCCGGTCCCGCCGCCCAGGGTGTAGCCGGCCACGCCGGCCGAGTTGGCCCTTCCCGACAGCGGCGCCAGCTGGTGGGGGGCGGCGGCGGCGATCACGTCGGACCACAGCGCCCCCGGCCCGGCCGTCGCGGTGCGGCTCTCCGGGTCGACCTGGACCTCCCCCGTCCTTGCCGTGCTGAGCAGCAGCCCGCCGTCGCAGGCCACCACCGTGCCGTGCCCGGTCGCCTGCACGGCGAACGGCAGCCCATGCGCACGCGCCGCCAGGACCGCCACCCGGACGTCCTCCGGGCCGGCGGCCTCGACCACCACCGCGGGCTTGGGGTCGACGGTCCGGTTCCACGGCAGCCGGACGCTGTCGTAGCGGCCGTCCCCCGAGACGAGCACCTCGCCGTCCACGGCCCGGCGCTGTTCCTCCAGGAGCTGGCTGGACATGCGAGCAACGGTAGGTGCCGGGCCCGGCCCTGTCTTGAACGGATTTCACCGCCCGCGGGGAAGCGCCCGGACCCAGGTGTCGATCCGGTCGTCGACCTGGCGCCAGCCCTGATCGAGCATCAGTAGGAATGTTGCATGCGCAAGTATCCTTGTACCGGGCGACACCCACCTGCTTCGCACCACCCAGAGGAGCGGTCATGCCAGCCATCAGCGCCGACACCGTGGCCCTGCCACGCATCCCCGCCGTGGACACCACAGCGACAGACCGCCCCGTGCGCTCGGTGACGACCGCCCCGACCGGGTTCGAGGGTGAGGGGTTCCCGGTGCGGCGGGCGTTCGCCGGGGTGGACCTGGCCACCCTCGACCCGTTCGTGCACATGGACCAGATGGGCGAGATCGACTACGCCCCGGGCGAGCCCAAGGGGACGCCCTGGCACCCTCACCGGGGGTTCGAGACCGTCACCTACATGATCGACGGGGTGTTCCGGCACCAGGACTCCAACGGCGGCGGCGGCCTGATCACCGACGGCGACACCCAGTGGATGACCGCCGGCGGCGGGATCCTCCACATCGAGGCCCCGCCCGAGGAGGTCGTGGTCCGGGGCGGGCTGTTCCACGGCTTCCAGCTCTGGGTCAACCTGCCCGCCCGGCTCAAGATGACCCCGCCCCGCTACCAGGACATCCGCGGC
>JASLBL010000642.1 GCA_030146615.1 Actinomycetes bacterium
TACAGCAGCTGGGCGGTCACCGTGCCCACCGAGACCAGCCCGCCCGTTCCCGGGTGCTTGGTCACGACGGCGCTGCCGTCGGCCGCCACCTCGGCGATCGGGAACCCGGGCGGGTCGGCGCCGGGCAGCTCGTCCAGGAAGGCGTAGTTGCCGCCGGTGGCCTGGGTTCCGCACTCCAGGACGTGGCCGGTCACCACCGCCCCGGCGAGCCGGTCCCAGTCGTCGGCCGCCCACCCGAAGTGCCAGGCGGCCGGCCCGACGACCAGGGAGGCGTCAGTCACCCGCCCGCACACGACCACGTCGGCCCCGGCCTCCAGCGCGGCCACGATCCCCCAGGCGCCCAGGTAGGCGTTGGCGGTGACCGGCGCCACCCCCGCCTCGGCCAGCGGCATCCCGGTGTCGAGGTGGGCCAGCGGCTCCCCCGCCGCCTGGAGCTCTCCGAGGCGACCGAGCAGGTCGTCCCCTTCGACGTGAGCCACGCTGACCTCCAGCCCCAGCTTCCCGGCCAGGGCGCACAGCTCGGCGGCCAGCCCGGCCGGGTTGAGCCCGCCGGCGTTGGCCACCACCTTGACCCCCTTGTCGACGGCCAGGCCGAGGCACTCCTCCATCTGGGCGAGGAAGCTGGTGGCGTACCCCTTGGCCGGGTCGCGGCCGCGCGAGCGCCACAGGATCAGCATGGTCAGCTCGGCCAGGTAGTCGCCGGTCAGCACATCGATCGGGCCGCCCTCCAGCAGCTCTCTGGGGGCGCTTCGGCGGTCCCCGTAGAAGCCGGAGCAGTTGGCGATGCGTAGCGGGTCCACGGTCAGCGGCCCTTCCAGACCGGGGGACGCCGCTCCGCGAACGCCCGCGGGCCCTCCTGGGCGTCCTCGCTCCGGTAGACGGGCTCGAACAGGCGCCAGCCCTCCTCCACCGCCTCGTCGAGGCCGCGGCCCGCGGTCGCGTGGACCATGGCCTTGGCGGCCCGGACCGACAGCGGCGCGTTGTCGGCGATGCGCCGGGCCAGGCGGCCGGCCTCCGAGCGTAGCTCCGGGTCGGGCACGACCCGGTTGACCAGCCCGAGCTCGTAGGCGCGGTGGGCGTCGATCGGCTCCCCGGTCAGGAGCAGCTCCATCGCCACCCGCGGCGGGACCAGCCAGGGCAGCGGCGCCGCCCACGGCGCCCCGCGGCCCCAGCGCGCCTCGGTGATCGCGAACCGGGCCGAGGTCCCGGCGACGCACAGGTCGCACATCTGCGCCAGCAGGAACCCGCCGCCGAACGCCGGCCCGTTGACCGCCGCGATCACCGGCTTGGTCACCTGGATGTTCTGTCCGAGGCTGGGCGCCATGTCGCGCGGCGGCACGGTCAGGCCGAGCTCGGCCATCTCCTTGAGATCCGCCCCGGCGCAGAAGGCGTCCCCGGCTCCGGTGAGCACCAGGACGGCCGCCCCCGGGTCCTCCTCGAACCGCCGGAAGCCCGCCCAGAGCCCGTCGGCGACCGCCCGGTTGATGGCGTTGCGCGCCTCCGGCCGGTCGATCAGCAGCCAGACGACACCGTCCTCGAGCGCGTAGGTGACCGCCTCACTCATCGGCGGCCCCTTCGAGCTCGATCACCGTGGCCCCGGCGGCCACCTCCTGACCCTCGGCGACCAGCACCCGCCGCACCGTTCCAGCCCGTGGGGCCGCGATCCGGTGCTCGGTCTTCATCGCCTCCACCACGACCACCACGGCCCCGGCCCCGACCCGCTCCCCGACCCGGACCGCCACCCGCCGAACAATCCCCGGCAACGGCGACACCATCGGCTCCGCCGGGTCGGCGTCGGGTTCCCGGGACGCCCTCGACTCCGACGGTCCCGAGTCGATCCGCAAGCCTGCCCTCGAACGGGGGTGCTCGTGGAACTCGGTGTGGCCGAGGAGGCTGTCGATGTAGATCGTGTCGCCGACCCGGTGGACCTCGAACCGCCGGCGGACGCCGTCGACCTCCAGGTCGACCAGGTCGGGAGTGCAGGCCCACAGGCGTGGCCCGGGGAGCGGGCTGCCGTCGATCTCCAGGGCCTCGAGGGTTCCGGTGCGGTCGAAGCGGTAGGCGACTGGGACGGCTGCCGGACCCGGCCCGACTGTCAGCGCGATCTGCTGGAGCTGGGAGGGGTTGTTGCGCCAGCCGGAGGGGACGGCCGGGTAGATGGTGGCAGCGGCTCGGCGAGCGGCCTGGGCGGCGAGTGCGGCGGCGGCGGCGGCATGCAGGTGAACGCTCGACGGGTCGGCCGACCCACCGCCCGCGGTCAGCTCGGCCGGAGAGTGTTGGCCAAGGAACCCTGTGCCGGTGTCGCCGGCGAGGAACGCCTCCGAGCGGAGGATCCCGACCAGCAGGTCGCGGTTGGTGACGATGCCGTGGATGTGAGCGCCGGCCAGCGTCGAGGCCAGTAGCCGGGCCGCCTCCAGGCGGGTCGGAGCGTGGGCGATCACCTTGGCCAGTAGCGGGTCGTAGTGCACTCCCACCACCGACCCATCCCCCACCCCAGCATCAACCCGCACGCCCCGCCCACCGGGTCCCGACGCCGAGGCGCCCCAGGCCCCAGCATCCCCGGTTCCAGTTCCCGAGCCCTCCCTCGATCCCGCGGCCACGACTCCCCCGACCCGGAAGCGGTGGAGGATGCCGGTCTGGGGGAGGAACCCCGCGGTCGGGTCCTCGGCGTACAGGCGGGCTTCGATCGCGTGGCCGCGGGGCTCGACGTGCCGGGCCTCTGGTGGGAGCGGCTCCCCGCTGGCCACGAGGAGCTGGAGGCGGATCAGGTCGAGGCCGGCGACGGCTTCGGTGACCGGGTGCTCGACCTGGATGCGGGGGTTGACCTCGAGGAACCAGAAACCGTCGTCGGCGAGGAGGAACTCGACCGTGCCGGCGCCGACGTAGCCGACGGCGTGGGCCACGGCCAGGGCGGCCTCGCCGAGGCGGTGGCGCAGGTCGGGGCCGACGGCCACCGAGGGGGACTCTTCAATCAGCTTCTGGTGGCGGCGCTGGATCGAGCACTCGCGTTCGAACAGGTGGACCATGTGGCCGAAGTCGTCGGCGAGGAGCTGGACCTCGACGTGGCGGGGAGACTCCAGCCAGCGTTCGAGGAAGACGGTGTCGTCGCCGAAGGCGGCGGCGGCCTGGCGGCGGGCCGCATCGACGGCCTCCGGGAGGGCGGCCGGGTCACGGACGACCCGCATGCCGACGCCGCCACCGCCGTGGGCCGCCTTGACCAGCAGCGGGTAGCCGATCTGATCCGCCGCGGCGGCCAAGGACCCGGCGGCCCCGGCGGGCGCGTGGGCCCCGGCGGGAACAGCCTGGCCGGGCGCCCCGCCGAACGCAGACGACCCCGCCACCGCCACCCCCGGCAGGACGGGAACCCCCGCTTCCGACGCCACCCGTCGGGCTTCGAGCTTGTCGCCGAGGGCGGCCAGGGCTTTCGGGGGCGGGCCGACCCAGCGCAGCCCGGCGGCCAGGACCGCCTCGGCGAAGTCGGCCCGCTCGGACAGGAACCCGTACCCAGGGTGGATGGCGTCGGCGCGGGTCCGGCTGGCGGCGTCCAGGATGGCGTCGGCGCGCAGGTAGGAGTCGGCCGGGGTGGCGCCGCCGAGGGGGACGGACTCGTCGGCCTGGGCGACGAAGGGGGCGTCGCGGTCGGGGTCGGAGAAGACGGCCACGGTGGCGATGCCCATGGCCCTTGCCGTCCGCAGGACCCGGGTGGCGATCTCGCCCCGGTTGGCGACCAGCAGCCTGGTGATCACATCCGGAACACGCCGTAGCCGTTCGTGCCCTTCACCTCCCCGGAGTGGCAGGCGGACAGGGCGATGCCGAGGACGGTGCGGGTGTCGCGGGGGTCGATGATGCCGTCGTCGTACAGCAGGCCGGTGTTGAACAGGGCGCGGGACTCGGCCTCGACGTGGTCGCGGACGGCCGTGCGCATGGAGCGGTCGGCGTCGTCGTCGAAGGGGCGGCCGGCGTTGGCGGCCGAGGCCCGGTTGAGGATCGACATGACCCCGGCGAGCTGCTCGGGGCCCATCACGGCCGACTTGGAGGCCGGCCAGGTGAACAGGAACCGCGGGTCATAGGCCCGGCCGGCCATGCCGTAGCCGCCGGCGCCGTAGGAGGCGCCCAGGATCAGGGTTAGGTGGGGCACGGTCGAGTTGGCCACGGCGTTGATCATCTTGGCCCCGTCCCTGATGATCCCCCGCTGCTCATACGCCTTGCCGACCATGTAGCCGGTGGTGTTCTGGAGGAACAGCAGCGGCGTGGACACCTGGTTGGCGAGCTGGATGAAGTGGGCCGCCTTGTTGGACTCCTCGGAGAACAGCACCCCGCCGGCATTCGCCAGGACCCCGACCGGGTAGCCGTGGACCGACGCCCAGCCGCAGCACAGGTTGGTGCCGTACAGCGGCTTCCACTCCGAGAACCGGGAGCCGTCGACCACCCTGGCCAGGATCTCGCGGACGTCGGCGGGGACCTTGAGGTCGACCGGGGCCAGGCCGAGCAGCTCCTCCGGGTCGTGCATCGGCTCGTCGGCGGGCCGGGTCGGGCCCGGGCCGAGCTTGTGCCAGCCCAGGTTGGCGATCACCTCGCGGCCGAGCCGGATGCAGTCGTGCTCGTCGTCGGCGAGCTGGTCGGCCAGGCCGGAGACGCGGGCGTGCATCTCGGCCCCGCCCAGCTCCTCGTCGGTGGCCTGCTCGCCGGTGGCCATCCTGACCAGCGGTGGGCCGCCGAGGAACACCTTGGCCCGCTCCCTGACCATGATCGTGTGGTCGGACAGGCCGGGGACGTAGGCCCCGCCGGCCGTGGAGCTTCCGAAGACCAGGGCCACGGTGGGGATGCCGGCCCGGGACAGCCGGGTCAGGTTGCGGAACACCGCCCCGCCGGGGATGAAGATCTGCGACTGGGTGGGCAGGTCGGCGCCGCTGGACTCGATCAGCTGGAGCAGGGGCAGCCGGTTGCGCTCGGCGATCTCCATCGCCCGCAGGGTCTTGCGGAGCCCGAACGGGTTGGTGGCCCCGCCGCGGACGGTCGGGTCGCTGGCCGTGACCACGCACTCGACCCCGGCCACGGGCCCGACGCCGGTGACGCCGCTGGCTCCCACCGGGAAGTCGGTCCCCCAGGCGGCGAGCGGCGACAGCTCCAGGAACGGCCCGTCCCGGTCGAGCAGCAGCTCGACCCGCTCCCGGGCCAGGAGCTTGCCCCTGGCCCGGTGCCGGTCGACGTACTTCTGGCCGCCGCCCGCCCTGGCCTGGGCCAGCAGCCGGTCCAGCTCGGCCAGCAGCTCGAGGTTCGCGGCCCGGTTGGCCCGGTAGGCGTCCGAGGTCGGGTCGAGCCGGCTCCCGAGCACACCCATCCGGACCCCCTGGCTGCAGTGGTTACCGAGAGGTAACCACGCCCAGGGCCCGGAAGCTAGACCATGCTCAGGGCTCGTCCCTGGTGTAGTAGACGTCGTTGGCCATGCCCGAGAAGGCGGTCAGCGACGCCTGGCTGGAGTCGACGAACCAGCGGCAGTTCGGGTACTTGGAGGTCTTGTTGTAGTACAGCACCCCCTTGAACCCCTCCCAGCCGGGCTTCTTGAACAGCGCCCGGGCGTCGTTGATCCACTGGGCCTTGCGATTGGGCTGGGCCGGGTCCTCGGTCGAGGCCCACTCGGGGATCATGATGCCCTCGATGGCCTTGCCCTGGGCGAACAGGCGCACCGGGTTCACCAGCTGCTCCAGCGAGTTCCAGGGGTTGCTGGTCCCGGGCCGGCAGTTGTACCAGTTGTAGGCGTCGGCACCGATGTAGTCGAGGTAGGCCTCGCCGGGGTACCAGTCGATGGCCCGTCGCCGGTCCTTCGCCTTGAAGCTGAAGGCGGTCATGATCCA
>JASLBL010000528.1 GCA_030146615.1 Actinomycetes bacterium
GTCCGGGCGTGGGGGGCGGCTAGGGCGGCCAGGACCGTCACCACTACCAGCACCGCGACCCCGCCCAGCTCCGGCCGCCGCGGAGACAGGTGCGGGGGAGGCTGGGAGCCCCAGCCCGGCGGCCTTGGCCTCACCGCTCCCACCTGGCCAGCAGCCGCCGGCGGCCACGCCAGGCCAGGCGGCGACCCCGGCCGTGGGCGGCCACCTGGTGGCGGTCGTACTCGGCCCACACCTGGGCGGCCGTTGTCCGCCAGCGGCTGCGCCAGCGGCAGCGGCGACAGCGGGCCTGGTGCGGATCACAACCCCGGCCGAGGTCCAGCACCAGATACGGCGCTGGGACACCGGCCGCCGCGCCCGCCCGGCCGGGTAGCGCCGTGGCGGTCAGGCGATCCTGGTGGCGGTGATGTGCCGGCAGGGGGCCGGTCATCGCCGCCGCCTGGGCTGGGCCGGGTGCAGCAGCCGGCCGGCCCGGTAGTGGCGGCCCTGCCAGGCCACCGCAGCCCCGATAGCCTCGGGTCGAGGGCCGCGGCCTTGGGTGGCTGCCTGGTAGGCGTCGTGGGCGACCGCACTGAGCCGCGCGGCGGCGTCGGCCAGGTCGCCGGCCTTGTCGTACAGATAGAACCAGTCCGCCCGCTCGATCCCCATGGCGCAGCGGGACACCAAGTCCAGCACCCACAGGTATTCCTCGACCAGGCGCAGCTCGGCCGGGGTGAGTCCGCCGCCGCCGCGGCCCGGGGCGGTCATCGGGCCGCCTCCACGGCCAGCACGTCATCCGGGTTGGCCAGGTCAAAGCGGGCCCGCCGGGTCGTCCCGGCCGGGTCCTGGTAGGCCAGGGTGAAGCGGCTGCCCTCGATGGCGACCACCCGGCCGACCCGGGAGTGGGCCAGGAAGTCGGCGCCCAGGTAGCTGACCGCGACCCGGGTGCCGGTGGCCAGGGAGCGGCGCACCAGCGCACCAGCAGTCGGCCGGCTCATGCGGCATCACCACCGCTGGAACCCTCCCCGCCCAGGTGCCGGCGGCGGCGCTGGCGGGACCGATCGACCGCCCGCAGCCGCTCGGCGGCGGCCGGGTCGTGCCGGCGCCGCTTCCGGGCGAGGTGGGCGGCGGCCCGCTGGCAGGACTGGCAATAGGACGACAGCCGGCCGCTGCGGCGCCGATAGAACTCCCCGGCCGGCCGAACCCGGCCACACCGGGGGCAGCGCTTGACCGCGCTCACGCGGCCGCACCACCCGAGCGCTTGGTCCGGCGGGCCTTGGCCGAGGCCAGGGCCAGGCGGGTGAAGTAGGCCCGGCGGGCATGCTCGGCCCGCCGGCGCCGCTCCTCGGGGGAGAGGAGGCCATCGGGGTCGACCTCGGCCTCGAAGCGGGCCAGGAACGCCGCCCGGGCCGCCGTGGTCGTATCCCGGGCGTCGTGGCGGGCATGCATCGAGTGGGCCGCCAGCCGGGCCCGCAGGCTCCGCTCTGCTGGGGAAAGGCCCTGCTCACCACTCGTGGACGGCAAGGTTGAAGAGGTACGCTTGGCGCGCATCTCAGAGGTTCCTTTCCAGGGGTTCCGCTGGGGTGTCTGGCCCCGGCGCAGTTAGCGGCTGCGTCGGGGCCGCCCGCTTGCTGCGGGTGCTATGGCGCCTCCTCCGCCTGTCTAGGTTTGCGGTGTGCTAATAGCATTCAGCGCCGATCAGCTCTGACCGTTGGAGAAAACCGCGAGAAAGAAAATGGCCGCAGTCATGCAACGTGGCCCGCTGTCCGACCTGGCGGCCGACCGGGGAACAGAGGAGGAAGTGGACGGCGTGGAGGTGTCGTTTGCTAGTCGGCCAGGCTCCATGAGCAGGCCAAATGAGGACTTCGTGACGGCGAGTCCCAGCGTCGCCGTCGTCCTCGACGGGCTGTCGGCGCCACCCGCGTTGGGCACAGGCTGCGTACATGGCACACCGTGGTTCGTCGCTCACCTGGGTACACAGGTGGTGAGTGCGGCGACGACTGCCTGCGATGAGCCACTGAAGGATCTTGTGGCCGGTGCCATCACGAGGGTGGCCGACAGCCACGCCCACACCTGTGACCTGGAGCACCCGGGCACGCCGTCATCGTCGCTGGCGGTCTTGCGAGAGCATGAACAGCGTGTCGAGTACCTGCTCCTGTTCGACTCCGTGATTCTGCTGGACGGCCCATCGGGTCTGACGGTCCTCACCGACCGCCGCGTCGAAGAATTCGCGCAGCAGGAGCACCGGGCCACTCGTGAGCAGCCCATCGGGTCGCCAGCGCACCAGGACCGGGTGCAAGAACTTGTTGCGGCACAGCGGCGCCACCGTAACCAACCCGGCGGCTACTGGGTCGCTGGCGCCAAGCCGTCGGCTGCCTATCAGGCGGTCACTGGATCTCGGCCGCTCGACCAGGTCCGTCGCGCAGCCCTGCTCAGCGACGGCGTCTCCTGCCTGGTCGACCTCTACGCGGTGGTCGACTGGCCGGAGCTCCTGGACAGCATGCAGCAGCACGGACCCGCGCACGTCATCTCGCGGGTCCGTGAGGTCGAGGACGCCGACCCGACAGGCACTCGCTGGCCGCGATACAAGCGCAGCGACGACGCGACGGCCGCCTTGTGCCTACTCCGCTGAGGTCACGAGATGACCGCTCGGGCGACCACAAGGCCCAAGTCGACAGCGGCCGCTCCGGGAGCGACGACGTTGCGGGCGCTGAGGGCGTCCCGCCATCTCGGCTCCATCTCCAGGCCGTGGCGGTCCAGGCTGATGAGCTGCACCCACCGCTGGTCTGGCAGCAGGTCGGTCTGCTCGCACTGCTGGAGGTACTCGTCGCAGATCCGAAGCTCGCCACACTCGCGCTCATACCAGCCAGGATCGTCGATTACCAGGACCGTGCAGATCTCGTGGCGCAACGCCAACAGGTTGACCCCCACGCCGGTGTAGAGCAGAGCGGCAGTGCCATGCTCCAGCATGTCGCTGAGCAGGCGGGCCTCCCGGCGCCGGTAGATCGCCTGCGGATCGACCCGGCCGTCGCCCGTCTCCAGCTCCTCGACGCCATAAAGCTCTTCCACGAACTCGCGGACCACCGTCGCGAACACCGAAAACTGCCCTTCCAGGAGGTCGGCGGACTCGCCCGGGATGAAGGGCTGGAACATCCCGGAGGGCACG
>JASLBL010000001.1 GCA_030146615.1 Actinomycetes bacterium
TGGGGCGTGCTGCATGACGCCGGCGGCCCCCTCGGCCCCGGCCAGGGGTGTGACCCCGACCCGGTGTACGGCCACAGCGCCGAGCCCTCGGCCGACGGCAAGACGGTGTTTGTCGCCTACTGGGACAGCGGCTTTGTCGCCCTGGACGTGACCGACCCCGCCAACCCGGTCTTGCTGGGGGACACCGACTATGCTCCCGATGAGGACGGCGACGCCCACTCCTCCAGCTACGACGACGCCCGACGACTGCTGTTCACCGCCGACGAGGACTTCTGCAAGAACTCCGGCCCAGACATCGAGCGGGGCTATGGGTACCTGCGGGTGTACGACTTCTCGGATCCGGCCGACCCGGTCCAGATCGGCGAGTACCGGACCCCCAACTCACTCGGCACTGGCGCGGTGGGGGCCGGCGACTACTCGATCCACAACCCGCTGCTCGTCGGCACCACCTTGTATGCCTCCTGGTATTCGGACGGGGTCCGGGTGCTGGATGTGAGCGACCCGACCAGCCCCACCGAGCTCGCCTACTTCGTGCCGCCGGCCGGCCACAACCCGGTCAAGCCACCCCAGCGGGGTGTGTTGTCCCAGATGCCCCAGGTGTGGGGGGTGTACTACGACGCCGACCGGGACCTGGTGCTGGCCAGCGACATGAACACCGGCCTCTGGATCCTGCGCGTCACCGTCTAGCCCTATCCCCAAACGAGGCTAGGTGCGCGCCACTGTAGCGTCTTGAGAGACTTGGACGTTCTTGCTGGAGTGACCGAATGTAATGTCGTGCAAGACGCGGGCGGTCTCCCGTTTGGCCCCCCCGGCGGGAGCCGCCCGCCTCCTCGCTGTTGGCAAATTACCGACCAGATCCGTCAAGCATCGACGTGTGGCGGTTACGCTGCTCGCTTCGTCGGTATGGCTGGCCTCGCTAGAAGCGTGCAGGTGCCCTCGTCGCGGCCGCAGGCATGAACTGTGCCGCCATGGGGCACCGCCCCGCTCCGACCCCACCCCTTAAGGAGACAACATGCTCGGACTCATCATCAGCGCCATCGTGGTCGGCCTCATCATCGGGGCTCTGGGTCGGCTGGTGCTTCCCGGCCGCCAGGACATGCCCATCTGGCTGACCATCCTGATCGGCATCGTCGCCGCCCTCATCGGAACCTTCATCGCCAACGCCCTCGGCGTCGGCGCCACCCGCGGGATCGACTGGATCGAGCTTCTCATCCAGGTGGCCCTGGCCGCCGCCGGGGTGGCCCTGGTCGCCAGCCGCTACGCCCCTGGCCGACGGCGCTTGTAGCCAAGGCCCGAGCCGGCAGGGCCCAAGAGAACCAAGCTGAGCGCAGCGCCTCCCTGGCCCATCTGCGAGGTGGTGCGGCCGACCAGCCGTATCTTGATCTCGGCGACTTGACCGGCGCTACCGAACGCCGTGTACCAGCCGGCCTGGTGTTGGCGGAAGGGCGGTGTCGCAGCCGTGCCCGGCCGGCAGGAGTCGTGAGGGTCCTGCTCCTGCCGGCCGGGTCCGTCGGTCAATTCTCAGTTCAACGCGGTGGGGGTTAGGAGGCGTAGCCGGGATAGCCGGGCTTGCAGCCGGTGACCCAGAACACCTTGTGCTTGACGTCGCCGCCCTGGGAGCCTTCGGCGTTGATGGTCAGCTTGACATGGAAGCCCTGGACCGGGTGCGGGCTGATGCCGGTGAAGTCGAGCCGGTAGGTCCGCCTGGCGTCCAGCCCGGCCTCGCTGCCGCCGCCGCTGTTGTCGTCCTCACCAATGAAGATGGTGTCGGTCAACAGCACTTGGTCCTCGCCTTCCCGCAGGGTCGGCGGGTGGGCTTCGAAGGTCACCTGGGCGTCCAGGTCGCCTTGGTCGTAGCCGTAGAAGTCGACCTGGAAGGTGCAGCCGACGTGGGGTTCGTTGTCGGGGTGACGGTCGAAAGGCGTGGCGTCGAGCTTGATGGTGCCGTTGTTGCCGGGTGGGTTGGCGGCCAGGGCCAGGCCTGGCAGCAGCCAGGCCCCTCCCATGAGGGCGATCGCCGTGGCGATGGCCAGCCTGGTTCGTAGCCTGAACATGAGCTCCCCTCGGGAGTTAGCCGCAGAGGTACCTGTGGGTGGTGGGACGGTCCTTGCTTCGCTCCTAGGAGTACCAAGTCAAGCGTTGGCTGGGCATCGCGTGTTCACTGGAGCTTCCAACTGGCGCGCAGTAGGCAAGAGTCGCGATTGCTCCGCACCACACGGACGCAACCGCCCATTACGGAAAGGGAGTCGTATTGGGTGGCGGAACCTCCTCCGGAGGCCGGCGCCATCGGAATGCAAGGGTGCGAGGCCGCTCCCCTGTTTTATGGCGTAGAGCCGCAAAACCTTCAAAGCACCTATAGGGATAGGTCGCTCCGATCCGCTTCGTCCCCCGGATTGGCCTCAAAGTTCAGTGCCCTCGGCGCGCGCCGAGGGCACTGAAGGGACGGTTGCTTAAAATGGGGGGGCGTCGCTGAAGTCGCCGCCGCGTTCGTCGACCCGCTCCCTCCCGCTGTTTCGCTCGCCGTTGCCGCGCTGGCTGGTGCGCTCGAGCTTGGCTGTGGCCCACTTGAGGGAGGCCCCGACCTCATCGGCTTCCAACTCAGTGACCGAGCGCTTCTCGCCGTCGGGGGTCTCCCAGCTGCGCTGCCGTAGTCGGCCGGTGACTATGACCCGGTCGCCCTTGCTGAGGGAGTCGGCCAGGTTTTCGGCCTGGCCGCGCCACACGTTGACCTTGAAGAAGCTGGTCTCGCCGTCGCGCCACTGGCCGTCCTGCTGGACCCTCTGGGTGACCGCGACCCGTAGGTTGGCCACGGCAATCCCGTTGTTGGTGAAGCGGACCTCGGGGTCCTCGACCAGGTTGCCGACGATGGTGGTGTGGTTGTCCGCTGCCATGTTCATGTGCTCCTTGCTCGCGTTGCTTTAGCGTTCGGGGCCGATTCGCTCCGGGCCCTGGCGGGTGAGGGTGCGCTGGATGCGGGCGGCTTGGATGGCCTGGGCGGCGCGGTAGTCCTGGCCGGGCTGCCAGATGATCGGGTTGGGGTCGTTCTGGCGGCTGTCGTGGATGCGTGAGGCCGTCCACCACAATGGGAGTCCAGATCGCCGGGGCGGCCAGCTGCATGGGAATGGAGACCTCCTCCACCCGAGCCCCCATCCCGGCGAAGCGATTGGCGGCGGCGTAGACCTTCTTGTCCACGGCCTGCTCGGAGGCTGGGCGGTCGAAGCCTTCTTTCACGACCGCGATCCTCAGGTCTTTCACCGTGTCCCCGAGCACACGAGAGTAGGGATGCACCTTCGGCGCCCTGACGCGGGAGTCGTAGCCGTCGTCACCCGCGATGACCTCCAGCAGCACGGCATTGTCGGTGACGCTCTTGGTCATCGGGCCGGTGTGGTCCACGAAGATCTCGATCGGCCATCGATCAACTCCTCTACACGCCCAAGGCGAACGTCGGCTCCGGGAAATTCGCGCCGTACACAGCGACGGCGTCCTGGTCCAGGTCGACCGCGAGCGGGATGTCGATCCCAAGGCCTACTCGACGGGCGGCCTCCGCCACTCCAAGTGACAACCCACCAAAGCCGGAAAAGAGATCCACGACGCGCAGTGTCGGCGTGATGGCCTCATACGCCGGCCGCGTTGCACGAAGAAACGCCGCGTCGGAGTCG
>JASLBL010000008.1 GCA_030146615.1 Actinomycetes bacterium
GTCGAAGGCGCGGTCTACGGCGGCGGCGACGTCGCCGAGCAGACCCTCGCCGTCCAGCGCCAGCTCGCCCTGACCCAGGCTGGTGCCGCCACCCGCCAGGTCGACACCGCCCTGAAGACCGTCGACACCGCGGTGGCAGCCGTCGAGACCACCGTCGACGAGCGCCTCCGCCGAGCTGAGCGGGAGCAGCAGGACCCGGAGCAGCCGCAGGCCCCAACAGGGGACACCCCGAAGGCTGCGTCGCCCAAGCAGAACCGCAAGTTCGACGGGCGTACCTACGAGGAGCGCAGCATTGACGAGCTCCGGGAGCGGGCGGGCGAGCTGCAGATCCAAGGCCGCTCCTCGATGAACAAGGATGAGCTGATCGCCGCACTCCGCAACCACCGCAAGCAACGATCGGCCAAGAACGACGCGGCCACGCAGGAGCCCACGCCGGACCGGCGCACCTATGAGGAGCGCACCCTCGAGGAGCTCCGGGAGCGGGCCGGTGAGCTGCAGCTCGAAGGCCGCTCGGCGATGAGCAAGGACGAGCTGATCGCCGCCCTACGCCAGCACTCCAAGTAACTGCGGCTCGACCGCCAGCGGCGGTGGCCCGGCTCTGCGTGTCGCACGCGGGTCGGGCCGCCTCCACGTCCAGGGATGACCCAAGCCCTGAGCGGGCGCGAGCACCGCTGGCGCAATCAGCTGATCGTGGCCAGCCGGCGATAGCGGCACCCTGTTTCTCCATACCGGAAGCGAGTTATCTCTCATGACCACCCAGCGAACGATCGAGACCTACCTGATGGACATGGACGGCGTCCTGGTCCACGAGGAACGGCTCATCCCCGGGGCCGACCAGTTCATCAAGCGCCTCCAGGAGAGCGGCCACCGGTTCCTGGTCCTGACCAACAACAGCATCTACACCCCCCGCGACCTAGCCGCCCGCCTGACCGCCACCGGCCTGCAGGTCCCCGAGCAGGCCATCTGGACCTCGGCCCTGGCCACCGCCCGGTTCCTCGACAGCCAGCGCCCCCAGGGCAGCGCCTATGTGATCGGGGAGGCCGGGCTGACCACCGCCCTGCACGAGCGGGGCTACGTGCTCAGTGAACGTGACCCCGACTATGTCGTGTTGGGGGAGACCCGCGCCTACAGCACCGAGGCGATCACCCGGGCCATCCGCCTCATCGACGCCGGGGCCCGCTTCATCGCCACCAACCCCGACCCCACCGGGCCCTCGCCGGCCGGGCTCCAGCCGGCCACCGGGGCCGTGGCCGCCCTGATCTCCAAGGCCACCGGGGTCAAGCCCTACTTCGTGGGCAAGCCCAACCCGCTGATGATGCGCGAGGCCCTGCGGGCCATCGACGCCCACTCCGAGACCACGGTGATGATCGGTGACCGGATGGACACCGACATCGTGGCCGGGATGGAGGCCGGGCTCCAGACGATCCTGGTCCTGACCGGCATCACCACCGCCGAGGAGGCCCAGCGGTTCCCGTTCCTGCCCTCGCGGATTGTCGACTCGGTCGCCGACCTAGTCGACGATATCGGTGACGAGCCGAGGCCGGCCGGCTGGCCGCCGGCCCGCCGGCGCATCCTCCGGCAGGCCGCCGCAGATCACGTCGGCGCATCGGCACCGAACGGGCAGCCACCGGTCCGAGCCGCGAACGCCTCCTAAAGCGACCCAGGTACCACCTGCTTCATCGCCACGAACCCAGCGGATCCAGCGAGCTCGCCATCGGAGCGGTCTCGGACCCACGACTACAGCACAGGCCGCTACCAGGCCCTGGCATGGAGGAAACCTGCCAGGCAGCTGCGCACCGTCGGTCCTTACAAAGTCGCCGCCAACCGCCCCAATGAGGAGACATCATCGCGTCCCGCCTGTCTGTGCCCCCTACCAACCGTCTTGCCCGTCATCGAACCGGAGCGGGCGAGCCACTCGTCTTGCTCCACGGGGTGGGAGAGTCCGTGGTCGGCTGGCGACCGGTCCACGACGAGCTGAGCAAGGACTACGACGTCATCGCGATCGACCTTCCCGGCTTCGGACACTCCCCCGGACTTCCCGCAGGGGTTACGCCCACCGCGGCGGCCCTGGCGGATGCCGTTCAAGACGAGCTGGACCGGCTTGGCGTTGCCCAGTTCCACGTCGCCGGGTACTCCCTTGGGGCCCGGGTCGCCCTCGAGCTCGCCACCCGGGGCCGGACCTTGTCGGTCATCGCGATCGCCCCCGACGGGTTGGGCACCCCATTGGAGCGAGTCCACCAAGCGGCGGCACTACTGAGCGGACGAGCCCTAGCCACCCTGCTCGCCCCCATCGCCACTCCAGTGGCCGCCACGGGAGCCGGACGGTCGCTGTTCTTTGCCATGGAACGGAGCCGTCCCTGGCAGCTGCCCGCCGCCGATGCCCGGCAACTGCTGCTGGACTTCGCCCAGGCGCCGGGATTTCACGGGACCGTCCATGCGGCCATGGTCGATGTCCCGACGCGACTGGATCGGATCACCTGCCCGGTCCTTTTCATGCAGGGGACCAACGACCCGTTGGTCAGCATGCAGAGCCCTCGGTTCCTCGCCTTCGTGCGCCACGCCCAGCTGCGATGGCTGCCCGGCCTGAGCCACGTCCCGATTTCTGATGATCCGCGGCTTGTCGCCTCGCTCATGTTGCGGTTCCTCAAGACAGCGACCGACAAGAGGGAACACGACCCAAGGCTGCCACCACAGCGGCGATCCCGGGTCAGCTAGCCGATCACGACGCTGGTCCGCACCAGTCCACAGCACGGTGAGATCGTCAGCAGGTCACTGACGATGGAGCGTTGGCCGGGCTACCGGGCACCTGGTCTCCGGCACGTCCGCGCCGGTGAAATCTAAGGTAGCCGGCCTGGGTGGGTTGCTCCCTTACGGCCGTGTTGGCTTGTCCGGTAGGCGGCGTCGCGGCACAGGTTCAGACAGCCGAACGGGCGGACCCCCTACCGACGCCGCCTACGGTAGCTTGAGTCCATCGACGAACGACCCCGAGGTACGGGTCTAGGGCTGCTGCCTTCCGGTCGCGCTCGGCATACTGCTCGCCTCCTGGATGCTGTCGCCCTCCTCGTCAACCTGGTCCTTGGCGTGCTATAGCAGGGAAGAGGTGGACCGAGGAGCGCAGGATCGCGGTGAAGGACGAGAGCACATAACTGGACGCGATGAGAGCACATAACTTCGGCCACTACGGTCGAGCGTGACCTGGGGAAACGGCCTTCCGCACAGCGGTTCCCTGCATTTTGCTGATAAGCGGCGGTGCCGCCCTATGGGAGGCGCCCGTTCCTGGGTGAAAATCGGGGCGGTTGCCCGCTGACGCCGGATGTCCTTGGTCGTCGGAGGCCGTTGATAAGCCGGGTGCTGGGAGCCGCGCCTGGGCCCTTCACTGTTGCCTTGAGCACGCGGATCAGATTCGCCTTCTGCCCTGCGGCTCCTGCGGGCGACCGCCTGTTGGTTGTCGGAGCAGGAGGAGGCCGGG
>JASLBL010000013.1 GCA_030146615.1 Actinomycetes bacterium
GTCACACTGCGGTGCCCGGTTCTGTAACCCTCCTGAGCAGGGCTGACGTGGTGCCATGCCAGGCGGCGACGGACCTCGCGAAGGGGCGGGCATGGCCTGACATGGAAGAGGTCACAGGTTCAAACCCTGTCGCGCCCACCACATAACACTGCAGGTCAGGCCGGGTTTCAGGACCCGGCCTCTTGCTTTCGTACCCTGACACCAGCTCGTCAGGCAGCAACGGGGCAGCAACCGGGACGAACCGGCGGGTAGACCGCCCGCCAGGACGACGATGCAGAGGGGGCTCCAGCGGCCTCCCTCCGAGGTTCCTCGTTGCTGTCGGCGGTTGCTGTCCGCCCTGGCCTGAGATCGTCACAACTCCCCGGAGCAGCCAGCTGCCCCGGCTTCGAGGCTCGCTGAAGGTTTAGGTCGCGGCGCGAGCCGGGCAGGCTACACGGTGATGGATGGATGCTTGAGCGTCCCGCCACGGCCACGACCTCTACAGCGATCGACGGACACAACCGATCTCTCTTCTGGCGGGCTAAGACCTGCACACACTCGACAAGCCATGGAGCTTGCGGAGGTGGCTGAACGGTGCAGAAGGAACTGACGCTGGAGGAGTTCTACGCCTCCGATCCCCAGCGCGCCGACGCCCCCGAGGTGCCGTACGGCAGCCTGTGGCGAGAGTTCGCACCGGTCCCGGCCTACCGGCTCGCCTGGGTCCCAACCACCGGCGAACTGTACGCCATGGAGCTGTCGGAGCCGGACCAAGCCAAGGACCCGGTTGAGGTCCTCGGTGTGCTGTGGAGCCGCCCCATGGTGGAGGCCTGCCTGGCCGGCTGGTCCGAACGCTGTGGCGACCAGCGGTCGCTGCTGTGGGCCCGAGACCGCATCGCTCGCTGGCGCCCGCTGGCCGAGGAAGCACAGCTGACGCTGGCCCGACCCCAGCCTACCCACTCACCGACCTGACGGAGTTCTGGGTGCCTGCCTCTTGCGGCCGCCAACCAGTAGCCGGCCCCGGGAAAGGGGTCGACCCGCTCCCAGACCAGGCGGGGCACCTGCTGGGTGCCCGCCAACAGCAGTGGGCTGGCGCTGAGGGTCAGCCGATCCCCGGTGCGTTCGACCGACCGCTCCTGGTCGGTCCCAACCCAGTTGGGAAACAGCGACAGCTCCACGTGATGCACGACGCGGTCGCCATGGAAGCTGTAGCGGCCCGCGTAGGCCACAGAGCCCTCCACCGCCCGGGCCTGTTCCTCGGTGGTCCCGCCGAGGAGGTCGCCAGCGGCGAACCGAACGCGGCCCGCCCGCGAGATCAGCACGGAAAAGCGGCCGTCGGCGGTGTAGAGCAGGGAGCCGAGTGCGTCGGTGCCCATCGGGTAGGTGACCCGGCCGTCATCGGCCTGGTTCTCCCAAGAGCGCAGCTGCCAGGCCCCGACCAGCGCCTCGTGCCCGTGCACATTGCTCACGGTGACCTCCCGGACGGGATTCTTACAGGGTCTTGGGTGTTGGGTTGACTGGGCGAGCATCGTCTGGGGTCCTGCTGCTTCCACCCCTTACCGCGGCCGTGGGGCCGCCGGTGGGCGGAGCCACAGCGAGGCCCGGGTCGGCTGCATCGTCTGGTCGACCACGCCCAGCAGCTCCACCCGCAGGGCGTCCAGGTCGACCTGGGCTCGAAGCCCGGCCGCGAACGCCTCCACGATGCGGGCGGCGTCGTAGCGGCGGCGGTTGAAGCGCCGGTCGACCAACCTCTGGACCCGGCGGCGCAGGGGCTGGAAGGCGGCCGCGGCGGCCAGGGTGGCGGCGGCCACGGCCAGACTGCCCGACCCCTCGACCAGGCGGGTGACGGCCGGGACAACGAGCAGGTAGGGCACCACCAGCAAGGCGGTGACCAGGGCGTAGGTGACGGTCCGGCTGACCAGCCGGTCCAGGTCCCAGAGCCGGTAGCGCAGCACCGC
Source organism: Actinomycetes bacterium (assembly GCA_030146615.1). Lineage (GTDB taxonomy): Bacteria > Actinomycetota > CALGFH01 > CALGFH01 > CALGFH01 > CALGFH01. The sequence continues at coordinate 1,935 of JASLBL010000013.1, forward strand.
CACCGCGATCGAGAGCGGGACCGCCAGCAGCATCGGCCAGGAGAAGGCATCGGTGGGCACCAGATCCAAGGCGTCCAGTGGGATCAGCACCAGCGGCGCGACGACGGCCACGGTGGCCCCGGCGGCGACCCAGCGCAGCTGCTGGCGCTCCACCCCACGGGAGGAGCGGAAGCGCAGCACCATGCAGAGGGCCGCGGCCGGGATGCTGGCGAACAGCACCCCGAAGCCGATCCAGTTGCCCACGGTGGCGACCGTGCCGGCCCAGCCGCCCTCCAGGGCGAACGGCTTGGCGACGGGCACCAGGGTCTGGGTCATCGGTCCCGGTGCCAGGGTCCAGCTGACCATCTCCAGAGTCGTGCCGACCACGCTGGCGACTACGACGACCCGCCAGCGGCGTGACCGCAACCGACCGTTCGGCAGCAACAGCAGCGGCAGGGTGATGGCCAGGGTGATGCCGGCCGCCCACAGGGTGTCCCCGGCCAGGGCCGCGAGCTGGGCGGCCAGCGGCAGCGGCCGACCGTCGAGCAGTAGCCGGGTGACCCACGGGTCCCAGGGGACGTACAGGGACCAGACCAGCCCACCGGCGGCGTACAGCCAGCCGATCGGGTTCCCGGGCCGCCGTAGCGTCAGGACCAGCCCGATGGTGGAATACAGCAGCCAGAACGCCCCCTCGACGGCGCCCGTGAGAAGCAGGTCGACCGTCAGCGGCCGGGTCAGGAACAGGGTCACCACCAGCCCACCGGCCAGGCAACCGAAGGTGGCCAGCCACAAGGACCAGGCGAGCAGGATCCGGCTCCTCTTACCCATGCGGCCCAGGATGGCCCGGTAGCGGTACGGGAGCGTTACGGCCGCGGTCAGCCAGAGCCGCCAGCGCCGCTCTTGGCGGGTTCGTTCACGGCGCTGTCAACCCGACACCCAAGACCCTGTAAAAAAAAAAGGGCCTTGGGTGTCGGGTTGAGGGCGTGGACCGAGTTGGACCTTGGGCTGCTCGACGGGTGAGGATCCGAGCATGCCAACCGTCCCTCGCCGCCCTGCGGCACAACAAGAACGCGAGCGGCTCCAGGCCCGTCGGCTGCGGGCGGCGGAGCTGTTCACCGCCGGTGTCCACCAGGCCGAGGTCGCCCGCCAGCTCGGCGTCTCCGCCCAGGCGGTCAGCGTCTGGCACGCCCGCTGGCAGACCGGTGGCACCGATGGGCTGCGCAGCAAAGGACCGAGCGGTCCGGCGCCGCGGCTGTCCGACCAGCAGCTCGCCACCGTCGAGCAGGCGCTGCTCGCTGGCCCCACGGCGAATGGGTTCACCGGCGAGCTGTGGACCCTGGAGCGGATCGCCGCCCTGATCGAGCGCCTCACCGGCATCCGGCACCACCCCGCCCATGTGTGGGCGTTGCTACGCCACCGGCTGGGCTGGAGTGTGCAGCGTCCCAGGCGTCGGGCCGCCGAGCGCGACCAGGACGCCATCGACCAGTGGGTCAAGACCGATTGGCCGCGGATCAAGCAAACGCCCAACGGCGCAGAGCCTGTCTGGTCTTCTTTGACGAGTCAGCGCTCAGCCTGACCCCGAATGTGCGCCGCACCTGGGCGCCCCGGGGCCAGACCCCGACGTTGACGCACCCGTTCAACTGGAAGAAGGCCTCGATGGCCGCCGCCATCTGCTACGGCGTGGGTGGCGGCGGCGCCCAGCTCTGCTTTCACGTTCGGGCGGGCAACTACGACACCGACCGTCTGATCGAGGTCCTCGAAGGGCTGCGGAAGTTCCTCGGTGGGGAGAAGGCCACACTGCTGTGGGACGGCCTGCCATCCCATCGCAGCAACGTGATGCGGGCCTGGCTTGCCACCCAGCGGTCCTGGCTGGTGGTCGAGCGGCTGCCCGCCTATGCGCCCGAGCTGAACCCGGTCGAGGGCTTGTGGTCCAGCCTCAAGGCGGTGGAGCTTGCCAACCTGGCCACGCCGACGCTGGGCGAGGTGATTGACCAGGCCCACCGGGGCATCGAGCGGGTTCGCCGGACGCCGTACCTGGCCTACTCGTTCCTGCGTCACGCCGGCCTGTCGGTCTCATGACACCTCAACCCGACACCCAAGACCCTTTTTAAGGCCAACAGGCGGGAGTTCCCCCATCATCCCCACTAGCGCTTTTCGACCGGACCCGTTCCCTCAGGATGGCGCCTGCGCGAACCACGACCGCTGGACACGCTGCAACCCGCCCGGTCCACTGGCGTATGGACCAACGTCCACCAGGCCAGCGCCGCACAGCGGTCGGGTAGGCTTGCTCAATGGGCGCCCTGGTCGGGGGTGACTAGACCGGCCCGACCAGGGCGCCCGACTGGCGGCCTACCCGCCCACCCGCGCCTGCAAGCACCTGGGCGCGCAGTTCCATCACGCCGTAACCGGCGCTAGGGGAGATCACGCTCGATGCGCCGCTCCTCGACCACCGTGTCCCCGCCTACCACGGGCCTGCCGCGCCGGTACGGGGAAAAGCTGCTCCAAAACAGCAGCGACAGGACCAGGCCAAGGGCCCCGGCGATCATGAGGATGATCCCGACCGTGTTGATGCTGAACCCCGAGGTGGTGACGTCCACGGCGAAGGTCAAAATGGCGCCAACCACCAGCAGGAAGATGCTAACCCCAAGGCTCAAACTCCTCGCCTCCTCCATGAGACTTCGACAATGACGGTGTCGTTTGCTCTGTCTTCTTGCGGCGTTCACCCGATTAGACTGCGGACCAATCATCACGGTTACAGTTCTCGGCACTCAACGGCCGTAACCATTTGGGCGAGCACGACAAGATCGTTCCGGCGGGAGGCGACCCATCCCTACCATTCCTGCTGTCCTTCTCATAGAGGAGTGGGCGCAGGTCATTCCCTCCGCAGTTTCTGCAAAGCTCCAGCGGTGAAGTCCTTGCAACCATGAACCCGGGACGGGCGGCTTGGGCACCGGCTAGGGTGCTTGCCAGACGCGGAGCTGCCTGCGACCGAACCGCGTGCAGGCGGCCGCCGATGGCTCCCAGATATCGAGCCGCCGACCCTTGATGGCCCCGCCGGTGTCGGCGGCCACCCGAGGGCCGACCTTGTCGATCACCAGCCGCGTCCCCAGGGGCACCACCTTGGGATCGACCGAGACGGTCTCCCGGGAGCTGGGCCTGCCCGAGGCCGTGACGCCCTTGCCTGTGTGGCAGGTCACCTCGAAGATGCCGAGCTCGGCCCCGCGAGCGCCTTCCGTGCTCGTCGGCGCGCGCGAGGGGGCTGGCCGGGTTGTACCTGGCGGCGCGGCAGGGGGCGGGTTCGCGGCACTGCAGGCCGCCAGGAGGACTCCACCAGCGACGGCCCCGAGCAGCGCACCGGCTGGCGCCCGCAGGCGGCGTCGGTTCAGCTGTGCTGTCGTCCGCAACGTTGCCGAGACGGTCATATGGCAACTCCCTGGACAGCCGGAACGAACACCAGGACGTGCCGGTGAAGGCTCGCAGCGCCGGCTGGCTGGGTTGGCCTAGGACTTGAGGATGGCCTTGCCGCTGAAGTAGGTGACGGCCTTGTCCATGGCCTGCTCGCCCACCTCGGCGCCGGCGACCCTTGCCTCAAGGTCGCCGTCATCGAAGTGGATGCCGCCGTACAGCCGCGACAGCCCGGCCTGGTCGGCGGCGGCGGTGAACGACTTCCAGGACAAGGTCACCGGCGCCGCCGGCACCGCACCCGGCTCGACCTTGGAGCTGCCGGCCGGGAAGGTGATCGCCATGCCCAGGTCGTCCTTGCCGGTGAACTCCTGGAGCACCGCGGCGGCGGCGGCGCTAAAGGCCGAGTGCCCAGAGATGTACTCGGCAAACGGCGGGCTGGGGAAGGTGGCCGGCTGATAGGGCAGCCAGTCTTCGCCGCGGATGGTCTTGGTGCCCTGATACGGGCCACCCCAGGCCCGCACCAGCTGGCCGCGCTTAAGCCAACGGACCGCAGTGATCGGCCGGACCGAGTCCCATTGGCGTTTGGCGTCCCAGGCAGTGATGCTGGCATCCAGCAGCGCATTGTCGAGGGCAAAGAACAGCTTGGCGTCGCGGTCCAGGCCGTGGCGGTCGCGGCGTGACACCCACTGGGCGAACACGTTCCAGTGTCCGGGGGGCAGCTCGCTTCTGGGGCCGTCGGACCAGTACTCGGCGATGACCTTGTGGGTGTCGGTCAGGCTGGCGCTGTACAGCAGTTGCTGGTCGACCTCTTTGCGGTAGGCGTCACTCGGCTTGCCCTTCTCAACCGAGACCGCCGGGCCGCGATCGGGCCGGTACTGGTCAGCCGACTTCAACCCAAACGGGACCACGGTGCGCCAGTGCGGGGTCAGGTACCGCTGCTGGGCGGGGCACTCGGTCGCCCCCGGCGGCGGCAGGGGCACACACAGCGGCTGCCAGCGGTCAGGGTCCAGGACCTTGTCCCAGGTGTTGACCGGCACATAGCCGCTGGTGTCGGCATAGCCGTTGAGCTGGTTGGCGCCGTCGTTGTGCCGAAAGTTCACCACCGCCTGGGCCGCGGTGGTCCCCACCGTGGCCGGCGTGGAGGTGTCAGAGCCGTCGGTGGCGTAGCCGAGGGTGGCCATCCGCTGGTCGAAGGCGGCCTGGCGGGCGGGGAACAGGTCGACCAGGGCCAGGTAAGCGGCGAAGCTGACCGCCCGCTCCTTGTTGGCCTGGGTGCGTTCGGCGACCGGGCGGCGCAGTTTGGCGCCCAGCCGGGTGCCGACCGCGGCCGCATCGTAGGCTGCCCAGGCGTCGTAGATGGCGGTGTGCACCACCGCCAAGGCTCGCACCGCCACCGTTGGGCCAGGCGACAGCGTGCGGATCGCCTCCAGCGTCTCCTCGTTCCACACCAGCACCAGATTGTCGCCGGTGGCCGCCCGGGCCGGCTGTCGCTCTGCCACAGCCACAAGGCCAACGGCCAACCCCAGCACCAGGCCGAGGGTCACGGTCAGCTTGCGCATCTACCGCCCACCTTCCCTACGCCGACCCGCCACACGGCCAGGCAGGGCTGACCGCGGCTTGGGAAGAGACCGGCAGGGGCAGGGGCGGTCGTTCACGGGTCGACTTGTTAGCCTTCGCCGCTGCATGCCAGCGGTGCATCGGACCGGACACGCGACCCATCCAACCGGGAGGCCGCAGGGCCAAGTCACTCACAACTCGGGAGGAAAAGGCAAACCCTCTCGTAAGCGGACAAACCAAGCAGCAAGAGACGCGACCGATGCCAGCAAGCAGCAGCCACAGCAAGCGTTCCCTTGTCGACGTCAGGCCGGGACGGCGCTGGCCAGCGCTGGGCACAGGTTGCGCACCGCACTCCTAATCAACGCCGTGGCTTCGGTGGTCGTCGGGCGTGCCTCCGACCGAACAAGCCTCTGAACGACTCGGCGAAAGCCCAGGTCCTCGATGCCCAGGCCGTCGCACACGACCCTCCCGAGCCGCAACAGATCCCCATCTGAGGCAGCGGCGAGGTCTTTGTCGCCGAAGGTCATCGCCCTTGCTTCGGCAACGAACGGTCCCGGTCCTGCCGTTGCGGTGGCCGAGGATGTGGTGGTGGCGCCCGTCGTGCTGTTGTTAGTTTCGGCGCTGCAGCCTGCGCCCGACAGCGTCAGGAGGCCCAGCAGGACGCCGTGGTTCATCAGCCATCGGACTACTGCTCGCATTCTTTCGCCCCTCCTGATTCCTTAGCTTCCTAAAGCGTCAGCGAGCCCAGCATCGTTACAGAGATGTGCCACCTGATTTCACAGGTTAAAGGAGGGCGCTACTCGTGGGAATTGCCGGTTATCAGATTGGACAACCGACCCCTCGCTCCGAAACCGGTCCGAGGTACAGGTGCACCCCGCCCTGGGACCGTTCAGCCGGTGGTGGTTGGGGGTCCCCCCTGTTTGTGCCCTCCAGGGCCCGTGCTGGCGGGCGGGCCCGTGCTGGCGGGTGGACCGCTGCTCGGTGGCGAGACCGTGGCCGAAGGTGCCGAGACGCTCGGCGGCGAAGCCTGGCCCTGCCCGTGGGCGCCTGCACTGCTGCCGGCCGTGACGTCCTTGCAGTAGCCAGCGACCTTGTTGGCCCCGCCGGCGGCCGCCACCAGCGCCTGAAACGCCACCGAGTCCATCCGACGTCCGTGGTTGCCGCCCTGGCCGGCCTGCCAGGCCCGACACAACCCGACCCGGGCCGCCGCGGTAGCGTCCGGCCCGACCGCCGACTGCCGGCCCTGTCCATCCGTGTCCGCGCTGCCGGCGGTGACGTCGGCGCAGTAGCCAGCGACCTTGTCGACTCCGCCAGCCGCCGCCACCAGCGTCTGGAACGCCGCCGAATCGGATCGGTCGCCGTTGTCCGCCCCCTTGCCGGCCTGCCAGGCTCGGCACAACCCCACCTGCGCCGTCTCACTCAGGTCTGCGACGGCGGCCCCTCCGAGCCCGTGCCCCGCCGCGTCAGCGACGGTGGTGGCCGGTGCCTGGTCGGCCACCGGCGACGCCTGGCCGGGCAGCAGGCCGGTGGCCGCAGCGGCGACCCCACCGAGCGACAGCACGGCCACGAGCGCGGCAGCGGCCGCCTTCATGGTGAATACCTTGCTGGGCACGGCGGTCCTCCGGGGGACAAGGGGTGCGGGATGCGGCTGCAGCACCGCGGCGAACTCGGCCAGCACCCGCTGCTCGCCGGCCAGCTCCTCCGGCGTGGCTGGGGCGGTCGCCGCAGCCAGCAGCCGGGCAAGCCCGCCGTAGCCGGGCGGGGCCGACGCAGGGTCCAGCTGGCCGTCAAGCAGCCGCTCCAGCGGGTCCTGGTCGGCGGCCGACGACGCGCCCTCAAACAACCCAAATTGTGGATGCATGTCGGCCCGAGAAGCGTCGTCATCGCTCATCGCGTTACACCCCCCGCCACCCCAGCCGCCTCCACCCGTTTGGCCAGCCGCCGCAACCCCCGATGGGCCAGCACCCGCACCGCCCCCGGGCGCTTGCCCACGATCCTGGCCACCTCGGCCACCTCCAAGCCCCCCAGCACCCGCAGGGCCACCACTTCGGCCTGGTCGGGTGGCAACTCGGCCAGCAGGGTCAACGCCGCCCGGGTCGACTGACCCTCCAGCACCTGAGCGACCGGATCATCAGGCGCCGAGTACTCGGCCAACTGCTCAACCGGGACCGACCAGGTTGACCGACGCGCGGCCTGCCGGCGCCAGTCGATGGCCCGATGGCGGGCCACGGTGAACACCCAGGCCCGAAAGGCCCGCTCGTCGCCCCGGAACCGCCCCAGCCCGCGGATCACCGACACCCACGTGTCGGCGGCCAGATCCTCGGCCGCCTCCCTCGCCGCCACCTGGAAGTAGCGCAGCAGGGCCGGCTGCAGGTCCCGCCACAACACTGTGAATGCCTGCTCATCCCCGCCCTGGGCGGCGGCCAGCAGCTCCGGAAACGACGGCCCGATCATCACGGCCTGCTAGGCCCGGGTCTGTCATCGGGCGACAGAAACGACAGATCGGAGTCGCGACGCAGACAAGCGGCCCGCCTGGCCTCCTCATAGACCGGCTCCACCCGGCGGTCGGCTGCCGGAGATGGGACCGTGACCCTCCGCTTAGCCGCAGCGGGAGATCCACGGTCGGCGGCCGCGGCGCCCCCGACCAAGCGGCGCCCAGGCGGGTTCCGGCGAGCCAGAGTTTCGCGCAGTCTGGTGTTCTCACCCTCAAGCTCGATCACCTGCCCGCCCAGCTCGCGTTCGCCCGTGCCCAGCTGCCTTCGGCGGTCACGTCGCTTCCGCCTCATGTTCACCGACCCAACCACCAGGAGACCCACCACGAACCCGAGCGCGGCAGCCATGGCAACCTCCAGCGACGCTGGCCCGGTCAGTCCGGGCGAGATCTCAAATCGAGGAATCAGAACGGCGGGAGCCGCCACACCGCAGTGCCGCGCGATGCCGGCACGAGCGCCAGGCCGGGCTGCACAGATACGAGCGGCAGATATGGCATGGATACGGCCCTCCAGCACCCCGAGAACGCGAACCACGGGGGAATGGCCGCCGGGTGCGGGTTGGTGCCGGCCTGGGGGGAGACCGACGCGTGGCCAACCGCTACCACGAACCCACATCCCGCCGCAAGCAAGCGGCGAGCGCCCAGATCGACCCGCTGCACGCGCGCTCAGTTCGGTGGACCTTGGCCAAGCCCGGGAGCGTCAGAGTCGAACCAAGAGACAAGAGCCCAGTGAGCAGGGCGGCCCGACCATCCGCTGAAGGACTGGACGTAAGCCGTGGTGCCGAGATGACCAGGCCAGGGGTTGAGTCGGGTGGGTAATGGCGCGCCTTTGGCTGGTGATGGCCAGTTGCCGCCGCTGCTTGACGGCGGCGATGTCTGGGTGGGACAAGGCGAACCTGTTGCAGCCTCACGAACATGAGCACCAAGGCAACGGTGTTGACCATCGCCGCGTCCGTGCAGCATTGGCAGGTGTCGAATCCCTCCAGGCAACCGACCCTTCACCAAATCCGGGATTGAGCGCTACGACTGGTCCATCCCGCGGCCCCACCGGCGTGCAGGGTGGCCTGGTCGGCGATCACGTGTTCGACCCGGTTGTCCATCATCAGGGCGACGAAGTCGCCACGCTCCACGCCGATGGTCGTCAGCCCGGCCGCGACCTCCATGACACGCTGGTGCTGCTCCCGCCAGGTCAGCGAGCGCTAGGCCGGACCGTCGCGCCACCACGCGGCCGGCTGGTCGCCGTACCCGGTCGGCGTTGTCGCGCAACAGGTCGCAGAGGGTGCGACCGGCGATCTCCCGCTCGATCCGGGCGCGCTGGGCAAGGATCGCGTCGCGGTCCATGACACCCTCCGGGGCGGCGGGGCTCCTCAGCAGTTCGCCGGAGGCGGCAAGCCGGCGAACCGGTCCTGCAGCCAGCGCAGCACGTCGGCCTGGGCCAGGAACGCCGTCTGGGTGTGGTCGGCGTCGTAGCCGTTGAGCTGGGTCGCCACCCCCATGGCGCAGTAGCGCCGGTGCAGGGCCGCCTCCAGGTGCCACGGGATGATCTGGTCGCTCAGCCCGTGATACTGGAGCAGCGGCACCGCCGGCCTGACGGTGCCGAGGTTGTTCAGGTCCAGCACCAGCTTCCACGACGGCCGGTCGATCGGGTTGACGCCCCCCACCGTGTAGTCCTCGATCCGTCTGCCGGCCAGCTCCAGCAGGCCGTCGACCAGGCAGAGGCGCCCCAGCCGGCGTGCGGCCGCCTCGCCTTCGGCGGTCAGGTAGCGGTCGAGGTCGACGAAGGGGTAGGCGGCGTCGAAGCCGATCGCCGTGCCCGCGAGGAAGGCGAACCAGAAGGTGCCGTTGATGTGCTCGGCCACCGCCCGCAGGTTGGCCGGGGTGCCGCCGCCCGCCACGCCGACCAGCCGCAGCTCAGGCGCGTACCTCGGCTGCAGCTGGGCGGCCCAGCCGGCGGCCCCGCCGCCCTGGGAGTAGCCCGCGATCGCGACCGGGGCGGACGGGCCCAGCCCCGCCCCGGGGAGTCGGGTGGCGGCGCGCAGCGAGTCCAGCACGGCCAGCCCCTCGGCGATGCCGACGTTGTAGTGGTGGGCGCCGCGGGTGCCGAGCCCCGGGTAGTCGCTGACCACCACCGCCCAGCCCCTGGCGAGCAGGTTGTTGACCGCGAACAGCTCGTTGAAGGCCCCGGCGGCGATCGTCTGCGAGGGGGCGCACTGGTCGCCCCAGCCCTGCGTCCCCGGTGCGTAGGCCACCAGCGGGCGGGTCCCGGGGAACGGCGCGGCCGGGACGAGCACGATGCCCGACACCACGGTCGGCAGGCCAAGGGCCGTGGTGGACCGGTAGCGCAGCTGCCAGGCCGTTGCCGTGGTCAGCGGGGCGGGCGAAGGACGCGACCAGATGACGTCTCCGGGCCGCCCGGAGACCGCCAGGTTGGCGGGCGTCGCGCCGGCGCTCGTCGGAGCCGCCGTGCCGACGGCCGCGCATCCGAGCAGCACGAGCACCGCCAGCATGCGACGAGCACGGCGGGAGCCTCGTCGAGGGCCTCCGGGGCGCACCATCCTGGCTCCTTGTCGGCCGACATTGAACTGTTACCAACAGTAACAGTCATGTCGTGAAGAGACAATTGACAAGAGCCTCTTGTCGGTTTAGCGTCCAGCCGTTGCGGCGGTCCGAGGCGTGCGGCGGTCCGAGGGGTTGGTCGATGGGCTTCTCCGAGTTCCGCGCCGGCACGGGGTACGAGCACCGGGGCCCCGCCTCCCTGCGGGCGCGACTGCTGTGGGGGGCCCAGGTCGCGCTGTTGCGCCACGGCGTGGACACCGCCGAGATCGGCGACATCACGGCCGCGGCGGGCCTGCCCACAACCGCCTTCCACCGCTGCTTCGCCTCCAAGGACTCGCTGGTCGAGGCGCTCGTGGCCGAGGTGGCGGCCGGCAACGGCGTGGCCGTCGAGCAGGCGGTCGGACGGCACGAGGACCCGGCGGCGGCGGTGGCCGCCTACGTGCGCCAGACCGTCCGCGCGACCGAGGGCGACCCGCTGCTCGCCCGCATGGCCGCCCGCACCCACGTCGCCGAGGCGCTGGCCGACGACCTCGGCCGGCGGGTGCTGCGCAGCCTGAGCCGGGGGGTGTGGGTGGGTCGCTTCCCGGTCCCGTCCGCGCAGGTGCACCTCTGCGCCCTCCGGGGCGCCGTCCTGGAGGTCCTGCGGGGCAGGCTGCTCGGCCTGCTGCCGGCGGCCGCCGCCGACGAGCTGGCCGCCGCCGTGCTGCAGATGCTCGGCCTGCCGGTCGACGAGGCCTCCGCCATCGCCACCCAGCCGCTTCCCGACGTCGAGCCTCCCCGGCCATGGGCCGGCGAGCCCGAGCACCCCGGCGCATCGCGGAGGACGCTCACCTACCTGAGCGAGCGCCGCTGACCCCCTGGCGGCAGGCCCGGCCGCTGGCCGCCGTCCGGCCCGGCCGAGGGGTGCGACCGCCCCTCAGTGGTCCTGGTGGGCGACGGCCACGAACAGGCGGGTGAGCTCGTCGATCAGCTCCTCCAGGGGCGGATGCCGCTCCCCCGACACCCACTCCATCACCAGCTCCCTGGTGCCGCCCACGGCCAGCAGCGCCGCCAGGCGGTAGTCGCGCCTGGCGATCACGCCGGCGTCCGCCTGCCGCTCGATCTCGGCCTGGGTGATGGCGGCGAAGCCGTCCAGCACCGCCTTGCGCGTCTGTTCCAGCTCGGCGCTGACACCGGTCATCTCGACGTGGACCACGCGCGCGCGGCGCGGGTCGTCGAGCATCCCGTGGACGAAGGCGGCGATGGCGGCGCGGGTGCGGCTGCGCGGCGGCTGGCCCTGGGCGCCGGCCAGCGCGTCGAGGACGGCCTGGGTGACCTCGGCGACGATCTCCTGGCACAGGGCCGCCAGCAGCGCCTCGCGGCCGGGGAACTCCTCGTAGAAGTGCCGGGCGGTCACCCCGGCCCGCGCGCACAGCCGCTCGATCGAGGTGCCGTGGTAGCCCACTGTGCCGAACAGCTCCAGCCCGGCGTCCAGCAGCCGCCGGCGGCGCTCGGCCCGCCGCTCGCCGGGCAGGCGGCCGCGGTAGCGCCGCTCCGCCACCTGCTCCGAACGACCGGCAGTGTGCTCCATGCTACGCAGCGTACTCGACGGTGACTGCCCTGCTAAATGTTACTATTCGTAACACATAAACCCGTACGGGAGGTGCCGGAGCCATGACCAGCTTCGAGGTGGGGACGATCGAGCAGCTCACGGCGGCCGTGGACGCGATGTCCAACGAGCAGCTCAGCGAGGCCGTCCGCAGCCAGGAGGGCGGGTCGGACCGCGTACTGGACCAGGTCTTCGAGGGCATGCGCCAGGCCTTCGACCCGGCCAAGGCGGCCGGCCAGGAGGCCGTGGTGCAGTACGAGATCGCGACGCCGGACGGCCCGCGCGGCTACGTCATGCGCGTCGCCGACGGCCAGTGCCGCATCGAGCGGGGCAGCGCCGACAGCCCGCGGGTCACCATCCGGATCGGCCTGGCCGATTTTCTCCGCCTGGTCGCCGGCAGGCTCAACGGGATGCAGGCGTTCATGAGCGGCAAGCTGAAGGTCAGCGGCGACCTGTTCTTCGCCCAGACCTACCAGGCCTGGTTCACCCGGCCGGCGGCGTCCTAGCGATGGACCCGGTCCTGGTCGAGCGCCGGGGGCAGGTCCAGGTCGTCACCATCAACCGGCCAGGGGCGCGCAACGCGGTGGACCTGGCCGTGGCCCTCGGCATCGCCGCGGCCCTCGACGAGCTGGACGCGAGCCCGGAGCTGCGCGTGGCCGTGCTCACGGGGGCCGGTGGCACCTTCAGCGCCGGCATGGACCTGAAGGCGTTCCTGCGCGGCGAGGTGCCGGTGGCCGGCGACCGCGGCTTTGCCGGCATCACCCGCCGGGCGGCCCGCAAGCCGCTGCTGGCGGCGGTGGAGGGCGCCGCGCTCGGCGGCGGCCTGGAGATCGTGCTCGCCTGCGACCTGGTGGTCGCCTCCAGCTCGGCCAGCTTCGGCCTCCCCGAGGTGCGCCGATCGCTGATCGCCGGCGCGGGCGCGCTCATCCGGCTGCCGCGCCGCATTCCCTACCACGTGGCGATGGAGCTGGCCTTGACCGGCGAGCCGATCGACGCCGACCGCGCCGCCGCCCTCGGGTTGGTGAACCGCGTGGTGAGCCCGGGCCGAGCGCTGGAGGCCGCCCTGTTGCTGGCGGCCCTGGTTGTCCGCGGGGGCCCGCTGGCCTGCGAGGCGTCCAAGCGGGTGGTGGCCGGCGCGCTCCACTGGAGCGAGGCCGAGGCCTGGCGGCAACAGGACGAGCTCGTCGCCGGCGTGGCCGTCTCACTGGACGCCCGGGAAGGCGCCCGCGCCTTCGCCGAGAAGCGGGCGCCTGTCTGGCAGGGTCGCTGATGGGAGGAGGGAGCATGCCTGGAGCGGCAGGCCAGCCGGTCGGGGCCGGGCGCCTCGGCGGCGTGGCCGCGCTCGTCACCGGCGCCGCCTCCGGCCTCGGCGAGGCCACGGCCCGCGCCCTGACCGCCCGCGGGGCCAGGGTCGCGCTGCTGGACCGCGACGTGGAGCGGCTGGAGGCGGTGCGCGACCAGCTCAGCGGGTCGGCGCGGGCCTACGTCGCCGACGTCACCGAGGAGGAGCCGGTCCGGGCGGCGCTGGACGACGCCAGGGAGAAGCTGGGGGAGCTGCGGGTGGCCGTGCTGTGCGCGGGGGTCGGCTGGGCCCAGCGCACCCTCGGGCGCGGCGGCGAGCCGGCCGCCCTCGAGCCGTTCGAGTGGGTGGTGCGCGTCAACCTCCTCGGGACCTACAACACGCTGCGGCTGGCCGCGGCGTCGATGAGCGGCAACCAGCCCGAGGACGGCGGCGAGCGCGGGGTGGTGGTCATGACCGCCTCGGTCGCCGCCTTCGAGGGCCAGATCGGTCAGACCGCCTATGCGGCCTCCAAGGGCGGGGTGGCCGCGCTCACCCTGCCGGCGGCCCGCGACCTCGCCGTGGTCGGCGTGCGGGTCTGCTCGATCGCCCCGGGCGTGTTCGAGACGCCGATGCTGGCCGGCCTGCCCGAGCAGGGGCGGGCGGCGCTGCGCGGCGCCGTGCCGTTCCCGCCGCGGCTCGGCCGGCCGGAGGAGTTCGCCCTGCTGGCCTGCCAGATCGCCGAGCACCCCTACCTCAACGGCGAGGTGGTCCGACTCGACGGCGCCCTGCGCATGGCGCCGAGGTAGCCGGAGCCGGCCTGGCCCCTTCCCGCCCCGGCCGACGTCGCCGTCTCGAGGGCGGTGGCGAAGGCGGCGGCCGAAGCCGTCCAGGTGAAGCGGCTGGCGTGCGCCCGTGCCGCCCGCCCGAGGGAGCGGCGAAGCTCGGGGCAGCGCAGCAGCCGCTCCAGCTCGCCGGCGAACTCCTCGGCGTCGTCCACCAGCAGGCCGGTCTCGCCGTCGACCACCGAGTCGGCGACCCCACCGGCCGAGCGGAAGGCGACCGTTGGCGTCTCGTGCGCGGCCGCCTCGACCACCGCGAGCCCCCAGCCCTCCTTCAGCGACGGCATCGCCAGGACCCAGGCCTGGGCCAGGGCCCGGTGCTTGGTCGCCTCGTCGACGAAGCCGAGGAACTCCACCGTGTCGCCCAGGCCCAGCCGGTCGGCGGTGGCCCGAAGCTCCGCCTCCCAGTAGCCGCGGCCGAGGACCCGGAGCCGGAGGTCGGGGAGGCCGCGGCGGATCCGCGCGGCGGCCAGCAGGGCCAGCTCGACCCGCTTGTGGGGGACCAGGCGGCCGAGCACGCAGATGGAGGGGTGCGGCGACTTGGCGGCCGCGGGCCGCGCGGGAACGGCCGCGCCGTTGTGGACCACGGTGATGGCATCGGCGGCCACGCCCTGCTCGACCAGCTCGCGGCGAGTCGTCGCCGAGACGACGACGTAGCGCGAACCGCGGTGGACGCGCGGCGCCAGGCGCGACTCGACCAGCCAGCCCAGCCGGCCGAGCAGGCGGCCGAACACCACCTGCCACTGCTCCCGGTGGGCGTGGTGGACCAGTACCACCACCGGCCGCCGGCACCAGAGCCGGGCGAAGAACGGCAGGCCGTTCTGGACGTCCACGACGACGTCGTGTCGTCCCAGGCGCCCGGTGGCGTGCCAGAGGAGCGCGTGCAGGAAGACGCTGAGGTGGCCGCCGCGCCGCACCACGCGTACCCCGTCCACGACCTCCTGGGGCGCCGCCCCGGGGTAGGCGGCGCAGAACAGCGTCACGGCGCGGCCGCGCTCGGCCAGGCCGGCGGCCGCCTTCTCGACGTACAGCTCGGAGCCGCCGCCTTCCGGATGACCGGTGTCCCGCCTGGTCAGGAAGAGGACGGAGGATGGGGGTGGTGGCATGGCCGTCCCAACCATTTCTGTTACTTATAGTAACAGTTGGAAGGTAGCAACGGCGGGAGGCAGGGTCAAGGCTCGCCGGCCGGCAAGCAGGCCAACCGTTCGTCGAGCTAGAATGGCTGCGCCATGCCAGCACGGACCAACCCGTCCCGGCCCAGGCAGGGACGTCGCGTCAACGCAGCGAACACGCTGCGGCGCGAGGCGCGCCGCCTGGAGTTCGTCGAGGCCGCCATCGAGGTCATACGGGCCGAGGGGCCGGGCGCCTCGATGGACCAGGTGGCCGCGAAGATCGGGATCACCAAGCCGGTCGTGTACCGCTACTTCGGCGACCGCAACGGGATGTACCGGGCGGTAGCGGAACGGTACTGCGGGGAGCTCCGCAACAAGTTCCGCGGGGCCATGAGCACCACCACCGACCTGCGGTCGGTCGTGGTCGTCACCGTCGACGCCTACCTCGAGCTGGTCGAGCGCGACCCCGAGGTCCACCGCTTCCTGGTCCAGCCCCAGCCCGGCCGGGGCCGGGACCGGCCGGCGGTCACCCCGTTCACCCAGCACGTCGCCGCGGAGATCGTGGAGGCGCTGCGGCTGCGGCTGGAGGCCGCCGCCCTCGACCCCGAGGTGGCCGAGCCGTGGGGTCACGCGCTGGTCGGGATGGTGCAGGCGGCGGCCTCGTGGTGGGACGAGCACCGCACCCTGCCCCGCACCCGCCTGGTCGAGCAGCTGGTCACGCTGCTGTGGGTCGGCCTCGGCAGCGCCACCGACGCCATCGACCTGGTGGAGGCCGAGCCGGCCGAGCCGCCGGTGATCCCGGCCCGGCGCCAGCGCGCCCGCCGCGCCTAGCCGGCGCCGGTGGTCGGGGTCCTCACGCCGACGTCAGCCGCCGACCGGCGCACCGCCCGCAGGTACACCTGCTCCTGGCGATCGGCGATCTCGTCCCAGTCGAAGCGGCGGGCGAAGCGGCGGCCGCGCTGGCCAAGGGCCAGGCAGGTGTCGGGCTGGTCGAGCAGCTCAACCAGGGCGTTGGCGTAGGCGGTGACGTCGCCGACCGGCACCAGCCGGCCGGCGTCGGCCGGGACCACCTGGCGCAGGCAGTCGATGTCGAAGGCCAGCACCGGGGTGGCGCAGGCGAGCGCCTCCACGGCCACGATCCCGAAGGCCTCGTAGCGCGACGGCATGCAGACCACGCGGGCGGAGGCGAGCAACGCGAACTTGGCGGCGCCCTCCACCCGGCCATAGAACTCCACCCGGTGACGGATCCCGAGCCGCCGGCTCCGCTCGACCAGCGCGTCCCGGTCCGGGCCGTCGCCGGCGATCACCAGCGTGGCCCCGGTGGACGGCGCGGCCTCGGCGAAGGCGTCGAGCAGGCAGTCGAGGCCCTTCTGGTGGATGTCCAGGCGGCCGAGGTAGACGGCGGCATGCCGGCGCTCGGCGACCGCGTCGAAGGCCTGGCGGTCGACGCCCTCGGGGATGACCTCGACCTCCGCGCCGGGGTTGGCGGCGCGGAGCCTGGCGGCCAGGTCACCGGAGAGCGCGATCATGCGACGGTGGGTGCGCACGCCCAGCCGCTCGACCAGGTGGACCGGCAGGTGGTACTTGCGGGCCATCTCCCTCGCGAACAGCCACTGCACCATGCCGACGCACGGCGCCTTGCTCCACAGCGGCGCCAGCGCGCTGGAGATCGGCGCGCCGAAGTCCTCGACCAGCAGGTCGTAGTCCAGCCGGCGGGCCAGCCACGGCAGCGCCAGGAAGTAGCTGGCCACGCTGCCGACGTAGCCCGCCTTGACGCCCGCGTGCAGGTAGCGCACACCCTCCTCGGTCCGGTCGCGCCAGCCTGGGAACTTGGCGGTCACCACGGTGATGTCGTGGCGGTCGGCCAGGCGGCGGTTGACCTCGCGCGTCCGCACCGAGCCGCCGCCGCTGCCCGGGCGGCGCGGGTCCTCGAAGCCCAGGTGCAAGATCCGCATGCAGCCCGTCCCCAATGTTACTAGAAGTAACAGATACTTAGGGTAACATATGGCCTCAGTCTGGCGAGCGGGGTGAGCTATGAGGCGATGGGCCGGTCGGGCGGCGCTGGTGGTGGCGTGCTGGTTCGTGCTGGGCGTGGGGGGCCTGGCCATCGGGCTCAGCGTGGTCGCCGCCGACCTCCTCTGGGCGCCGCGGCCGCGGCTGCTGCTGGGCGTGGCGGCGGCCCTGGTGGCGGCGCTCCCGCTGGTGGTCCTGGCCGGTGGCCTGCCCGACCCGCTCGGGATCGGCCCCCAGTTCGCCCTCGGCCATGGGCCCGCGAACCTGCTCGCCGGCGCCGCCGTGGTCCTGCTGCTGGTGGCGACGATCCGGGACGTTCGCGGCGACGTGCGCAGCTGACAGGGGGAGCCGGCATGCGAGACCTCTCCCTGCGGGTGCTGCTGGTGGTGGCGGCGGTCGCGCTGCTGGTCGCCTGCGTGACCTCGTTCGCGCTGGTCGCCACCCAGAGCGGATCGGCGAGCCCCTCGGGCGAGCTGCACGTCTACGGCGACCGCTGACCCATGGACCGCCGCCTGCGCTACGGGCTCGTCGGGGTGGGGCTGTTCCTGCTGTTCTTCGCCCTGATCGATCGCGTCTACGCCTACCCGCGGCTGGCCAAGGTCCCGCTCGACGCCTACTCGGTGCCGGTGGCCGAGGGCACCGGCAGCTACTTCGACACCGGCGAGCTCGAGATGGTCCACGGCGCCAGGCTCCGCACCACCAGGGTCGTCAGGGGCGACCGGCGGGCGGGCAGCCCCCAGGTGGCGGTCTGGGACATGTTCCTCAACACCGTCGACCTGGACACCGGCGGGCGCGTCAGCCTGATCCAGGAGCGGGTGGTGTTCGACCGGGTCTCGGGCCTGCCGGTGCACTGCTGCGGCGAGACGCCCCGCCACGACGGGATCATGCTCAACTTTCCCTTCGGCACCCGCAAGGCCACCTACCCCTTCTGGGACTCGGTCGCTGCCCGCAGCGCCCCGGCCGTCTTCGTGCGCGAGGAGCAGATCGACGGGCTGCGGACCTACCGCTTCGAGCAGCGCATCCGCGGGGCCCGCATCCGCCCGGTCGACCTGCCCGGCTCGCTGGCCGGCCAGCCGGGCGTCGACACCATCGCCGCCTTCCTGGTGGACGACGACGACAAGACGCTGTGGGTGGAGCCCGTCACCGGCCGCATCATCAAGGGCCAGGACCACTCATGGCAGACGGTGCGGGACGCCTCCGGGGTCACCTACCTGACCGCGTTCGACGCGACCCTCACCTACACCGACGACACCGTGGCCGGCAACGTGGCCGCGGCCCGGGACGACCTGGCCGGGCTGCGGCTGGCCGGCGTGCTGCTGCCGGTGACCGCCGGTCTGCTGGGCGCCCTCCTGCTCGCCGCAGGCCTGCTGCCACCTCCGCGCCGCGCGCCGCCGGCCCCGGCCGGGCCGGAGCCTGGCCGGGACCTCTGGGTGGTGGCCTCCGACGGGGTGACCGAGCGGCTCCGCCCGGGCTCATGAGCGCGACCGTCGGCCACGCCCGCAGCTCGCCCGGCCCAGCCCGCGGCCTGGGCCGGGCTGCCCTACTGGTGGTGCCGGCCCTGTTCGCCGGCAACCTGGTGAGCTACCTGTTCACCGTCGTCGTCGCCCGCCAGCTCGGCCCGGCCGCCTACGGCGCGCTGGGCGGGCTGCTGGCCATCGTGATCGCCCTGGCCGTCCCCGGCATGGCCCTCCAGCTGGTGGTCGCCAGGAACGTTGCCGTCTGCCGGCGCGACGGCGTGGCCGCCGGGTCGCTCCAGGCCGCCGTGATCAGGCTGGGGCTGCGGGTCGGGGTCGCGCTGGCGGTTCCGGCCCTGGCCGCGGCGCCGCTGCTCTCCGGCTACCTGCACCTCGGCTCGCCCGGCCCGCCGGCCTGGCTGGCGGTGAACCTCGCGCTGCTGCCGCTGCTGTTCGCGGTGAGCGGCCTGCTCCAGGGCCGCGAGCGGTTCGGCGTGCTCACCGCGGTCCTGCTGCTCGTGGCTGCCGGCAAGCTGCCGCTGGGGGTGGCGCTGGTCGCCGCCGGCTACGGCGTCGAGGGCGCCCTGGCCGGGGTCGCCGTGGGCACGCTGGCCGCCGTGCTGCTGGGCGTGGCCGCCTGCGGCCGCGCCAGGCACCGTCCCGGGCCGGCCGCCGCCGACCCGGAGGGGTCCGGGGAACCCCGGAGGGGTGCCCCGGTGGGTCGGGAGGGGTCCGGGGAACCCCGGAGGGGTGCCCCGCAGGATCGGGTCGCGGGACTCGGGCCGGAGCTGACCGCCGCCGCGCTCGGCGTCGTCGGCCTGGTCGCGATCACCAACCTGGACGTGCTGCTGGCCCGCCACTACCTGCCCGAGGCGGCGTCGGGCCTGTACGCGGCCGGGTCGGTGGTGGCCAAGGTCACCTACTGGGCGCCGCTGGCGGGGGTGATGGTGGTCTTCCCGCGGCTGGCCGCCGGGGCCGGCCGCCGCACCCTGCTGCGCCAGGCGGCGCTGGCCACGCTCGCCTTCGGCGCGCTGTGCACCGCCGCCTCGGCCCTGCTGGCCCTGTGGCCGGCCCTGCTGCCGTTCGGTAGGGCGTACGCGGCGGTCGGGCCCGACCTGCCTCTGTTCGCGGCCCTGGGGACCGCCTTCGCCATGGTCCAGCTGCTGCTGTTCTCCGACATCGCCGCCGGAGGACGGCGCAGCGCCTGGCCGGTCGGCGTGGCCGCCGCCGGCCAGGTGCTCCTGGTCGCCGGGCCCTTCCACCACTCGGTGACCCAGATCGTGACGGTGGCGCTGGCCAGCGCCACGCTGCTGCTGCTGGCCGGGGTCAGGTCGTCGGCCACGGCGGCTGCCGTGACGGAGAGGGCCGGATGACCCTCCCGCAGCCGCGCCCCACCGTCGCCGGTCCGTCCGAGCGGCCGGGCCGCCACGAGCGCCCGGCCTGGCGGGTCCGCGGCGAGCCGCTCGCCTACCTCCTGCTCGCCCTCGCCCTGGCCCTGCCGGTGCTCCTGCCCGGCTGGGGCCAGCCGAGCGTCGACACCAGCCCGCGGCTCTACTTCCAGCCCGGGCGGACCCTCACTGGGGCCTTCTCCACCTGGAGTCCGGCTCCGTCGCTCGGCCAGCAGAGCTACGACGTCGGCATCGCGCCGGTCGCGGGCGCCGTCTGGGCGATCCAGACGGTCACCGGCTCGGTGTGGCTCACGACCCGGCTGTGGCGGCTGCTGCTGCTCCTGGTCGCCGCCGCCGGCGCGGCCAGGCTGTTCCACCGCCTGGGCGGTCCCGGCGGCGGCGCCGTCGGGCGGGTCGCCGCCGCCGCCGTCTACGCCATCAACCCCTACGTGCTGGTCGAGGGCTCCACCAACCCGATTCTGCTGCCCTATGCGCTGCTGCCGTGGCTGCTGCTGGCGCTGGCCGCCAGCGTGCGCGCGCCGCGCGCCTGGCGCTCCCCGGCCGCGTTCGCCGCCGTCTTCTTCGCCATGAGCGGGGTGAACGCCGGCGTGGTGCCGCTCATCATGCTGCTGGCGGTCCCCTGCTACCTGGCCTATGCACGGCTGGTCGAGGGGGCCGCCTGGCGGGTGCTGGCCGCCGCGACCGCGCGCTGCGCGCTGCTGGCGCTGGCCGTGTCGCTGTACTGGCTGGTCCCCTCGCTGCTGGCCAGCGGGGTCGGGGCGTCGGTGGCCGCCTTCACCGAGAGCCCGCAGGCGGTCGCCTCCACCTCCTCCTGGACCGAGAGCCTGCGGCTGCTCGGCTTCTGGCTCCTCTACGGCCGCTCCGGCCCGCACCCCTGGATGCCGTCGTTCGTCGCCTTCCTCACCAACCCGCTGGTGGTGACCGCCTCCTTCGCGCTCCCGCTGGCCGCCGTCCTGGCCGCGTGGCGCTCGCGGGCCAGGCTGCGCGCCTTCGCGGCCATCCTGCTCGCGGTCGGGGTCACCGCCATGGTCGGCAGCTTCCCGCCCGACCGGCCGGGGCCGCTCGGCCGGCTGCTGGCCTGGTCGTTCCGGCACGTCCCGGGCGCGATCGCCTTCCGGACCACCAACAAGGCCGGCGCGCTGGCCGCGCTCGCGATCGCGCTGCTGGTCGCCGTCGGCGCCGTGGAGGCGGCCCGGTGGCTCGCCGGGCAGCCCCGCTGGCGCCGCTGGGCCGCGACCCTGGCCGCCCTGGCCGTGCTCGCCGTCGCGGTGTTGCCGGCCTGGAGCGGCGCGGCCAGTCCCAACCGGGTGGCGCTGCCCGCCTACTGGCGCCAGGCCGCCCGCGACCTGGACGCCAGCGCCCGCGGTAGCCGGGTGCTGCTGCTGCCCGGGGAGGCCAACGCCGTCTACCGCTGGGGCGACCTGGGCGCCGAGGACGTCGGCCAGTCGCTGTTCAGCAGGGGGACCGCGGTGCGGATGGCCCCCATCGCCGGCGCGTCGCTGGCGCAGGCCAACTACCTCGCCGCCCTCACCGTCCCCCTGCAGCAGCAGTGGGCGCCCGGCGCGGTGGCGACCATGGCCCGCTACCTGGGCGCCGGTGACGTGCTGCTCCGCAACGACATGGCCTGGGAGCGGTCGGGCGGGACCCACCCGTCGACCCTCAGCGCCAGGCTCGACCGGGAGCCGGGCCTGCTGCTCGCCGGGTCCTACGGCCGGGCGGGCGAGCACACCGTGCGGCCCCCGGAGGACCGGCGGGTCCCCGAGTACGGTGAGCCGCCGCGCGGCGACGACCTCGACGCGGAGGTCTCCCCGCTCCGGCGCTACCTGGTGGAGCAGCCCCAGGCGGTGCTGCGGGCCGAGCCCGCCGACGGCAGCGTGCTGGTCGACGGCGACAACTTCGCCGTGCCCACCCTCGCCCGGGCCGGGCTGCTGCGCCAGCGGCCACCGTTCCGGCTGCTCGGCAGCATGTCCGCCGCGGAGCTGGAGACCGCCCTGGGCGACGGCGCCCGGATCGTGCTCACCGACTCCAACCGGCGGCGTGTCTGGACCACCAGCCGGGTGGGCGCGAGCTTCAGCCCGACCATGCGGGCCGAGGACCCGATGCCGGCCGGCCAGCCGAGCCTCAGCCTCTTCGGGCCCGACGCCCAGAGCGTCGTCCGGCTCCAGGGCGCCGCCAGCATCAGCGCCACCGGCCCGGTCGGCTCGATCTTCACCAAGCATCCCGGCGGCAAGCCCGCGTTCGCCTTCGACGGCGACCCGGGCACGGCCTGGACCACCGGCGACTTCGGCAGCGCGGTCGGCCGCTCGATCACCGTCACCCTGGACCGCCCGCGGGTGCTGTCCCAGGTCACCCTGCGGCCGGCCAAGACCGAGCCGATGCAGGTCGCCGCCGCCGTGGTGCACGTTGGCGGCCGCGCGGTCCCGGTCGCCCTCCCCGACGACCTCGATCGCAGCCCCCAGGTCACCCTGCGGTTCCCGCCCGCGGTCGCCCGCACGGTGCGGGTCGAGATCACCGCGGTGCGGGGCAGCGCGGGCGACAACCCGGTCGGCTTCGCCGAGATCGCCGTCCCCGGCGTGCGCGCCAGCGAGACCGTGCGGCTGCCGCGGCGGTTCCGCCAGCTGGTCGGGCAGCTCGGCGCCGCCGGCCGGGCGTTGCTCGCCCGCAGCCCCCTCGACGTCGTGCTCCAGCGCCAGGGCGACCTGCAGCGGCCGTTCCTGGATGAGGAGCGCGTCATCGACCGCGAGTTCTGGCTGCCGGACGATCGCGACTTCGCCCTCTCCGGCCACCTGGCACGCGGCCCGGACCTGCCGGACCAGGCCATCGACCGGCTCGCCGGCGGCATGCCGCCCGGGGTGGCGGCCAGCTCCTCCTCGCGCTGGTTCGGGAACGCCGACGCCCGCGCCTCCCAGGCCATCGACGGCGACCCCAAGACCGCCTGGGCGCCGGCCACCAACCGGCCCGGGGAGTGGCTCGAGCTGCGGTTCCCGCGCCGGCGCGTCGACCACGTGACCGTCCGGCAGCTCCAGCCGGACGGCGCGGTCGGCCCCGGCCTCGGCTACGCCACCGATGTCGAGCTGTCGCTGGACGGGCGCCCGCCCGTCCACGTCCGGCTGCAGGCCGGCACCAACCGGGTCGCCGTCCCGCCGCGGGCCGCCGGCCGCCTGCGGCTCACCGTCCGTGGCGTCGGCGGGTTCGGCGAGCAGGTCCGCGTCAGCGAGCTCGAGGTCGGCGGCGTGCGCGGGCCGCGGACCGGCAAGGCCTCCCGGCTGGCGGGCTGCGTCCCGGTGGCCACGCTCGACGGCCGCCCGGTCCGCGCCCGCGTCGACGGGACCCTCGGGGACCTGGGGGCGTTGCCCGTGGCGGCCTGCGAGCGCAGGCCGCTGCCGCTTGCGGCCGGCACGCACCGGCTGCGCTCGCTGCCCGGCTGGCGCGTGGAGGACCTGCGGCTGGCCTCGCCGGGAACGGGCCCGCCGGCCGGCACCCGGCGCCCCCCGCCGCCGCCGACCGGCCGGGTGTGGTCCACCTCGCGCACCGTCGTGACGGTCCACACCGCCGCCGCCGCCGGACCCTGGTATCTGGTGCTCGGTCAGGGGTTCGACCCGCGCTGGTCCGCCACCATGGACGGGCGCCCGCTGGGACCGCCGGTCCTGGTCGACGGCTACTCGGTCGGCTGGCGGGTCGACGCGCCGGGCCCGCACCGGTTCACCATCACCTACGGGCCCCAGCGGGTCGGGGTCGCCGCCGGGCTCGCCTCGCTGGCTGCGCTGGTGGTGGTGCTGATGCTGCTGGTCGGGCGGTCTCGCCGGGCGACCGGGGCCGGCCGCCCGGAGCGCGGGTCGCCTCCCGCTACCGGACCCTGACGAAGCCGGGCACATACGCGCTGGCGCGGGCCCACAGCTGGTGCTGGTCGAGCGGGGCGCGGCTGTAGGCGAGCAGCAGCCCTGGGCCGTCCGGGTAGGCCCTGGCCAGGTAGGTCAGGTCGCGCTCCTGGGTCCGGTAGAGCACCCGCGGCGGTCCCCACGGCCCGGCCGGCGAGCAGGCCAGGCGGGCCACCACCTCGTGGCCGCCGTCGGGGATGGACAGCTCCAGGTAGCTGGCGCCGGCCAGGACAACGCTGGACGGGATGCCGGTGAGCTGCTCCAGCCCGCCGCCGGCGCTGGCCGCGGCCC
Organism: Actinomycetes bacterium; assembly: GCA_030146615.1. Lineage (GTDB taxonomy): Bacteria > Actinomycetota > CALGFH01 > CALGFH01 > CALGFH01 > CALGFH01. The sequence goes on from JASLBL010000013.1 coordinate 25,789, forward strand.
CCACCAACCGCGCCGAGCGCGCCGGGTCGGGGCTCCAGCCGGCGCCGTCCCAGAAGCTCCAGGGACCGCGCGCGCCGCCGCGGGGGAAGCGGGCGAGGTGCACGTGCTTAACGTGCAGCGGCGGGCCGGTGTCCTCGGCGCCGTACACGTAGGTGACGTCGGCCTCCTGGAGGACCGCGGTGCCCCAGCCCACGCCGCCCGGGCCCGGCGTGCCGCCGTACACGGGGGCCACCTCCCGCGGCACCAGATCCGGCAGGGAGAGCGACGCCAGCAGGTTCCGCCCGGTCCACTCGAAGGCGGCCGGGTCGTCGGTGCCGGCCGGCCGCCGGAACTCCTGCAGAAAGACCTGGAGCGTGCCCCCGTCGACCAGGCCGGCCCCGGGCCACAGCCAGGCCCCGGACCCCGCCGGCGGCGCTGGACCGGATCGCCTGTCGGCTGGGCCGTCGTGGGGTTCCCCGGACCCCTCCGGTCCTGCCAGCAGGGCCGTCGGGTGGCCGCTGGCCGGGTCGGCCGGGCCGACCCGGGTCTCCAGCCGGCGGTCGTCCTGCACCACCATGGCGTTGCGGACCAGGCGCGAGGACGGTGGCCGGCTGCCGTCGGGGCGGACGGTGCCGTGGAAGGAGTCGCCGAACAGCCAGGCGGTGCGCCCGTCGGGCAGGCGGACCGGCGCGTTGCCGTCCCCGCCGGTCCAGCCGGGCTCGACCGCGTCGCTGCGGTCGAAGACCGCGAGCGTGAGCGGGTCGGCGGCGGCCCGCAGCGGCGCCGGTGCCCCCTGGTAGCCGCGGACCCGCACGGTCACCCGCGCCGGTCCGGCGGTCGCGTTGCGGACGGTGAGCCGGCCGCCCGGGCCGGGTGCCGCCAGGTCGAAGCCGCTGGCGGCCCGCCCGGCGGCCACGGGCACCACCGCGACGCCGGCCAGCTCCACCTGGCCGGCGTCGGCCCCGACGGCCCGCACCTCCAGCGCGACCGCGCCCACACCGCCGGCCGGCACCCCGGCCAGACCGACGGCGCCGAAGCCGGCCGTCCCGCCAGCCGGGATGATCGCGTCCAGCACGGGCTCCGGGCCGGCGGTCCGGTAGCTCGAGCCGGCGCCGCGCCGGTACCAGCCCCGCACGTGCAGCACCACGGTGGCGTGGCCCGAGCTCGGGTTGTCGACCCGCACCCGGCCGCTCGGCCCCAGCCTGACCAGCCGGAACCCGGCGGCCGGCTCGGCTGGCGCCCCCGGCTCGTCCGGCCCGACCCGCAGGGAGCCGGCCGCCGCCCCGGCTGCCCCGACCTGGAGCGCGACCGCCACCTCCCGGCGCCCCCCGCCGGCGTCGCCCACCTGGAAGGCGGCCGACTGCCCCGGGCCGAGGGCGGCCGTCAGCGGGGCCGACCGGTCGGGCCCGGCCGGCACGTAGCCAGCCCCCCCGCCCCCGCACGGCGCCGCGTAGTAGCCGCCGACGCCGACGCTGACGGTGGTGGCGCCGGGGGAGAGGTTGGCAAGGCGGACGCGGCCGTCGGAGGGGACCGCCACGACCAGGAAGGCGCTGGCCGGCGCGCCTGCGCTGAGCGCCACCCCTGGGTCGTCCGGCGTGGGCGGCAGGTCGCCGCCGGCCAGCGCCAGGCGGCCGCCGGCGGTCGGTGCGGCGCTGAGCGACACGGCGACCGCCTCCACCCCACCCGGCGGCACGCCCCCGACGCCGGTGAGCGGCAGCGTGATGCCGCCCCCCGGAGGCAGCGTCGCGGCCTCGGCCACCCTGACCGGATCCAGCGGGAAGTAGCCGCCGCCGGCGGGGACCGGCGCCGCCGCGGCCGCCGCCGCGGCCCGGGCTGGTGGCTCCTCCGGGGGCCGGCCCGTCGTGGCGACCGCGACCGACCCCAGCACGAGCAGGGCGAGCAGGCCGAGCAGGACGACCGGTCGCCGACGCACCGGCTACCCCCCCGCCAGCCGCCGGAGCTGCGGGCCGAGCCAGCGCCACACCAGATCGGCGCCGTCCGGGCTGAAGTGCACGCCGTCGTCGCGGAGCAGCCGGCCGTCCAGCCGGTCGACCTGGCGCCCGCCAGGGCAGAGCAGGCCGCGCAGGTCCAGAAGGGTCATCCGGTGCCGGCGGGCGGCGACGAAGCGGGCCAGAACCTGGTTCAGCCAGGTGACCCGCGCCGGGTCGTTGCGCACCGCGGCGTCCGGGCCGAGGCCGGCGTCGCGCTGACGGTAGCAGGGGACGTTCAACATGGCGATCCTGCGGCTGCCCCGGGCGAGGGTGTCATAGGCGAGCCGCAGCTCGCCGTCGAGGTAGCGCTCGTACTCGGCGGTGCCGACCCGCAGGGTGCGGGCGCCGACCCGCTTGTCGTACACCTCCCAGGCGCCGACGACCAGCAACGCGACGTCGGGCCGGACCCGCGCGACCCCGGCCCGCCACAGCGACGGCCAGGTGGCGCACTGCGGTGGGAGCGGCTGGACCCGGCCCCGCTCGACGTTGGCGGCGCGGGCCACGCCACAGCCGATAATCGCGTCGGTCTCCAGCGCCATGCCGGGCACCGTGCCCTGCTGGTAGTCGTAGCCGAGCCGGAAGGCGACCGAATCGCCGACCAGGTAGACGCGGAAGTCGATGGCCGGCCGGGGCTGTGTGCGCTGCAGCACCGCCGTGG
>JASLBL010000054.1 GCA_030146615.1 Actinomycetes bacterium
TACAGATAGCCGTAGCCGAAGGCGTCGGCCGCGGCCGCCCAGGCGGCAGGGTCGGGCCGGCCCTCGACCCGGGCCCACTCGGCTTCGGCCCGGGCCAGCCAGGCCAGCGCCTCCGGGCCGACCTGGCGCCCGCGATCCCGGGCCCGCTGGAGGGCCGCCCGGGCCCGCTCCAGCAGGTCCTCGCCGAGGGCCAGGTGCTCCTTGACGGCCGCCTGGTCGCCGGCCGCCCGGGCCCGCTCGGCCAGGTCGCCCTCGACGGCCAGGGCGAGGGCGGCCGGCCAGATGGCGCTCAGGACCCAGGGGACGCCGGCCTCCTCCTGGGTCGACAGGGTCTCGCGGGCAAGCTCGCTCGACCGCTCCAGCTCGCCCTGCCAGCGCAGCAGGTCGGCCTCGCAGCCCCCGGCCAGGTAGGCGACATAGGGGTCGGTGGTCCGGTAGGGGGCGAGACGGGCCAGCCGCTCGGTCGCCCTGGCGCGGCCCCGGCCGACCTCGACGTACAGGGCGGCCGCCGACACCCCCGGCCGGCGCTCGTCGGCCGCGGCGGCCACCCGCTCGGCCTCGTCCCAGCTCCCGGCCGTGTAGTGGGCGATGCAGCGCAGCACTCGGCTGTCGATCCCGTAGCCGCTCCAGGCCAGGCCGCTGCGCTCGGCCAGCTCGGTCGCCTGGTCGAGGGCGGTGCAGGCCGCGGCCAGATTGCCGAGGTCGAACTCGAAGACCCCGAGGGCGTGGCGGGCCTCGAGCTCCAAGGGCCGGTTGCCGGCCACGGCGGCCGCCCGGTCGGCGTCGCGCAGCAGCATGCGGGCCGTCTCGACGTCGCCGAAGCGCAGCTCCAGCAGCGAGACGATCAGCAGGGCGGTGGCCTCGTCGCCGACGCTGCCGGCGGCCCTGGCCACCTTCAGAGCCTCGTCGCCCCAGCGGCGAGCCGCCTCGTAGTCGCGGGCCACCAGCAGCGACCGGGCCAGCCCGGCCGCGACCCGGGCCCGCAGGGGAGTCGGCGGGGCCTCGGGGACCAGCTCGACCGCCCGCTGGGACGAGGCCAGCATCTGCGCCGAGACCCGGGACAGCTCCAGCTCCGGCTCGGCGTCGAGCAGGTAGCTGCTCAGCCGGTCGTGGGCCAGGGCCGCCCGCAGCGGCTCGGCGTCCTCGTCGATCACCTCGATGGCCTCGGAGGCGAGGCCGACGGCCTGGCGGAACTCGCCGGAGTGGTTGGCCGCCTCGGCCGCCCGGACCAGCACCTCGAACCGGTCGACGCCGGCCACGGCGGCGGCGTCGGGCACCCGGGACCACAGCTCCAGGGCCTGGGTCAGGTGCCGGAAGGCCTCGCTGGGGGCGAAGACCGTCGCGGCATGGCTGGCCGCCCTGACCAGCGCGGCCAGCCCGCCCGGGAGGTCGTGGCTGGCCAGGCAGTGCCAGGCCAGCTCGGCCGCCGAGGCCGAGGCCTCGTCGCCCTCGGGGTCGGCCTCGGCCAGCAGGCGGGCGTAGGTGGCGTGGAGGCGGGTCCGCTCGCCCGGCAGCAGGTCGCCGTAGACCGCCTCCTGGAGCAGGGCGTGGCGGAACCGGTAGCTCTCGTCGGCCGCTGAGGCCACCAGCACCTGCCCGGCGATGGCGTCGCGCAGGCCCCGCTCGACCTCGGCCTCGGGCCGCCCCGAGGCCGCCACCAGCAGCTGGTGGCCGACCCGGCGGCCGGCCACCGCGGCCACCTTGAGGACCTCCTGGGCCAGCTCGGACAGGGTCTCGATGCGGCCAAGGAGCACGTCGGCCAGGGCGTCGGGCAGGGCGATGTCGGACCGGATGGCCCCGGCCGCGACCAGCTCCTCGGCGAAGAACGCGTTACCCTCGGAGCGGGCCAGGATGCGGTCGACCACCGCCGGCGGGACCGGCTGGCCGACCACCGCCTGGAGGTGCTCGGCCAGCTCGACGCGGCCGAAGGGGGCCAGCTCGATGCGCTCCAGGTCGGGCACGCGGACCAGCTCGGCCAGCAGCGGGCGCAGCGGGTGGCGGCGGTGGAGCTCGTCGGTGCGGTAGCTGGCGACCAGGGCCACCCGGCCCCCGCGCAAGGTCCGGACCAGGAAGGCCAGCAGGTCGCGGGTGGAGCGGTCGGCCCAGTGCAGGTCCTCGATCACCAGCAGCAGCGGGGCCAGCTCGGACAGGCGGGTCAGCAGCGACAGCACGCCGTCGAACAGCTGGACCCGCTCGAAGCCGTCCCCGGGCGGCGGCACCGGCCCGGAGTCGGTGGCCAGCTCGGGCAGGAGCCGGCCCAGGCTGGGCACGGCCGCGGCCAGCGGGGCGGCGACCTCGGTCTCGCCGGGTCGGGTGCCGAGGTCGCGGAAGGCGTCGACGAAGGGGACGTACGGGAGGCCGACGTCGCCGACCTCCATGCATCCGCCGACCAGCACCCGGGCGCCGGCCCCGCCGGCCCGGGTGGCCAGCTCGTCGAGCAGCCGGGTCTTGCCGACGCCGGCGTCGCCGGCGATCAGCCCGACTGCCGGGCGCCCACGCTCGGCCCGGTCCAGCAGCCCGAGCAGGCGGTCCAGCTCCTCGGTCCGGCCGACGAAGCCGGTGGTGGTCGCGGAGGTCACGCTCGAAAGTATGGCCCTCCGGGCGACAGCGGGGCACGCGGGTCCCCGCCCTCCCACTTGAGCACCCGGCCGCCCTGCATGACGAAGGGGACGTCGGCCAGCAGCCCGAGGTCGGCGAGGGGGTCGCCGGGCACGGCGATGACGTCGGCCAGGCGGCCTGGGGCCAGCGCCCCGACCCGGTCCTGGCAGCCGAGGAGCTCGGCCGCGACCACCGTGGCCGACCGGATGGCGGCCATCGTGGTCATGCCGTGGCGGGCCATGTAGGGCAGCCGCCTGGCGTTCCAGCCGTGCGGGTAGACGCCTCTGTCGGTGCCGTAGGCGATGTTCACCCCTGCCTTGACCGCCCTGGTGAAGCCGTCGCGCTGGGCCTCGGTGGTGGCCTCGTTCTTGGCCAGTGTCTCGGCCTGCCAGCCCTGCCGGGCCCCCTCGGCGGCGATGTAGTGGCCGTTGTAGATGTCGGCGACCAGGTAGGTGCCCCGCTCGGCGAGCAGGTCGGCCGCCCCGTCGTCGAGCAGCGAGCCATGCTCGACCGAGCGGGCCCCGACCCTGGCCGCGTTGACGATGCCCTGGGTGCCGTGGGCGTGGGCGGCGACATGGGTGCCGTGGGCGGCCGCCTCCTCGACGGCGGCGGCCAGCTCGGCCTCGGACAGCTCGGGGGCGCCGGGCCGGGTCCCGGGGGCGAGCACCGCCCCGGTGGCGATCACCTTGATGAAGTCGGCCCCGCCGTACAGGATCGCCCGCACCCGCCGCCTGACCTCCTCCGGCGAGGCCGCCTCCCCGAAGCGGAGGTCGAGCGGCAGCTCGATGTCGGGGGCCAGGCCGGTGACCGACCCGCCGCCCCCGGGGACGGTCACGTACGCGCCCGCCACCGCCATCCGGGGCCCGATGACGGTGCCGTCGCGGATCGCGTCCCGTAGGGCCACGTCCACGAACGCCCGGAAGGTGCCGACGTCGCGCACCGAGGTGAACCCGGCCAGCACGGTGGCGCGGGCGTTGGCGACCCCGCGCAGCGCCTCCTGGGCGGCGCTGCGGTCGATCGCCGGGATCCCCGACCCCTGGAGCTCGCCCACCAGGTGGGTGTGGCAGTCGATCAGCCCCGGGAGCAGCGTGTGCCCGGCCAGGTCGAGGACCTCGGCCCCCTGGGGCGGCGGCTGGCCGGGGTCGAGCAGCCGCTCGATCCGCTCCCCCCCTGACCAGCAGGCCGTGCCCCTCGAGGACCGTCCCGGCCTCGACGTCGACCAGCCGCGCTCCCCGGACCGCGACCAGCCGGTCGTTCCCGTCGCCTCCCACAGCGGCCTCCCTCGTGCTTGCCCTCCTGACCCCATTCTGACCGATGACGATTTCCCATTGGATCGGACAATCCGTAAGATCCGGATCCGAGGACGAGTCATGCCATCACGCAACCCACGCCATCTGGCCGAGCACCGACTGCCCTGGCGCCTCATGCTGGTCGCCTTCGGGCTCACCTTCGCCGTGCTGGCCGCGCTGGTCGCGTCGGCCGCCCTGGTCCCCGAGGAGCCGCTGGCCCCCTCGGCGGTGCCGCCGCTCCCGGCCGAGACGACCACCCCGCCGTTCCCGACCGACCCGCCGTCGGTGGCGCCCTCCAGCGCCGGGCCGTCGTCGTCCGCGCCCACCGCCACCACCGGCGCTCCCCAGGAGCCGCCGCCCGCGGCCTCCCCGACCGCGCTGGCCGCCCCGACCCCGACCCCGGCCGCG
>JASLBL010000534.1 GCA_030146615.1 Actinomycetes bacterium
GACCGGGACGAGCGCGAGCGCCCAGAGCAGTCCCGGCCACTGGACGCTCACGGGACGGCGCCCCGTTTCATCGCGGAGGCCTCCCCGGGCCGGCCCCGGCTCCCCGTACGCCCACCCGGGGGCCGGCGCACCCACCGGGGCCGGCCCGGGGAGGCCTCCGCGATGAAACGGGGCGCCGTCCCGTGAGCGTCCAGTGGCCGGGACTGCTCTGGGCGCTCGCGCTCGTCCCGGTCGCGCTGGCCGCCTACCTGCTCGCCCAGCGGCGGCGCTCCCGCTACACCGTCCGCTTCACCAACCTCGACCTGCTGGCCAATGTGGTCAGCGCCAAGCCGGGCTGGCGCCGGCACGTCCCCCCGGCGTTCTACCTGCTCGCCCTGGCCGCCCTGGTGGTCAGCCTGGCCCGGCCCCAGGCGCTGACCCTGGTCCCCAAGGAGCAGGCGACGATCGTCCTGGTCATGGACGTGTCCGGGTCGATGAACGCCACCGACGTGCAGCCGACCCGCCTGGTCTCCTCCCAGCGGGCGGCGTCCGAGTTCATCGAGCAGCTCCCGGAGAAGTTCCGGGTCGGGATCGTGTCGTTCGCCTCCACCGCCCAGACCCTGACCCGGCCGACCACCGACCGCCCGGCGGTCTACGATGCGATCGCGTCGCTGCACGCCGAGGGGGCCACGGCCATGGGCGACGGGATCGCGCGGGCCCTGGACGTCAAGCGGCCGCCGACCCCGCCCTCGACCGGCAGCTCGGCCCGCCCCGCCCCCAATCCCCGCGACCAGCAGGGGGGGAGCGCCGACGCCCCGCTGGTGGTGCTGCTGCTGTCGGACGGGGCCAACACCCAGGGCCGGACCCAGCCGATGGAGGCCGCCTCCGACGCCAAGGCGCTCGGGGTGCCGGTGTTCACCATCGCTCTCGGCACCGAACGGGGCATGGTCGACGTGCCCGACGAGACCGGCAACCTGCGCCGCATCCCGGTCCCGCCGGACAAGCTCACCCTCCAGCGAATCGCCGAGACCACCGGGGCCCGCTTCTACGCCGCCCCCAGCAACGACGACCTCAAGGAGATCTACCGCGAGCTGGGCTCCAAGATCGGCTTCGTCAAGGAGAAGCAGGAGATCACGGTGATCTTCGCCGCCACCGGCCTGCTGTTCCTGGTCGCCGGGGCGACCATGTCGCTGACCTGGTTCAGCCGGTTCCCGTGAGGCCGGGCCCGGCGAGGTCGGTCCCCGGCTCCGCCTCTGGTTCCGGCAGCCCGCGGTCCAGGTCGGTGGCCCGGCCGGCGGCCTCGGCGAGGCGGCCGTCGAAGCGGTCCAGGCGGTGGGCGGCGTCCTGCCACCGGTCCCTGGCCCGGCCGAGGTGGCGGCCGACCAGCTCGAAGTGGGTGCGGAACCCGTCCAGGTCGCCGCGCAGCGCGGCCAGGGCGTCCAGCACCCGGCGGGCGTTCTCCTCGACCCGCAGCCCCTTGAGCCCGACCCCGACCGAGACCAGGTAGGCGTACAGGGTGGTCGGCGAGGCCGGGAAGACCCGCCGCTCGACCGCGTACCGCCAGCAGGAGTCTCCCGGCGGGTCCTCGCGCAGGAACTCGTAGAACACCGCCTCCGACGGCAGGTAGCAGAGCGCGAAGTCGTAGGTGCCCTCGTCGGGGCAGATGTACTTGTCGGCGATGGCGTCGACGTGCCGGCGGGCGTCGCGGGTGAAGGCCCGCCGGTGCAGCGCCCGGGCGGCGTCGCCCTCGTGGGTCGTGCTCATGCGGGCGAACGCCTCCAGGGGGAACTTGGAGTCGACCGCCACCATGGCGTCCCCCAGCACCAGCACCGCGTCCACCCTGGCCCCCGAGCGGAACACGTGCTGAGTCCGGTAGGCGCCCTGGGGCAGCCCCTGGGCCAGCAGCTGCTCCAGCAGCAGCTCCCCGAGCGCGCCCCTGGCCTGGGGCGGGCGCAGCAGGTCCTCCAGCCGGCTCAGGCCGCGGGCCTGCTCCAGGACCTGCTCGGCCACCCCGGCGACAACCGCGACCCGCTCGCGCACCTGGGCGGCGGTGTCGGCGGCCCGGGCCTGCGCGTCCTGCACGCTGTCCAGCCCCAGGTACAGCCGCCGGTCAAGGTCGACCAGGCGCCGGTCGAGGCTGTCGGAGATCCCGGCCAGCCGCCGGTCCAGCTCCCGGCTCCCGGCCGCGCCGCCGTCGCCCCCACGGCCCCAGCGCCCGATCACCAGCCCGGCCACCACGCCGGCCAGCAGGCCGATCACCACCGCCTCCCAGCTCACCGGCCGCGTCCTCCCGTCCCTGATCCACCGGGAACCCCCCGGGGTTCCCCGGCCCCTCCGGGGGTCCGAGTTGGCCGGGACGCTACCAACGGGGTGCGACAGGCCAGGCCGGGCCGGGACCGCCGGAGGGAGTCAGTTCTGGGTAGCGGCGGCCAGGGAGGCCGGGGGCTCGGGGCCGGCCATGGCGGCGGCCGCCGCGACCAGGGCCGGGGCGGTGCCGGTGAGGGCGAACCAGGCCGGCAGGGGGGACATGCGGGCCGGGATGTCGATCGCGCCCAGCATGGCCAGCGGGGCCAGGGCGGTCGACCAGAGGGCCTGGCGCCATTCGGCCGGGTCGGCGGCGGCCAGCATCGACGGCCAGCGGTGGCTGACCAGGAACCGGAACCGCCGGGCGAAGCCGGCCAGGTCGACCTGCCCGGGCGGCAGGCCGGCCAGCTCCTGGAGCAGGGTGTCGCGCTCGTGCCAGAGGAGGCGGCCCAGCTCGGCCCGGGGCGCCCAGTCGCCCCAGTCGACCCCTTCCCACCAGGCGGCGAAGACGAACCCGAGCTGGGCGGCGTCGGGCAGGTCGAGGAACTCGCGGCCCAGGTCGGTCAGCTGGAGCAGCCCGGCCTCGGCCTCGGTGAGCCGGCCGGCGTCGCACAGCGAGCGCAGCAGGGTCGTGCGCCGCCTGGCCAGGGCCAGGCCGTCCGGGCCGTCGCCGCCGGCGCCGCCGCCGGGCAGCCGCTCCCGGACCGTGCGCAGGCTGTCCGGGTCGAGCTCCCCCCAGCCGGTGAGGGACAGGCCCTCGTCGGCCAGGCAGAGCAGGAACTCGCGGACGTCGTCGGTGAGGCCGCCGAACGGGCCGGTGAGCAGCACGAATGGGCCTCGCTTCCTCGCTGTCGGACGCTGTGGTGGTCTCGTTCGGATTCGGTACGGCCCCGGCCTGCCTTGAGCGACCTGGTGCTACGCTCGGCCTCCCGCACATCACCGGCGCAGGCCACCCGACCAGGAGGACAGGAGCATATGGAGGTCAAGCTCGGGGTCACCTACAGCCCCAAGGAGCTGGTGGTCGAGACCGACCAGTCGCCCGACGACGTGGCCAAGCTGGTCGAGGAGGCGGTCGGCGGCAAGACCAGAGTCCTGTGGCTGTCCGACACCAAGGGCCGCCGAGTGGGGGTGCCAACCGAGAAGCTGGCCTACATCGAGCTCGGCGAGGAGCACCCGGACAAGCGGGTCGGCTTCAGCACCCCGTAGGCCGGGCGGCGCCGGCCGGCCCGGGCCTAGCCGAAGTCGCGGTGGTAGACGATCCCGTCGCGGCCGACCTCGACCACCGAGACCCCGGGGACACCGGTGGAGCGGCGGCCGCCGTCGGTGAAGGCGCTGGTCCACTCGGCCAGGACGGTCCGGTCGGCGCCGACCTGGCGCTTGACGCTCAGCTCGACCGGGCCCCTGACCGCGTACACCGAGGCCAGGTAGGTGCGGATCTCGTCCCGGCCGCGGTGGGGGACGTTGTCCGGCTCGTAGTACACGCCGTCGGGCGCGTACAGCGCCGCGGCGGCGTCCGCGTCGGCCTTGGCGTGGGCCTGGCGGAGCGCTTCGAAGACCTCGGCCGGGCTGGCCATCCGCGTTCGACCTCCTGAGCTCTGGATCGCGGCGAAGCGTACCGCAGGCGGTAGCATTGATGCCCCGACCGCCGAGAGAGGACCGCCAGGTGCGACAGAGCCATCCGCTGCTGGAGGAGGTCGACCCGCCGGCGGTGGCCGAGGCCATGGCCTCCGGCGACCCGCCGCTGCTGGTCGACGTGCGCACCGGCCCGGAGCGGGCGGTCGCGGCCATCCAGCCGTCGCTGCACATCGGGCTCGACCGGTTCGTGGAGCGGGCCCCAGAGGAGATCCCCCAGGACCGCGACGTGGTCGTCTACTGCCACGTCGGCGCCCGCAGCGCCCAGGCGGCGGTCTGGCTCAAGGCCAGTGGCTGGACCCGGGTCCGCAGCCTGGCCGGCGGGATCGACGCCTGGAGCCAGCAGGTCGACCCCGAGATCCCCCGCTACCGCTGAAGCCAGGGCGGCCGAGCAGGTAGCATGTATGGTTGAGCCTACGCAAATACGCAACCAGGAGGTTGTTTGAGTCCAACGTCAGGAACCGTCGCTCCCCCACCCACCGAGCACAGCTTCGCCGATCTCGGCGCCACCCCGACCACGCTGACCTCGCTGGCCCGGGTCGGGATCGAGCACCCCTTCCCCATCCAGACCCTCTGCCTGCCGCTCGCCCTGGCCGGCGTCGACCTCATCGGCCAGGCCCGCACCGGCACCGGCAAGACCCTCGCCTTCGGCATCCCGATCGTCCAGGAGGTCGAGCCCGAGCTGCCCGAGGTGCAGGCCCTGGTCCTCGTCCCCACCCGGGAGCTCTGCCTCCAGGTCGCGGGTGACGTCGACACCGCCGGCCGTGACGCCGGCGTCCGCGCCGTCGCGATCGTCGGCGGGCGCCCACTCGGCCCCCAGATCGTCGCCCTCAACGAGGGCGCCCAGGTCGTCGTGGGCACCCCCGGCCGGGTCCTCGACCACCTGCGCCAGGGCCACCTGAAGCTCGACAGGCTGCGCATCCTGGTCGTCGACGAGGCCGACGAGATGCTCGATCTCGGCTTCCTGCCCGACGTGGAGACGATCATCGCGGCCACGCCCGAGCACCGCCAGACGATGCTGTTCTCGGCCACCATGCCCAAGGCGGTGGTCGCCCTGGCCCGGCGGTACGCCAAGCGGCCGACCTTCGTCCACGCCGAGCCCGAGGGCGAGCAGGCCACCGTGCCCGCCACCCGCCAGCTGTTCTTCCAGGTGCATCCCCTCAACCGCTTCCAGGTGCTGTGCCGCGTCCTGGACGCCCCCGACCGCGACCGGGTGGCCGTGTTCCGGCGGACCAAGCGCGGTGTCGACCGCACCATCAAGGGCCTGGTCGACGAGGGCTACCGGGCCGGCGCCCTGCACGGCGACATGCCCCAGGTGACCCGGGAGAAGGTCATGCGGTCCTTCCGCAAGGGCAAGCTGGACGTGCTGGTCTGCACCGACGTGGCCTCCCGGGGCCTCGACATCGCCGGCCTGTCGCACGTGATCAACTACGACACCCCCGAGGACGACCGGGCCTACGTCCACCGGATCGGCCGGACCGGCCGGGCCGGGGCCGCCGGGGTCGCGGTCACCTTCGTGGCCTGGAACGAGATGGAGACCGCCGACCTGATCCGGCGCCGTCTCGAGCTGACCGACGAGCCCGTCCACGAGGTGTACTCGACCAGCCCGCTGCTGAGCGAGCTGTTCGACCTGCCCACGGTCGAGCAGGCGGCGGCCGTCCGAGCCGCGGCCGCACCCCAGAAGGCCGAGAAGGCGGACAAGGCCGACGCGCCCGCTGGGGAGGAGCCGGCCCGCCGCCGCTCCCGCTCGGCCGCCCGCCGCCGCCGCCGGCGCATCCCGGCCGGCGAGCGGCCATCAGCAGCAACTGGATAGCGATCACCCGAACCATGGCACAGGCGCTCTTGGGGGGCCGTGGGGGGAGCGAGCTCCCCCCACATGGACCAAGGCTGCGGATGGGCTAGGGAATCGGAAGACGCCGGGGCGGGTTCACCTGAGCAAGGAGGCGGCACCGCCCCGGTGAACGTGAGTGAGGTCTCCCGTGGACCTTGAGGGTTTTGAGGCGGCGACCGTTCCGCACATGAACGCGCTGTACGACGCCGCCCTGCGGCTGGCCGGGGACCAGGCGACCGCCCAGGACCTGACCCAGGAGACCTACCTGCGGGCCCTGCGGTCCTTCGAGACCTTCCGGCCGGGGACCAACAGCCGGGCCTGGCTGCTGCGGATCCAGTACAACCTGTTCTGCACCCAGTACCGCCGGGGGCGGCGCATGCCGCTGGTCTGGCTGGACGAGGACGAGGCCGACCCGGCCCTCGACCTGCCCAGCCCCGAGCCCGGCCCGGAGGAGCAGACGGTCCGCGAGCTGGACCGCGAGGCGGTGCGGCGGGCGATCGCCCGCCTGCCCGAGGACTTCCGCATGGCCGTCACCCTGGTCGACATCGACGGCCTGTCGTGCGCCGAGGCGGCCACCGTCATGGACGTGCCTCGCGGCACCATCCTGTCGCGCCTCCACCGGGCCCGGCGCCGCCTGGAGGCGATGCTGCTCTCAGAGCTTGGAAGGGTGCAGGCAGATGACCTGTGAGGACTTCCAGCTCCGGCTCACGGCCTTCAGCCTGGGCGAGCTCGACCAGGACGAGCTGGAGGCGGCCCGCGAGCACGTGGCCGCCTGCGACCACTGCGCCTCCAAGGTGCTGCTGGACCGCCAGCTGACAGCCCTGCTACGGGCCTCGGCGGTCCCCGCCCCCGCCGAGACGAGGTCGGCCATCCTGGCCGCCGTCCGGGCCGAGGCCGGCACCGCCGGCAATGTCCCGGCCAGGGCGGATACTGGGACCGAGGCGGCCGGCGCCGGCCGGCCGGCG
>JASLBL010000115.1 GCA_030146615.1 Actinomycetes bacterium
CTCGAGGGCGGCCCGGACCGCCCGGGCCAGGTCGACCGCGCCCGGGGTGTCGCCGTGGACGCAGAGCGAGCGCACCTCGACCTCGACCTGCCCGCCGTCGATGGTCTCGACCCGGCCCTCGGTGGCCATGACCACGGCGCGGGCGGCGACCCGCTCGGGGTCGTGGAGCACCGCCCCCGGCTCGCGCCGGGAGACCAGGCGGCCCTCGCCGGTGTAGGCCCGGTCGGCGAAGCCCTCGGCGACGGTCGGGACGCCGGCCTCCCGGGCCGCCTCCATGGCCGCCGACCCGGGCAGGGTGAGCAGGGGCAGGGCCGGGTCGTAGCGCCGGATCGCCTCGACCACGGCGGCCGCCTGAACCGGGTCGCGGGCGATCCGGTTGTAGAGGGCGCCATGCGGCTTCACGTAGCGGACCCGGCTGCCGGCGGCCTTGGCGAAGGCTTCCAGGGCGCCGAGCTGGTAGAGGACGTCGGCGGTGAGGTCGCCGGGGGCCACGTCGATCTCGCGGCGGCCGAAGCCGGCCAGGTCGGGGTACGACACCTGGGCGCCGACGGCCACCCCGTGCTCGACCGCCGTGCCCACCGTCCGCTCGATCGTCGCCGGGTCACCGGCGTGGAACCCGCAGGCCACGTTGGCGCTGGTCACGACCTCGAGCATGGCGGCGTCGTCGCCGAGGGCCCAGCGGCCGTAGCCCTCGCCGAGGTCGGAGTTCAGGTCCACGTCGGCTCCCTAGGTAGGTCGACAGCCTTACGGGATCCTGCACGATCCGCCGCTCGTCCGCTCGCTCGTCGTGCAGGTCGATGCTGGCCGTCTCCGGGGCCAGCCAGACCGAGACGATGGTGACCAGCAGGCCGGCGACGACGTAGAGGGCCACCGGCAGCGCCGAGTCGAACCGGTCCAGCAGGGCGATGGAGATGATCGGGGCCAGGGCGCCGCCCAGCACCCCGGCGATCTGGTAGCCGAGTGAGGCTCCGCTGTACCGGACCCTGGTGCTGAACAGCTCGGAGATGAACGCCGCCTGGGGGCCGTACATGGCCGCATGGAACAGCAGCCCGCCGACCGCGGCGACACGATGAGGACGGTCGACTCCGTGTCCAGCAGCCGGAAGAAGACGAACACCCAGACGGCCCCCCCGACCGCCCCGGCCAGGTAGACCGGCCGCCGCCCGTAGCGGTCCGAGAGATGCCCGAACAGCGGGATCAGGAACAGCTGGAAGGCCGAGCCGACCAGCACGGCGTTGAGCCCGGTGCTCCGGGGCAGGTCCAGCTGCTCGGCCAGGTACACGAGGATGAACAGGGCGAAGGTGTAGAAGGCGATGTCGACCCCGAGCCTGGCCCCAAGGGCCGTCAGGACCGACTTCGGGTACAGCCTGAGCACGTCCAGGATGGGGGCCCTGGCCTTGGTATCGTCCTGCTCCAGCTCCTGGAACAGCGGCGACTCGGCGATGGTCATCCGGATCCACAGGCCGACGGCGATCAGCGCGCCACTGAGCAGGAACGGGACCGGCCAGCCCCACGACTCGAAGGCGGCGTCGGACAGGGTGGCCGACATGATCCCGAGGACACCGGCGGCCAGCAGGTTGCCGGCGGGCACGCCGACCTGGGGCCAGCTGGCGTTCCAGCCGCGCCGGTTGGGCTCGCCGTGCTCCAGCGACATCAGCACGGCCCCGCCCCACTCGCCGCCCAGCCGAGTCCCTGGACGAAGCGGAGCACGACCGGCAGGACGGGCGCGGCCACGCCGGTGGCCGCGTAGGTCGGCAGCAGGCCGATGAGGAAGGTGGCGATGCCCATCAGCAGCAGGGTCACCACCAGCACGGTCAGCGCCCGACCTTGTCGCCGAAGTGGCCGAAGATGATCCCGCCGATTGGCCGGGCGATGAACCCGGTGGCCGAGGTCGCAAGGCCAGCAGCGTCCCGGTAAGCGGGTCGGCTTCGGGGAAGAACAGCTTGTTGAAGACCAGCGCGGCCGCCGAGCCGTAGAGGAAGAAGTCATACCACTCGAGGGAGGTGCCGATCAGGCTGGCCACGACGACCTTGCGGGTCGACTGGGGCCGGGACGTGTGGTCGGCGCTCATGGTGGGCTCCTGTTCACGGCGCCAGTGTGGTCTCGGGTCCGTTGCCGCCGAGCGGCGGGTCAACCGGGTGGACCGGGAGGAGCAGGCGATGGCCGAGGATTGGGTCGAGGAGCTTCTCGACCCGGGTAGCTTCGTCGCGACTGCCGTCGGCGGGCGCAGTGGGCACGGCAGCGTCGACGGCCGCCCCGTGTGCGTCGTCGACGGGCTCGGTCCGGCGGCCGTGGCCGCCTTCGCCCTCGCCCTCAAGGTCGGCTGCCCGGTGGTCGCGGCCGTCGGCGGGACGACCGGCGATGCCGCCGGGGAGGCGGCTGGAGCGCCCACGAACCAGGGCGCGGGGTCCGCCGACACCCTCGGACCGGGCTGGGGCGCCGACGGGGAGCTGCTGTCCCGGGGCGCGCTCGCGTCCGGGGTCGTGCCGCAGGTGGCGCTGGTCCTCGGGGCCGTCGTAGGTGGGCCGGCATTGGTGCCGGCCCTGGCCGACTTCGTCGTCATGGTCGAGGGGGACGGCCGGCTGCAGCTCGGCGACACCGAGGCGATCGCGACGGTCAGCGGTGAGCTGGTCGACGCCGAGGAGCTGGCCGGGACCCGGGCCCACACGGTGAGGACCGGCACCGCCCACTTCCGCGCCGCCGACCTCGGCCAGGCGGTCGACCTGGCCAGGGCGCTGCTCGGCTACCTTCCGGGCAACAACCTGGAGGAGCCGCCGGCCCTGGAGGTGGGCGGCGACCCGTCGGTGGTGACCGCCCGCGACCTGGAGCTGGACGGGCTGCTCCCCGGATCGGCCGAGCTTCCCTTCGACGCCCGCCGGCTGGTCGAGCGGGTGGTCGACGATGGGGAGCTGCTAGAGGTGCAGGCCTTGTTCGCGGGCAACCTGATCTGTGGGCTGGGACGGGTCGACGGGCGGCCGGTCGGGGTGGTGGCCAGCCAGCCGCTGGTGCTGGCCGGAGCGCTGGACGCGGCCGCGGCCGAGAAGGCGGCCCGGTTCGTGCGGACCTGCGACGCCTTCAACCTCCCCGTGCTGACGTTCGTGGACGGTCCCGGGTTTGCGCCCGACGCGGACCAGGAGCGCCAGGGCCTGGTCCGGCGGGCGGCCAAGCTGGCCTACGCCTACGCCGAGGCGACCGTGCCGAAGGTCACGGTGGTGGCCCGCCAGGCCACCGGCGCGGCAGCCGAGGTCCTCGGCGGCCGTTCGCTCCGGGCCGACCTGGTCCTGGTCTGGCCCGACGCCCAGGTGGCCGGGCTGGCCCCGGAGCAGGCGGCCGCCCACGGCCTGGTGCACGACGTGCTTCCGCCCTCCCAGACCCGCCCCCGGGTGTCGGCGGCCCTGCGGCTGCTCCGAGGCAAGCGCGAGTCCCTTCCTCCCAAGCGCCACGGGAACATCCCGCTATGACCGTCCCCCTGTTCCACGTGCAACGCGGCACCCCCACCGCCGAGGAGCTGGCCGCCCTCACCGCCGTCCTGGCCGCGAACGCGCGTGCGGTCGCCGCGGCCAGGTCACGTCGCCAGGCCGGCCCACCCCCCTGGGGATCCCCCGCCGCAGCCCACCGCCAACCGTTGCCCCCACCCGGCCCCGGCGCCTGGAAGCATGCGAGCCCGGGGGAATGGAGGCCGGCGCAATGGAGCGCGGGACCGTGGAGCCTGGGCCTGTGGAGCCTGGGCCTGTGGACAACCGCGCGCCCCATTGCTCATGGTGGTCTAGCTTCCCCCTCCGGGGGACCCGGCACTGGGAGGTGGAGTTCTCTCGCGCCCGGGGCGGGTGAGCCCGGGGCGGGTGAGCCCGGGGCCGGTGAGCTCGGGGCCGGGAACCCGCGGCGCCGTGGTGGGAACCCCCGAAACCCTGCTGGGGGCCGCGATGCGTAAGGTGCTGATCGCGAACCGGGGGGAGATTGCGGTCCGGGTGATTCGCGCTTGCCGGGACGCGGGGCTTCAGAGTGTGGCGGTGTATGCGGAGCCGGATCTGGAGGCACTGCATGTTCGGCTCGCCGACGAGGCCTACGCGCTCGGTGGGGCGACCGCGGGGGAGAGCTACCTGCAGGTTGGGAAGCTGCTGGAGGCTTGTCGGCGGTCGGGGGCGGATGCGGTGCATCCGGGGTACGGGTTCCTGGCTGAGAGTGCGGAGTTCGCGGAGGCCGTGGCCGAGGCCGGGCTGGTGTGGATGGGGCCGGGGGCGGAGGCGATTCGGCGGCTGGGGGACAAGGTGGAAGCGCGGCGGATTGCCGAGGCGGTGGGAGCTCCGCTGGTGCCGGGGAGTGACGGGCCGGTGGCGGATGCGGAGGCGGCGGCGTTCGCGGACGAGCATGGGCTGCCGATCGCGATCAAGGCGGCGTTCGGCGGGGGCGGGCGGGGGCTGCGGGTGGCCAGAACGGCCGAGGAGATCCCCGAGCAATTCGCCTCGGCGGTGCGGGAGGCGGAGGCGGCGTTCGGGCGTGGGGAGTGCTATGTGGAGCGCTACCTGGACCGGCCGCGGCATGTCGAGGTGCAGGTGCTGGGCGACACCGCGGGAACCGTGGTGGTGGTTGGGGACCGGGACTGCTCGCTTCAGCGGCGGCACCAGAAGCTGGTCGAGGAGGCGCCGGCCCCGGCGCTGGACGACCGGCAGCGGGCCGAGCTCCACCGCGCGGCCCGCGACATCTGCGCCGAGGCCGGGTACGCGGGCGCCGGGACGGTGGAGTTCCTGCTCGGCGACGACGGCACGGTCACGTTCCTGGAGGTCAACACCCGGCTCCAGGTCGAGCACCCGGTCACCGAGGAGGTCACCGGGGTCGACCTGGTCCGGGAGATGTTCCGGGTCGCGGCCGGGGAGCGGCTGGAGGCGGCCACCCCGGCCGTCCGCGGGCATGCCGTCGAGTTCCGGATCAACGGCGAGGACCCGGGGCGGGGGTTCCTGCCCACGCCGGGCACGGTGACCCGCTGGCGGCCTCCAAGCGGGCCCGGGGTCCGGCTGGACGCCGGGGTCGAGCAGGGCAGCGTGGTCGGCCGCGTCTTCGACTCGCTGCTGGCCAAGCTGATCGTGTCCGGGGCCGACCGGCGCCAGGCGCTGGAGCGCAGCCGGCGGGCCCTGGACGAGTTCGAGGTCGAGGGGCTGGCCACCGTGCTGCCGTTCCACCGCCTGGTGGTCCGCGAGCCGGCCTTCGCCGAGGAGTTCGCCGTGCACACCGGCTGGATCGAGGCCGAGCTGGGCGACCGGCTCGACCCGCAGCCGGAGGCGACCACCCCCGAGGAGGCGGCCGAGCGGGAGCGGGTGGTGGTCGAGGTCGGCGGCCGGCGCCTCGAGGTCACCCTCCCGGCCGGGCTCGGCGCCGTCCCCGGACCGACCCGCCGCCCGACCCGCCCCCCACCCTCGGTGCCAGGCGGCGCGGAGCCCACCGGCGAGGACGCCCTGGTCGCGCCCATGGAGGGCACGATCGTCAAGGTCGCGGTGTCCGACGGCCAGCAGGTCGAGGCCGGCGACCTGGTGGTGGTCCTGGAGGCGATGAAGATGGAGCAGCCCCTGACCGCCCACCGGGCCGGCACCGTCGCCGCCCTCGAGGCCGAGGTCGGCGCCAAGGTCCAGAGCGGCGCCGCCATCTGCCGAATCGAGGCCTGACGGCCGGCCGCTCAGGCGCCTCAGGCGGGTCTGGTGGCGGTGATCAGGTGGCCCTTGATGGGGAGCTCGACCCGGCCGCCGTCGACCGTGAACGGGCGCATGGCCTCGGTGGCGGCCTCCAGGAGGCGGTCGTAGGTGTCCTTGCTGATCCGTTCGGCCAGCGGCGTGGCCTCGATCTCGGTGGCGATCGCGTCGGTGGCCGATGGGAACCTGACGGTGCCGACCCGGGTCCGGGTGGCGGTGATCTCCAGGCCGGCCGCCTCGAACAGCGACCCGAGCAGGTCGAGGTCGCCGAGGGCCCAGTAGGCGCTCTCCAGCTGGGCCGCCTCCGGGCCGAGGTGGCGCGCGAACGCTTCGTACATCGCCCCGTAGCCCTCCTGGGCCTCGAGCTGGTCCCAGACATGGACGGCCACGGTGGCGCCGGCGCGGGCCACCCGGGCCATCTCGCGCAGGGACCCGGCCCGGTCGGGGAAGAACATCAGCGCCGCCTGGCAGAGGACGACGTCGAAGGACCCGGGCTCGAAGGGGAGGTCGGCCGCGTCGCCCTGGCGCCACTCGATGTCGGGGCGGAGGCGGCCAGCCACGGTCAGCATGCCCTGGTTGAGGTCGAGGCCCACCACCCGGCCCTGGCCGCCCATCCGGTCGGCGGCCGTCCGGGCGACCACCCCGGTCCCGCAGGCGACGTCGAGCACGGCCTGGCCGGGCACGACCCCGGCCGCCTCGACCAGCTGGGGGGCCCACTCGGCGAACAGCGCCGGGACGAAGTTGGCCTCGTACACCTCCGCCGCCTCCACCGAGAGCTGGAACGTCTCCACCGAACCGGTCATCGCGCACCCTCCTGGGCCTCGTTCGTCTCGGGGCCATCATCCCCGGGGTGACGGCCCGGAGCATGGGGCAGCTGCCCTATTCCGGGGCCAGGGTTGGGTGCGCATACTTGGCCCCATGACCGAGCAGGACCACCTGGCCACGGGGACCGCCGCCCTGGAGGCCGGCCGCTGGGAGGAGGCCCGCGCCGCCTTCGCCGCCGCCCTGGCCGAGCAGGAGACACCTCAGGCCCTCGACGGCATGGGCGTCGCCCTGTGGTGGCTGGGCGAGACCCGGGCCAGCGTGGCCCACACCGAACGGGCCTACGCCGGGTTCCGGCGGGCCGGGGACGCCGTCCCGGCCGCCGTGGCCGCGATCAGCCTCTGCGTCACCTGGATCTCGAACTTCGACAACCACGCCGCCGCCGGCGGCTGGCTGGCCCGGGCCGAGCGGCTGCTGGGCGACCTGGACCCGAACCCCCTCCAGGGCTGGCTGTGGCTGCTGCGCGGCTACCTCGAACCGGACGCCGGGCGGGCCCGCGAGCTCCAGCAGCGGGCCCTCGAGCTGGCCCGGGACAGCGGCGACCCCGACCTGGAGCTGTGCGCCCTCGGCGACCTCGGCCTCACCCTGGTCACCGCCGGCCGGGTCCCCGAGGGCCTGGCCCTGATCGACGAGGCCATGGCCGGCACCCTCGGCGGCGAGCACCGCCGGCTCGACACGGTGGTGGTCACCTGCTGCGACATGCTGGTCGCCTGCGACCTGGCCGGGGACCTGCGGCGGGCCGTGCAGTGGTGCCAGGTGGCCGACCAGTTCATCGGCCGCTACGGCTGCCCGTTCCTGTACGCCCGCTGCCGCACCCTCTACGGCGGCGTCCTGGTCGCCAAGGGCCGCTGGGCCGAGGCCGAGGCCGAGCTCAACGCCGCGATCCGCATGGCCGAGGCCGCCAGCCCGGCCTCGCACGCCGAGGCCCTGGCCCGGCTGGCCGACCTGCGCCTCCTCCAGGCGCCCCTGGCGCAGGGGACGCCGAACGGGGGGGTCTGGATCGATGTCTCGCACCTCGGCGCCGGCGAGGTGCTGCGCCAGTTCCCGGGGATGGTGGAGCGCTGCCGGGCGGTCGGGCGCGACC
>JASLBL010000146.1 GCA_030146615.1 Actinomycetes bacterium
GCGCGTTGGGCCTCGACCTGGCGTTCGGTGGCGGCCAGGCGGCGGGCGGCGGCGGCCAGCTGGTCGCGGTGCTGGTCGGCGGCGCGGCGGTCGGCGTCGCGGGCGGCCTGCTGGGTGGCGAGGTCGGCCCGCTCAACCCCGAACCGGTCGACCTGGGTGGCGGTCTCGGTGCGGCGGGCCTCGAGGGCGGCGGTCTGGCCGCGGAGCCGGCCGGCCTCGGCCTCCATCTGCTCGATCGTCCGCTCCAGGCCGGCGACCTCGCTGGCCAGACGGACCTCGCGCTTGTGGGCGGCGGCCCGGTCGCGCTCGGCCCTGGCCGCGGCGTGGTCGTAGGCGGCCAGGGCGGCCCTGGCCCGGTTCCGGTGGCCGGCGGCCTCGTCAGCCGTGGCCGTGGTCGCGGCCAGCTCGGCCTCGACCCGGGCCAGCTCCTCGGCGACCTCGGCCGCCTCCCGCTCCAGGTCGGCCACCGAGCGGCCGTCGGTCTCCTCGGCCAGGGACTCGGCCAGGTGGCGGGCCCGGGCCTCGGCCAGGGCGACCGTGCCCCGCAGGCGCTCGCGCACGGTGGCCAGCCGGTGCACGGCGTCGGTGGCCCGGCCGGCCTGCGGCTCCAGCTCGGCCAGCTCGGCCTGGAGGGCCCGCTCGCGCGCCTCCTCGGCGTCGTGGCGCTGCTCCAGCTCGGCCAGGCGGGTGGCGAAGGCGGCCTCCTCGGCGTCCAGCGAGGCCGAGCGCTCCCGCAGCCCGGCCAGCTCCCGGGCCCGCAGGGTGAGCCGGACCTCGCGCAGCTCGGCCGCGACCTCGGCCGCCCTGGCCGCGGTCTCGGCCTGCTGCTGGAGCGGCTTGAGCTGGCGGCGCAGCTCCCCGACCAGGTCGGACAGCCTGACCAGGTGCTGCTCCATGCCGGCCAGCTTGCGCAGCGCCTTCTCCTTGCGGCGGCGGTGCTTGTAGACGCCGGCCGCCTCCTCGATGGCCGCCCGGCGGTCCTCGGGCCGCCCCTGGAGGACGTCCTCGAGGCGGTTCTGGCCGAGCACGGTGTGCAGCTCGCGGCCGACGCCGGTGTCCGACAGCAGCTCCTGGATGTCGAGCAGCCGGCAGGGGGTGCCGTTGATGGCGTACTCGCTCTCCCCGGAGCGGTACAGCAGTCGGGTGACCGTCACCTCGGTGAACTCGATGGGCAGCAGCCCGGCCGAGTTGTCGATGGTGAGGGCGACCTCGGCCCGGCCGAGGGCGCCGCGGCTGCCCGTGCCGGCGAAGATGACGTCCTGCATCTTGCCGCCGCGCAGCGACTTCGGTCCCTGCTCGCCGAGCACCCAGGCGATGGCGTCGACCACGTTGGATTTCCCGGAGCCGTTGGGGCCGACGATGACCGTGATCCCCGGCTCGAAGTCCAGGGTGGTCTTCTCGGCGAACGACTTGAACCCGCGCAGGGTCAGCGACTTCAGGAACACGCGGCTGGCCCGCACCCCCTACTCGCCATTTGGCGCCCGCATGCTAGCACGGGCATCCGACGATTCCGGGGATGTCGGAGGAGGTCGGGCAAAGGTTCGGGGCCCCCGGTGGAGGCCCCGAAGTTGACGAAACCCTGGCTAGGCCAGGGCTGCTTCCTTGGTGGTCGAGGTGCGGAAGCCCTCGACCTCGCGAAGGGCGAGCTCCTGCTCCGCTACCGCGAGGTGCCGCTCGAGCTCGGCGACACGCGCTTTGAGGGCATTCAGCTCCCGCAAGATCATGTAGGCGGGCGGCTGACCTACGTAGCCCATGAGCGCCTTCGACATCCGGGAAGCTCCTCCCACTGCAGCGGCTTCGGGGTACCGCTGCGCTCTTGTCCGCTGGGCTGGCGCGCCACAAGGGTCGTCCAGCGCCGTGCGGAACGGCCGACGACTACTTACGGTTTGTTCCCCGGGAGAGGAAGACCCAAAACGTGTGCGTGACCCCGCCCGGTGCAGCCGGGCTGAGCAGTTACCGCGTCTGGGCGGTCCCAGAGACCTGATTTCACAAGCGGACTATAACACGTCCGTATGGAGGCGCCAAGCGAGCCCATCGAGACGAAACCGCCAGGCCCTGGCGGCCCCTAGCGGGCCTCGAACCGGTGGAACTCGCCGGTGGCCGGGGTCCGCTCGGTGTCGAGGGACTGGACCTCGGCCCAGCGGGGGCCCTGGTGGAGGAAGGCCTCGAGCTGGTCGAGCCGGTCGGGGGCGCCCTCGGCCTCGACCCGGACCGAGCCGTCGGGCAGGTTCTCGGCGTACCCGGTGAGCCCGAGCCTGCCGGCCTGCGACTGCACCGCCCAGCGGAAGCCGACGCCCTGGACCTCGCCCTTGATCACGGCCTTGAGCCGCATGTCCGAAGGCTGATTCATCGGGGCACCGCCCCGGAGATCCTCCGACACACCGGGGCACCCCTTCGGGGTTCCCCGGACCCCTCCAGCCGGACCGCTCCGGTCATGCCTGGATCGTGACCGGGGTGCCGAGCGGCAGGGTCTCGGCCAGGAGGCTGATGGTCTCGTTGTCCGTGCGGACACAGCCGTTGGACACCGGCTGGCCGAGCTTCCACGGCTGGTAGGTGCCGTGCAGGGCGATCTGGCCGTCGCCGGTCCCGAAGGTCTGGTGGACCTCGGAGTAGCCGGAGAGGCCGAGCGCCCAGGCGCCGTAGGCGTCGGCCGAGATCTGGGGCGGCCGCAACTTCACGGTCACGTAGAACCGCCCGGTCGGGGTGGGCGTGCCCGCGGTCCCGATCCCGACCCGGAAGGAGCGGATCTTGCGGCGGTCGCGCAGCAGGCTGGCCGTGCGCGAGGAGAGGTCGACCACCACCTCGTGGGTCACCGGCCGGATCCGGACCTGGTCGCGCCGGACCCAGCCGCTGGAGCCGTTGGGCCGCCTGGGCAGCAGGACCTTGAGCCAGGTCTCCCCGGTGGCGGTGCGCCGGGCCTGGTCGATCAGGAACGGCGTGGGGCTCCCCCAGGGGAGTTCCTCGGGGAACACGGCGATGACGTCGCCCTTGTCGCCGGGCCGTGACAGGACGGTCACGTCCCTGGCGGCCAGGGCGACATAGGCGGGGGCGTTGCCGAGCTGGAGCTCGCCCGCCTTCGGGGTCGCCCTGGTCGTGGGGGCCGCCGGGCCGGCCGAGGGGTCGAGCGGGGCCTCCGGGGGCGGCTCCGGCCCGCCGCAGGCGGCCAGCGCGAGGACCATCGCGAGCACGGCGGCGATGACGGCGGGAGCTGGCCAGCGGGTCTTCAGCTCTGACATTTGGGGCAATAGTACGTGGTCTGGCCGCGTTGGATGCGCTCCAGGACCAGAGGGGTGCGGCAGCGCCGGCATGGCTGGCCTTCGCGCTGGTAGACGCTGAGCTGGGGCTCGACCTCGCCCTTGCTGCCGTGCAGGTCCAGCCAGGGGGTCTCCCCCACCGACACGCCCCGCAGGCGGACGGCGTCCTGGACCACCTCCTGGATGGCCCGGTGGAGCCGCCGCACCTCCTGGGCGGTGAGGCTGTCGGAGACCCGGTCCCAGCGCAGCCCGCCGGCCCAGAGGATCTCGTCGGCGTAGACCGGCCCGATGCCGGCCACGAAGGTGGGGTCGGTGAGCAGGGCCCGCAGCTTCTCCGGCCGGGCCCCGAGCCGGGCTCCAAGGGCCTGCCAGGCCAGGGCGTCGGCCAGCGGGTCGATGGCGCCGCGCCAGCGCTCGGCCAGCTCCTCCAGCTCCTCCTGGCCGCCCAGGAACAGCTCGCCCTCCTCCCCGAGGTCGAGCACCCGCAGGTCGCCGCCGACCGAGAAGCTGAGCACGGCGTCGGTCTGGCGGTCCACCGGGGCGGCGCTGCGCTGCTTGAGCAGGCGCCCGCTGGGGCCGAGGTCGATCACCAGGGCGGCCGTCTCCGGCCCGCCGTCAAGGCCCAGCAGAAGCAGGTTCCCGAGGCGGGCGGTGGAGCCGAGCTTGGCGCCGACGAGCCGGTCGGAGAACTCCTTGCGGTTGCGGTGGCGGCGCACCACCTTGGCCGCCCGCACCTCGACCGACTTGACCTTCCGGCCGCCGACCTCCTTGTCGAGATCCTGGCGGAGGGTCTCGACCTCCGGCAACTCGGGCACAGGGATCCTCCGGCGGGCCGCCTCGCCTCGCCCGAGCTCCCCCGGGCCGGACGTGGCGCATTCTAGCGGAGGAAGCGGGAGCGGCGACGGTCGGCCAGGATGCGGCCGCCGGTCTGGCAGGTCGGGCAGTAGGAGGTCTCGCGGTCGCCCATCCAGACCGAGCGGATGGTGTCGCCGCAGACGAAGCAGGCGGCGCCGGCCCGGGCGTGGACGGCGAACAGCCGCTCGGAGGCCTTGGGGATGACGACCTCGTCGCCGACCTGCTGGGCGAGGGCCGCCCTGGCCTCGGTGAGGACCCCGACCAGGGCGGCGTGGAGGCGCTCGACCTCGGCCGGGTCGAGCCGCTCGGGACGGGCGAAGGGCGACATCTTGGCCCGGTGGAGCACGTCGTCGGACCAGGCGTTGCCGACCCCGGCCATGGCCCGCTGGTCGGTGAGCATGCCCTTGAGGGTGTGGCCGCCCTCGGCCAGGATGGCGGCCAGGCGCTCGGTGGTGAAGCCGGGGTCGAGCGGCTCCGGGCCGAGGCCGGCCAGGGGTGGGACCTTCTCGACGTCGTCGACCAGCCAGACCGCGGCCCGGCGCTGGGTGCCGCCCTCGGTCATGGACAGGACCCGGCCGTCCTCCAGCTCGATGGTGAGCACGGCCACCTTGCGCGAGGCCGGCTTGGGCCCCAGCACCAGGCGGCCGCCGAGCGACAGGTGCGTGACCAGGAACAGCTCGCCCAGCTCCAGCCAAACGTACTTGGCCCGGCGGCCGGCCCCGGTGATGGCCAGGCCGGCCAGGGAGTCGATCGGGGGGTCGAAGGTCTTGAGGGCGGCCACCGAGACCACCCGGACGGCGGCGATCCTGGCTCCGCCCAGCCGGGCGGCGAGGTTCGCGGCCAGGACGTCGAGCTCGGGGAGCTCGGGCACTACTCCCCCGACGGCGGCGCCGGGGGCGAGCCGGCCGGGGGACCGGGGGTCTCATGCCGAGGCCCCCGGTCGAGGGGCACGACCTCGACCTGGCCGGCGTCGCCGGTGCCGGTGACCATGCGGTCGGTGGCCAGGGACTCGAACGCCTCCCGGGCCGCCTGCTGCTCGGCCTCCTTCTTGGAGCGGCCCTTGCCGCTGCCGTAGGCGGTGCCGGCGACCGACACGGTGGCGGTGAAGCGCTTGGCGTGGTCGGGGCCCTCCTCCTCGATGGCGTAGGAGGGCATCCCGCCCAGGCTGGATGCGGCCAGCTCCTGGAGGGAGGTCTTGTAGTCGAGGGCGGCCCCGCGGCCGGCCGCCTCCATCACCCGGTGCTCGAACAGCCGGCGCACAAGGGCGGCGGCCCGTGAGAGGCCCTTGTCCAGGTAGATCGCCCCGAGCACGGCCTCGAGGGTGTCGGCCAGGATGGAGGACTTGTCGCGCCCGCCCGACAGCTCCTCGCCCCGGCCGAGGCGGACGGCGTCGCCGACGCCGAGCTCGCGGGCCACCTCGGCCAGCACGTTCATGTTCACCGTGGCCGCCCGCAGCTTGGCCAGCTGGCCCTCGGGCAGGTCGGGGAAGGCGCGGTAGATGATGTCGGTCACGACCAGGCCGAGGACGGCGTCGCCGAGGAACTCGAGCCGCTCGTTGGTGGGCAGGCCGCCGTTCTCGTAAGCGAAGGATCGGTGGGTGAGGGCCCAGACGTACAGCTCCTCACCGCCGAAGCGGATCCCGAGGGCCTTCTCGATCGGCTGGCGCTTACTCGACCTCAACGACCTGACGCCCACCGTAGTACCCGCAGTTCTGGCAGACGGTGTGCGGCAGCTTGGCCTGCCGGCACTGGGGGCAGGCCGCGTACGTCGGGGCCTGCGACTTCCAGTGGGACCGGCGGTGCCGGGTCTTGGCCCGCGGCGTCTTACGCTTGGGGACGGGCATCGTCTTCCTCCTGAAGGGACGTGCGCAGGCCGGCCAGGCCGGCCCAGCGTGGGTCGATGTTCTCGGGCCGGCCGTGCCCGCAGTCGGTGGTGTTGCGGTCGGCGCCGCAGACCGGGCAGAGGCCCTGGCAGTCGGGGTCGTGCAGCGGGAAGGCCGGGAAGTTGAGCACCAGCGCGTCCCGGGCCAGGGTGTCGAGCGGGAGCCGGTCGTCGGGCAGGACGGCATAGCCCTCGTCCTCGTCGTCCTCCGGCCCGAGGGTGAACAGCTCGCGGACCTCGACCTGCACCTCCTCGTCGAACTCGCGCAGGCAGCGCACACAGCGCAGGGCCGCGGTGGCGCGCACCGTGCCGGTGACCAGCAGGCCTTCGACGACGCTCTCGATCTCGGCGTCGA
>JASLBL010000174.1 GCA_030146615.1 Actinomycetes bacterium
GCAGGCCAACCTGCGCAACGCACTCACGGTTGAGAAGAGCGTCTACACCGACGCCCAGGCCTATTCGAGCGACGTCAGCGCGACCGGGCCGCTGAAGACCGGTGAGCCGTCGCTGACCTTCGTGGCCGACGGCAGCATGGCCGCGGCAACCGGCCGGCAGCGTGTACGTCTCGGTGCCGGCGACCAACACCGTCGTGCTGGGGACCAAGAGCGCCTCTGGGACCTGCTACTACCTCAAGGACATCGCCACCGGTACTGGTGCGGGGACGTTCTACCACCAGGACACCACCTGTGCCGCGCCGAGCGCGACCGCGGCCTCGGTGACCGGGTCCCGTTGGACCGCCTAGCCCGAACCGCGACTGTGGACCGCTGCCGGCCCTCCGGGGCCGGCAGCGGTACGCTTCGGAGCCCATGAACCCGCTCACCGTCGCCGTCCTGGCTGGACTGCTGGGGCTGGCCTTCGGCTCGTTCGCCAACGTGGTCATCCACCGGGTGCCGCGGGGCGAGTCGATCGTCCGGCCGGGCTCGCGCTGCCCGTCCTGTGGCGAGCCGGTGGCCTGGCGGGACAACCTGCCGGTGGTCGGCTGGCTGCTGCTGGGTGGCCGCTGCCGGCACTGCCGGGCGCCCATCGCCCTGCGCTACCCGCTGGTCGAGCTGGGCATGGGCCTGCTGTGGGGGATCCTGACCCTGCGGCTGGTCTCGGGCGGGCTCGGCTGGGCCGTCCCCGCGTACCTGGCCCTGGCCTTCCTGTGCGTGGTCCTGGCCGTGATCGACGCCAGCACCCGCCTGCTGCCCAACCGCATCACCTACCCGGCCTTCCCGGTCATGCTCGGCCTGCTGCTGCTGGCCAGCGTCGGCCTCGGCGACCTTGGCCGGCTGGCCAGGGGGCTGCTCGCCGCCCTGGCCGTCGGGGCCTTCTTCCTGCTGCTGGCCCTGATCTCCCCACGGGGCATGGGCCTCGGCGACGTCAAGCTCGCCCCGACCCTTGGCCTGGCCCTGGGCTGGCTGTCGTGGGGGGCGGTGGCCTTCGGGGTCTTCGCCGGCTTCCTGCTGGGCGCCGTGGCCGGCCTGGCCGCCATCGCGCTGCTCGGCCTGACCCGCAAGTCGCTGCTGCCGTTCGGCCCCTGGCTGGTCACCGGAGCCCTGCTGGGCGTCCTGGCCGGGACGGACGTTGCCGCCTGGTACGCGCGCGGCCTGATCGGCTCCTGAAAGCGCAGCGACCTTCTCAAGGTCGCACTTGGGCGGGTCGATCACTTTCACGGCCGCCACCGGTGGTCACGGGCGCCACCGCCCGACTGAAAAGCACAGCAGGGAGACTGCAACGTGGCCCGAAAGGTCGTCGGACTCGACATCGGCACCACCGCCGTACGCGCGGCCGAGGTGTCGGTCCGCCGCGGCCAGGTCGTGCTCGAGCGGATCGGGCAGGCCGGCCTGTCCGATGGCGCGGTCGTCGACGGTGAGGTCGTGGACCCCGCCGCCGTGGCGGTCGCGATCAAGGACCTGTGGCGGCGGACCAGGATCAGCAGCCGGCGGGTGATCATCGGGGTGGCCAACCAGCGGGTGGTCGTCCGTCTGGTCGACCTGCCCTGGATGCCGCCTGGCGAGCTGCGCAGCTCGCTCGCCTTCCAGGCCGGCGACTACCTGCCCATCCCGGTCGACCAGACCGAGCTCGACTTCGCCGTCATCGGCGAGCTCGAGGCCCCCGGCGGCCAGCGGCTGCTGCGCGTGCTGCTGGTCGCCGCCCAGAAAGAGATGCTCGCCGGCCACCTCAAGGCGGTGCGGGAGGCCGGGCTCAGGCCCGAGGGCATCGACCTCAACCCGATCGCGCTGCTGCGCTCGCTCGGCCCGGTGGCCGGGTTCGAGGAGGGCGCTGAGGCGCTCATCGACGTCGGCGCGCGGGTGACCAACATGGTCGTCCACGACAACGGGGTGCTGCGCTTCGTCCGCATCCTGCTCCTGGGCGGCGAGGACGTGACCGCGACCCTGGAGCGGGTCCTCGAGGTCGACCGCGACACCGCCGAGCGGACCAAGCTGACCGCCTCGGCCGGCGGCGAGGTCGACCCCAAGGCCGGCGACCTCGTCGCCCAGCGCCTGGAGGTGTTCGTGGAGGAGGTCCGAGGCTCCCTCGACTTCTACCGGTCCCAGCAGGACGCGACCCCGCTGGGTCGCGTCGTCGTGTCGGGCGGCGGCTCGCTGCTCGGCCCGCTGGTCGAGCGGCTCCAGGCCATGACCGGCGTGCCCGTCGAGCGCGGCCGCACGCTGGCCGGTGTCCGCGTCGGCCGGCTCGGCCTCGACGCCGAGGCGCTGGCCGAGCTGGAGCCGACCATCGCCGTGCCGGTCGGCCTGGCCATGCGGGCGGTGGCCTAGATGTCGTCCTGGGGAACCCCGTGGGCGCAGCGCCAGGGCCCGCCCCGCATCGACCTGCTGCCCCGGCAGCTGGTCGAGCAGCGGCTGGTCCGGCGCCAGCGCACCGGCATCGGCGCCGGTTTCCTGGTCCTGCTGGCCGTGCTGGGCATCTGGTACGTGCTGGAGACCCGGCAGCTGAGCGACGCCCAGGCCCAGGCCGACGAGGAGCAGGCGACAGCCACAGGCCTTCGCGCCCAGCGGGCCCACCTCCAGCCCCTGGCCGACCTGGAGGCCCAGATCGCCGCGGCCGAGCAGCTGCGGGCCTCGGTGTACCGCAACGAGATCCGGTTCTCGGGCGTCATGCGTGACATCTCCGCGATCGTGCCCGAGGACGTCTGGCTGACCTCGATGGCCGTTGCCTTCAACGAGGCCGGGACCGCGGCCACCACTGGTGGTGCCAGCACGCCGGCCCCGACCGGTGGCGGCGCTGCCGCGACCACGCCGGGCAGCCCGGGCGCCGGGTCGCCGGTGGCCTCGATCACCTTCGCCGGGGCCGGGCTCGAGCACGTCGACGTCGGCGGGTTCCTGCGGGCACTGGCCCGCGGGCCCAAGAAGGGAGGACAGCAGGTGTACCTGAACCCGTACTTCACCACCTCCCAGAAGGACGATGAGCAGGGGCAGACCACGGTGACGTTCAACGCCACCGTCGACCTCTCGAGCGCCGCCTACTCCGGGCGCTACCAGCTGCCGGGGACGGTGACCCCGTGACCCGCCGCAGCGAGCTGATCCTTGCCGGGGTCGGCGCCCTGCTGGTGCTGGTGGCCGCGACCCTGCTGCTGATCCGGCCGACTCGGCAGGCCACCGCCAACGCCAACACCGAGCGCGACACCGCCGTCAGCGAGAGCCAGGCCCTGCGTGACCAGATCAAGGCGCTGGAGGCGCTGAAGCCCAACGAGGCCGAGCTCAAGGCCAAGGCCAGCCTGGCCAAGGCCGAGTTCCCGGCCAACCCGGCCCTGCCCGCCCTGGTCGACGCCCTCCAGGACTCGGCCGGCCTGTCTGGCGTCGAGCTGGGGACGGTCGCCCCGACCACACCCCAGACCTCGACGGTCAGCCCACTGCTGGCCGAGATCAGTACCACCGTCAACGTCAGCGGTGGCTACTTCGAGATCCAGGACTTCCTGGTCCGGCTCGAGAACCTGGTCAAGGGGACCGACCCTGGACGCATCGACCCCCGGTCGGTGCTGATCGAGTCGGTCAACCTGGCCAGCGCCTCAGAGGGCGCCACCGGCGACTCGGCGGCGGCCCCCGCGGACACCTCCACGTCCGCGGACGAGCTCACCGGAAACATCGTCCTGACCGTGTTCCAGTTGGCGCAGCCCAGCGGCACGTCGAGCACGCCGGCGCCGCCGGCGGCCACGGCCCCCCAGGGCGCGCAGGTGAGGTAAGGCATCCATGGCGACCCAACCACAGGTGACGGCCGGCGGCCCCCGGCAGCTGATGCTGGTGGCCGCGCTGGTCGCGGTGCTCCTGCTGATCGTGGGGCTGCTGGTGCTCCGGCCCATGCTCGCCGGGACCGAGGAGGCGCAGACGAGCCCGCCGGCGGCCACCACCGCCGCCGCGCCGACCACGACCACGCCCCAGCTGATCAACCCGTCGACGTCGCTGACGCCGTCGGAGGCGGCCGCCGCCTCGGGCAAGGACCCGTTCCGGCCGCTGGTCTCGACGGGCACGGCGTCGGCGGCCACCGAGTCGGGCGTGACCGTTGGCGAGACCGGGTCGGCCACCCCGACCACCGTCGCCGCCACCGGGTCGACCGTGGCCGGCTCGGGCACCGGGACGGCCACCACCCCCGGCGGCGGCACCAGTGCCGAGCGCCAGGTATCCCTGGTCAGCATCACCGGCGGGACGGCCAGGGTGACCGTCGACGGCACCCCCTACACCGTCTCCGAGGGCGAGACCTTCGCCTCCGGCTACCGGGCCACCGACATCAACTCCGAGTGCGCCAGCTTCGAGTCGGCCACGACGTCGTTCACCCTCTGCGAGGGCGAGGCCGTCCTCAAGTAGGGCCCGGATCCGACGATTGGTCCTCCTGTGGGGACCAAGTGATGGGGGAGCCCAGGGTGTCGCAACGCCGCCAGGACGGGTACTCGATCGTCGAGCTGCTGGTCGCGGTGACCGTGTTCGCGCTGGTGTTCGCGGCCGTCTCGATCGGGATCGGCCGCGCCCTCGAGCTCAACCGCGGCAACCGCAACCGCAGCGCGGCCGCCTACCTGGCCGCCAGGCAGCTCGAGGAGGTCAGGGCGAGGGCGTTCGACTCGGTCGCCCTCGGCCAGACGACCTGCGCCTACACCACCAGCAGCTGCAACGTGCCCTCGCCCTACACGGTGGTCCAGAACGTGGTCTGGGCGTCGCCGGGCAATACCAGCACCTCCTGCGACGTGCCCGCCACCAGCGGGGCCGGGCTGGCCTACAAGCGGGTCACGGTCACCGTCACTTGGCCAGACATGGGCGGGGTGGCCCCGGTGACCTCCCAGACGCTGCTGACCCCGCCGGCCGGGACCTACGACCCCAACGACGGGCACATCCTGGTCCAGGCCTACGACCGCGACGCCCTGCGCTGGCCGGCCAGACGGTCAGCCTGAGCGGGCCGGAGACGGCCAGCCAGGCGACCACCAGCGACGGCTGCGCCTTTTTCGGCTATCTCGACCCTGGCACCTACACGGCCACCCTCAGCAGCTCCGGCCACGTCGACCGCCAGGGCAACCAGCCGGCCACCCAGACGGTGGGCGTGACCGCCAGCCAGATCACCCGTGTCCAGTTCGACTACGACCAGGCCGCGACCCTCTCGGTCGGCCTGGTCGCCCCCTCGGGGTCGGTGATCCCCACCGGCACCTACGGGATCGCCATGACCGTGGCCAACAGCAACCTGACCGTGGGCTACAAGTCGTTCCGGCAGTCGGCCACCGGGTCCGGGACCACCCGGACGATCACTCCGCTGTTCCCCTATGCCAGTGGCTACCAGGTCTGGGCGGGGGACTGCGCCGACGCCGACCCGGGCTCCTACACCGGCGGCAGCCGCGGGGCGGTCCTGGCCAGCAACCCGGGGGCGACGACCACGGGCAGCGCCACCCTGGGCGCGGTCGACGTGACCGTCCGCTTCAGCAGCCTCCTCGGGCTCCCGGTCGCCAACGCCGCCATCACCGCCACCCACTCGGCGGGCACCGGCTGCACGAGCGGCAGCACCCTCACCACCACCGCCCGGACAAACGCCAGCGGCCAGCTCCGCCTGGCCCTGCCGTATGGCAGGTGGACCATCCAGGCGACCGGGACGACGTTCCCGTACACGGGCCGGAGCGGGTCGGCCACCATCACCCTCGACCCGGTCTCGGCCACCGTCCCCGCGCTGACCGTGGTGATCACATGACCACCCGGCCCGTCGAACGCGGCCAGGCCGGGATCACCATCGTCGAGATGGCGGTGGTCGTGGCCCTGCTCGGCCTGGTCCTGACCATGGCCATGCAAGGGGTCCTGTCCTACCAGCGGGCGACCGCCTCGGCCGACACCCGCCAGGACAACCTCGACCAGGCCCGGACGGTCATGGCCGTGCTCACCAAGGACCTGCGCACGGCCACGGCGTTCACCGCCATGACGGCCACCGACGTGACCTTCACCGGCCTGCTCAACACCGCCGCCACGGCCCCGGCCAACCAGCTGCGGCTGTGGGTCGACTCGAACGGGGTGCTGCGCGAGGCCGTGACCCCGCCCGACGACCCCAACGCGAGCCCGCTCACCTACACCGGCAGCCCGACGACCCGGATCGTCGGGCGGGGGCTCGTCTCTACGTCAGGCCTGCTCAGCTACCGGGACAGCGCCGACGCGGTCACCACCAGCCTGACGGCGGTGACCAGCGTGGTCATCACCGTCTCGGTCGACCTGCCGTCGCGTTCGGGGGCCGACGTGCCGCCGACGGTGCTGACCAGCCGGGTGTTCCTACCCAACGTGGCCGCTGCGGCCTCGGAGGAGTGACGATGCGCAACCGCAACGGCCAGCAGGGTGTGGCCATGATCACGGTGATGATGATCGTGGTGGTGCTCAGCCTGCTCATGGTCGCGTCGCTGAACTACGCCATGCAGGGCGAGCCGCCGTCCCGGCGGGACCAGGACTGGAACGCCGCCCTGGCCGCCGCCCAGGCGGGCGTCGACGACTACCTGTACCGGCTCCAGCAGGACGACGAGTACATCCAGTACTCGGCGACCAACCCGCCCACCCCGGCGAACGTCGCCTTCACCGGCTGGCACGACATCCCTGGCCCGGCCAACGCCGGCCAGTTCCACTACAGCGCCACCGACCTCGCCAGCCAGGGCATCATCCAGGTGCTCTCCACCGGCCGGGTCCGGGGCGTCCAGCGGACCATCCGGGCCAGCCTGCGCCGGCGCGGCTTCCTCGACTACCTGTACCTGACCGACTACGAGTCGCTCGACCCCCAGAGCGGCTACTACAGCGACCCCACCACCGCCACCAACCGGTGCAGCCAGTACTGGTGGCAGGGCCGGCCGACCAGCTACTGCGTGCGCATCAGCTTCGTCACCGGCGACACCATCAACGGCCCGCTGCACACCAACGACACCATCAGCGTCAACGGCAACCCACGGTTCAACGGCAGGGCCACCACCGCCTACGCCGGCAGGATGAGCTGCACGCCGTCGGCGAGCTTCACCTGGCGCTGGCACGGCCTGTCGGGCTGCAGTGACCGGCCGGTGTTCCAGACCGGCGACCCTGAGGTCGTGCCCATCCTGACCCTGCCCACGACCAACACGGCCATCAAGGTCGAGACCGACCGGGCCGCCGGCAAGACCGGCTGCCTGTACAACGGGCCGACCCGGATCGTGCTCAACTCGAGCGGCACGATGACGGTGACCAGCCCGTTCACCACCTCTTCGGCCTATGCGAGCTGCGTCGGGACCAACGTCCCCCTGCCCGCCAATGGGGTCGTCTACGTCCAGAACGTGCCCTCGACCCAGACCGCGACCTGCAGCGGCGGCCAGAACCGGCTCGGCTACCCGATCTCGGGCGACGTGACCGACTACGGCTGCCGCGACGGCGACGTGTTCCTGTCCGGCAGGTTGAAGGGGCGGCTGACGATCGCGGCCGAGAACAACATCGTGATCGTGGCCAACACCACCTATACGAGCACGGGCGCCGCCTCCACCGACATGCTGGGGCTGGTCGCCAACCAGTTCGTGCAGGTCTACCACCCGGTCAACTGGAACGGGAACAACCTGAGCGACAACCGGAACCCGACCAGCACCTTCACCAACCCGCAGATCCACGCGGCCATGCTGGCCCTCGGCCACTCGTTCATCGTCCAGAACTACGACGAGGGCGCCCAGCTGGGGACCATCACCGTCAACGGCGGCATCGCCCAGAAGTGGCGGGGGCCGGTCGGGACCTCGGGCGGCTCCGGGTACCTCAAGAACTACGGCTACGACGCCCGCCTCCAGTACGCCTCCCCGCCCTACGTCATGGACATCGCCGACACGCCGTACCGGGTCAGCCAGTGGGCCGAGATCCAGAACCCGTCCGGCCTGCCGGCCTGAGGTCGCGGTTCCGCTAGCATCCGCCCCGATGCTGCGCTATCTCACCGCCGGGGAGTCCCACGGGCAGGCGCTGGTCGCCGTGCTCGAGGGGCTGCCGTCGGGTGTGCCGCTGACCAGTGAGGAGATCGCCCGGGAGCTGGCCAGGCGGCGGCTCGGCTACGGCCGCGGCAAGCGCATGCGCTTCGAGCAGGACCGGCTCGAGGTCCTCGGCGGGCTCCGCCACGGCCGCACCCTGGGCTCGCCCCTGGCCATCAAGATCGACAACAGCGAGTGGCCCAAGTGGACCGAGGTCATGGCCCCCGACCCGGTCGAGGACCCGGAGGCGATGGCCACCGGGAGGGGGGTGCCGCTGACCCGGCCCCGGCCCGGCCACGCCGACCTGACCGGCATGCAGAAGTACGGCTTCGACGAGGCCCGCCCGGTGCTGGAGCGGGCCAGCGCCCGCGAGACCGCGGCCCGGGTGGCCGTCGGGGCGGCCGCCAAGGCCCTGCTCGGCCAGGTCGGGGTGAGCGTGCTCAGCCACGTGGTCCGGCTGGGGCCGGCCGCCACCCGGTCCCGGGCCGTGCCCACTCTGGCCGACCTGGAGGAGATCGACGCCTCGCCCGTCCGTTGCCTGGGCGGGGAGGCCGAGGGGCGGATGGCGGCAGCGGTCGACGCGGCCAAGGCGGCCGGCGACACCCTCGGCGGGGTGTTCGAGGTGGTCGCCCACGGGCTGCCCCCCGGCCTCGGGTCCTATGTCCACTGGGACCGCAAGCTGGACGCCCGCCTGGCCGGGGCCCTGATGAGCATCCAGGCCATCAAGGGGGTCGAGGTCGGCGACGGCTTCGCCGCCGCCGCCCGCCCCGGCTCCCGGGCCCACGACGCGATCGTCCCCGGGGCCCGCCCGGGCACCCTCCGGAGGCGGACGGGGCGGTCCGGGGGGATCGAGGGCGGCATGTCGACCGGCGAGACCCTGCGGGTCCGGGCGGCCATGAAGCCGCTCTCGACCCTGGTCCGGGCCCTGGACACCGTGGACGTGGCCACCGGGGCCAAGGCCAAGGCGGTGGTGCAGCGGTCGGACGTGACCGCCGTCCCCGCGGCCGGGGTGGTCGGCGAGGCCGTGGTCGCCCTAGTCCTGGCCGACACCCTGCTGGAGAAGACCGGCGGCGACTCCCTGGCCGAGGTCCGCCGCAACCTCGACGCCTACCTGACCGGCCTCGACCCCCAGGACGAGACCGGGGAGGCCGGGTAGGCCGGGTAGGCGGGATAGGTCGGCCAGGCCGGGGCCGGCGGCTCGGCCAGGCCGCGGCGCATCCGGGCCAGGTCCCGCTCCGACCGCCACAGCCGCACCCGCAGGGCCACCAGCAGCAGGGTGAGCAGGGCCAGCACGGTCACGGCGACGCCGCTGTTGACCATCGTGCGCTGCTCGAACAGGGCGAAGTAGGCGCCCAGCTGCCGCGGCCACAGCGAGAACGCGGCCGCCGCGGCCGCGCAGGAGCCGAACACCAGCAGCAGGAACCGGCGCATGAGCTGTCCTCCTCCTTCCAGGTCCGCTCGGACCCGGTTCCATGGTCGCCGTCAGCCCGCCGGGCGGACTGTCAGCCGGCCGACAGCCCGGGCGTCAGACCCCGGACGAGGGGGACACTGGGACCACCATGACCTCACCGCCCGCCGACTCCCTGGCCGCGGCGGCCTCCCTGTGGGAGTCAACGCCGGCCGGTCCGTACCTCAACACCGCCACCTTCGGGCTGCCGCCCCGACCCACCCTGGAGGCGGTCCGCGACGCGCTGGACGCCTGGCGGCGCGGCGACGATGCCGCCCGGCGGTGGACGGATGCCCCCGGCCCGGCCAGGGCCAGCTTCGCCCGCCTGGTCGGCGCCGACCCGAAACTGGTCGCGGCCGGCGGCAGCGTCTCGGAGCTGGTCGGACTGGTCGCGGCCAGCCTGCCCGACGGGGCCCGGGTGCTGGCCCCCGAGGGCGACTTCACCTCGCTGCTGTTCCCCTTCCTGGCCCGGGCCGGCCGCGGGATGGAGGTGCGCACCGTCCCGCTCGACCGGCTGGCCGGCGCGGTCGACGCCGGCACCGACCTGGTCGCCTTCAGCGCCGTCCAGTCGGCCACCGGGGCGGTCGCCGACCTGATGGCCGTCCGCGACGCCGCCCGCCACCACGGCGCCCGCACCCTGGTCGACGCCACCCAGGGCTGCGGGTGGCTGCCGCTGGACGCCGCCGACTGGGACTACCTGGTCTGCGCCACCTACAAGTGGCTGCTCACCCCGAGGGGCTGCGCCTTCCTGGCGCTGCGGGCCGGGCGGCTGGAGGAGCTGTCACCCTTCGGCCCGGGCTGGTTCGCCGGCGAGGAGCCCTGGGAGTCGCTGTACGGCACGCCGCTGCGGCTGGCCGCCTCGGCCCGGCGCCTCGACCTGTCGCCGGCCTGGTTTTCCTGGGTCGGGGCCGTCCCCAGCCTGGAGGTGGTGGAGCGGATCGGGGTGGCCGCCATCGGCGAGCACGACGTCGCCCTGGCCAACCGGCTCCGGGCCGGGCTGGGCCTGGAGCCGTCCAACTCGGCCATCGTCGCCTTCCGGCGCGACGGGGCGGCCGAGCGCCTGGCCCGGGCCGGGGTCCGGGCGGCCGTCCGCGACGGCGGCGTGCGCGTCTCCTGCCACCTCTACAACACCCCCCAGGACGTCGACACGGCTCTGGACGCGCTGGGCTGCTAGGCTTGCCGGCATGCGCCAGATCCAGCCAACCATCATGGTCATCGGCTTCATGGGAGCCGGCAAGACCACGGTCGGCCGGCTGGTCGCGCGGGCCCTGGGACGGGAGTTCGTGGACACCGACCTGATGATCGAGCGGGCCACCCGCATGACCATCTCCGAGCTGTTCCAGCGCGAGGGCGAGCTCAGCTTCCGGCGCCGCGAGATGGCCGCCATCGACCGGGCCATCTCGGTGCCCGGGCGGGTGATCGCCGTCGGCGGGGGCGCCGTGCTGTCGGCCGAGAACCGCACCGCCCTCAAGCAGGCCGGGCTGCTGGTCTACCTGCGGGCCACCCCGGAGACCCTGGCCGGCCGGCTCACCGGGGTCAACGACCGGCCGCTGCTCAAGGACGCCGCCGACCGGGCCGGCCGCATCCGCGACCTGCTGGTCGCCCGCGGCCCCATCTACGAGACCGCCGGCGACGTGGCCATCGACACCGACCGCCAGAACGTCGAGCAGGTCGCCGTCGAGGTCATGGACTGGTACCGCCGCCGCGTCGGCGCCATGGCCGGCCGGTGACCTGGCAGGTCGCCGCCAGCGTCACCGTCCCGGTCGCCGGGGGCGGGTACCCGGTGCTCATCGGGAGCGGGCTACTGGACCGCCTGGACGAGTTGCTGCCGGCGTTCCCGGGGGCCGAGGCGGCGGTCGTGGTGTCGCCGGCCCCGGTGGCCGCCGTGGCCGGGCGGGTCGGCGACGCCCTGGCCCGGCGCGGCCTGGCCGTCCACCAGCTCGAGGTCCCGGCGGGGGAGGAGGCCAAGCGGCTGGAGGTGGTGGCCGGGCTCTACGAGCGGCTGGCCGCGATCCCGGCCCACCGGGCCGACCCGGTGCTGGCCGTCGGCGGCGGGGCCACCACCGACCTCGCCGGGTTCGCGGCCGCCACCTGGCTGCGCGGCGTGCCCCTGGTCAACGTGCCCACGACCGTGCTCGGCATGGTCGACGCCGCGATCGGCGGCAAGACCGGGGTCGACCTGGACGCCGGCAAGAACCTGGTCGGCGCCTTCCACCAGCCGCGGGCGGTGGTCGCCGACCTGGACACCCTGGTCGGCCTGCCGGCGGCCGAGGTCCGCTCCGGCCTGGCCGAGGTGGCCAAGGCCGGGCTGGCCGGCGACCCGGCCCTGGCCGAGGCCCTGGCCCGCTCGGCCGGACCGGCCGCGGCCGGCGACCCGGCCGCCCTCGCCCCCCTGGTCGAGGGGGCGGTCCGGGTCAAGGCGGCCGTGGTCGGCGCCGACGAGCACGAGGAGGGCGGCGAGGGGACCGTGCCGGAGGGGTCCGGGGAACCCCAGGGGGGTGCCCCGGTGGGTCGCCTGCTGCTGAACTACGGGCACACCCTCGGCCACGCCCTGGAGCGGCTGGCCGGGTACCGGGGGCTGCGGCACGGGGAGGCGGTGGCGCTGGGCATGGTGTTCGCGGCCAGGGTGGCCGAGGCCATCGGGCTGGCCCGGCCCGGG
The DNA here is from genome assembly GCA_030146615.1 of Actinomycetes bacterium. Taxonomy (GTDB): domain Bacteria; phylum Actinomycetota; class CALGFH01; order CALGFH01; family CALGFH01; genus CALGFH01. The sequence goes on from JASLBL010000174.1 coordinate 12,125, forward strand.
CTGGCCGACGGCCACGTCGAGCTGCTGGCCGCCGTGGGCCTGCCCGTCGGCGGGGTCCGCCTCGACCCTGACCGGGTCCTGGCCGCCATGGCCACCGACAAGAAGCAGCGCCGGGGCCTGCGCCTGGTCCTCCTGCGCGACCTCGGCCAGCCCGAGGTCGTTCCCGCCCCCGACCGCGAGGTCCTGGTCGCCGCCCTCCGGTCGCTCGAGGAGGACCCCAGATGAGGCAGTACCCGCGGACCGGGGAGGGGCCGCTGGTCCTGGTCCTGCACGGGCCGAATCTGTCTTCGCTGGGGCGGCGCGATCCCGGGCACTACGGGGCGCTGGACCTGGACCAGATCATGGACCGGCTCGCCAAGCTGGCCGGCGAGCTCGGCCTGGCCGTCGAGGGGCTCCAGTCCGACCACGAGGGCGACCTGGTCGAGGCCCTGCTGGGGGCCGCCGGCCGGGGCGTGGCCGCGGCCGTGTGCAACCCGGGGGCACTCGCCCACACCTCGTACGCGGTCCGCGACGCCGTCGAGGCCTGCGGCATCCCGGTGGTCGAGGTCCACCTCTCCAACGTCCACGCCCGCGAGCGCTGGCGCCACCACCTGGCCGTGGCCCCGGTGGCGGCCGCCGTGATCGCCGGCATGGGCCCGGCCAGCTACGACCTGGGCCTGCGCGCCGCCGCCGACCTGCTTCTTCGCCGCGCCTGAGCCGGGTTGGCAAGATAGGGCCGGGGGCAACCCGGGGGAAAGGATCGTTCGCGTGCCCAACGACGGCCATGCCTACACCGAAGCCAGGCGCCACGCCCTGCGCGGCCTGCTGGCCCATGCCGACCTGTCCGCCCTGCTGGTCACCAAGCAGGTCAACGTCCGCTACCTGACCGGCTTCACCGGCAGCTACGGGGCGCTGCTGCTGCTGCACGACCGCACCCTGTTCTTCACCGACGGCCGCTACCGGCACCAGGCCGCCATCGAGGTCCCCGGAGCCGAGGTCGTGCTCGCCCCCGGCGACCTGATCGGGGCCGTCGGCGGGGCGGTGCGGGCCGGGGGCAACGGCCTCGGGTTCGAGCCGGCCGGGCTGAACTGGGGCGAGGGCCAGCGGCTGCGCTCCGGCCTGCCTGGCCAGGCCGTCATGCCGGCCCCACCCCTGGTCGAGGCCCTGCGTGAGGTCAAGGACGAGCGGGAGCTGGGGGCCATGCGCGAGGCGGCCCGGCTCGGCGACGAGGTCCTCGAGGGGCTGCTGCCGGTCCTGCGCGAGGGCGTCACCGAGCGGGAGGTGGCCGTGGAGCTGGAGCTGGCCCTACGCCGCCTCGGGGCCGACGGGATGGCCTTCGACACCATCGTCGCCTTCGGGGAGCAGGCGGCCGAGCCCCACCACCACCCCGGCGACCGGCCGCTGGCCGCCGGCGACTGGATCAAGCTCGACTTCGGGGCCCGCGTGGACGGCTACTGCGCCGACATGACCCGCACCCTGGTCCTCGGCCGGGCCTCCCAGCGCCAGCGCGACCTGTACGAGCTGGTCCTCGGGGCCCAGGAGGCCGGGCTGGCCTGCCTGGAGGCCGGGGTGCCGGCCGGCGAGGTCGACCGGGCCTGCCGCCAGCCGATCGCCGAGGCCGGCCTGGGGGACTCGTTCCCGCACCCGACCGGCCACGGGATCGGCCTGGAGATCCACGAGGCCCCGCGACTGCGGTCCGGCTCCCGGGAGCGGGTCGCCGCCGGCGCCCCGGTGACAATCGAGCCCGGGGTCTACCTGCCCGGGTTCGGGGGGGTCCGCATCGAGGACCTGGCGGTCGCCCGCCCCAGCGGCTACGAGCTCCTCACCACCACCCCCAAGGAGCTGCTGGAGCTGTGACCGCGGGAGAACAGACGCTGGGGGAGCTGGCCGAGGAGTACTTCCAGGCGCTCATGGACGCCTCGCCGTTCGACGCCACCGTGTTCGGGGTCCGCGGCTGGGACGCCGAGGTCCCCGACCTGTCCGAGGCCGCCGAGGCCGAGACCGACCGCCGCCTGGCCGCCCTGGAGCGCCGGCTGGCCGAGGTCGACGCCGCCCAGCTCGGCCCCCAGGACCGGATCACCCTGGCCATGCTGGCCCGCGGCCTGGCCGACCGGCGGGCCGAGCTGGCCGCCCGCTGGCCCGAGTTCACTGTGTCGGCCACCATGAGCGGCATCCAGACGGCCGTGCTCGGCCTGGTCCCCAAGGTCACCCTGGCCACCCCCGAGCAGGCCGCCGACTACCTGGAGCGCTGCGCCAAGCTGGCCGGCTGCCTCGACCAGGCCGGCGACCGCCTGCGGGCCGGGCTGGAGACTGGCCGGACCCCGCCGGCCCTCGGGGTCAGAGCGGCCGTCCGCCAGCTCGACGCCTACCTGGCCGCACCGGTCGCCGACGACCCCCTGCTGACCCCCCAGCCCCCGGCCGGGACCGACCCGACCCGGTTCCGGGACCGGCTGGGCGAGGTGGTCGCCGCCTCGGTGCGGCCGGCCATGGCCCGCTACCGCGACCTGCTGGCCGACCAGGTCCTGGAGCGCGCCCGCCCCGACGACCGCTGCGGCCTGGCGTACGTGCCCGGGGGCGAGGCCGTCTACCTGGCCGCCGTCGCCCACCACACCACCACCGACCGTGACCCGGCCGAGCTCCACCAGCTCGGCCTCGACCTGGTCGCCGCCCTGGCCGAGGAGTACCGGGCGCTGGGGGAGCGGGTGCTGGGCACCGCCGACATGGACCAGGTCCTGGCCCGGCTGCGCGACGACCCGGCCCTGCGGTTCACCTCGGCGGCCGAGATCCTCCAGTCGGGCCGCGACGCCCTCGAGCGGGCCGTGGCCGCCCTCCCGGCGATCGTCGGCCGGGTGCCGGCCGCGCCCTGCCGGGTCGACGAGATGAGCGCCTATGAGGCCAAGGACGCCGTGCTCGGCTACTACCAGCCACCGGCCGCCGACGGCAGCCACCCCGGCGTCCACTGGCTCAACACCTCGGCCCCGGAGACCCGCACCCGCTACGAGTACGAGGCCCTGGCCTTCCACGAGAGCGTCCCCGGCCACCACCTCCAGTTCGCCCTGGCCCAGGAGCTGGAGGAGCTGCCCCGGTTCCGGCGCTTCGGCTACGTCACCGCCTTCAGCGAGGGCTGGGCCCTGTACACCGAGCGCCTGGCCGACGAGCTGGGGCTGTACTCGGGCGACCTGGAGCGCTTCGGCATGCTCTCCTTCGACTCCTGGCGGGCCTGCCGGCTGGTCGTCGACACCGGCCTGCACCAGCTCGGCTGGAGCCGCGACCAGGCGATCGACTACCTGTTGGCCAACTCCGCCCTCACCCGGGTCAACATCGAGAACGAGGTCGACCGGTACGTCGCCGATCCCGGCCAGGCCCTGGCCTACATGGTCGGCCGCCTTGAGCTGGTCCGGCTCCGGGAGCGGACCAAGGCCCGCCTGGGCGGCGGGTTCGACCTGCGCGCCTTCCATGACCTGGTCCTCGGGACCGGCGGGGTGCCGCTGCCGGTTCTCGCCGAAGCGGTCGACGGCACCTGATAGATTGATGGCATGGCGACGACCAACGACCTCAAGAACGGCATGACCCTCAACCTCGACGGCAACCTCATGAACGTCGTCGAGTTCCAGCACGTCAAGCCGGGCAAGGGCGGCGCCTTCGTGCGGACCAGGCTCAAGAACGTCCGCACCGGACGCACCCTGGACAGGACCTTCCGGGCCGACGAGCCGGTCGAGGTGGCCATCCTCGAGAAGCGCGAGATGCAGTACCTGTACCGCGACGAGACCGGCTTCCACTTCATGGACACCCAGACCTACGACCAGTCGGTGGTCGAGGCCGACGCGGTCGGCGGCGCGGCCAGCTGGCTCACCGACGGCGCCACCCCGTACGTGACCTTCTACGAGGGCACCGCCATCGGGGTCGAGCTGCCGGCCGCGGTCGAGGTCGAGGTGACCGGGACCGAGCCCGGCATCAAAGGCGACCGGGTCTCGGGCGCTACCAAGCCGGCCACGGTCGAGACCGGGGCGGTCGTCCAGGTGCCGCTGTTCGTGGAGACCGGCGACCGGATCAAGGTCGACACCCGCTCCGGGGCGTACCTGACCCGGGCCCAGTGAGCGAGCCGGGGGCCGCGCCCGGCACCCGCTCGGCCGCCCGCCGGCGCGCCCTCGACATCCTGTTCGAGGCCGACCTGCTGGACCGCCCGGTGGCCGAGGTGCTGGCCCGCCACCGCGGCGACCGCGAGGCCGGCGCCCCCGACGCCTACACCGTCGAGCTGGTCGACGGGGTCGCCGGGCGGCTCGGTGAGCTGGACGCCCGCATCACCGACGCCGCCGAGCACTGGACGATCGAGCGGATGCCGCTGGTCGACCGCAACCTGCTCCGCCTGGCCGCCTTCGAGCTGACGGCCCGCCCCGAGGTGCCGACCGCGGTCGTCCTCGACGAGGCGATCGAGCTGGCCAAGCTGCTGTCCACGGCCGACTCGGGCCGGTTCGTGAACGGGGTCCTGGCCCACATCGCCGGCGAGGTCCGAGGGACCGGCTGAGCCTCTTGTCACCGGGTGGCCGGTTGTTGCCGGGTCGAGGCCTACCAGCCACTATTCGCCAATGGCTGCGCGCGCCCCCCGGCACCTGGCCGAACCTCCTAAGCGGTTCGGCCTGTCTCCGCTGCAGCAGCTTTTCCTGGTCGCCTTGGTCAGCCTGGCCGTCGTCACCGCGGTGATCGCGCTGCTGACCCGCGACGCCGGGAACGGGGGGCGGCGGGCGGCGGTCCCGGGTACCACTCGGGCCCCGGCGGCGGCCACCACCACCGCCTCGGCCAGCGCCGCCCCGGCGATCCGGCCCACCCCGGGGAACCTGCTCGCCGACGGCGACTTCGAGCGCGACCTGGCCGGCTGGGCGCCGCTCGGCGGGGCCGAGGTCGAGCGGGTCGAGGGCGGGGCGTCGGGCCGGTGGGCGGCCGCCATCACGCCCGGGACCGAGGACGGCCGGCCGGGCATGGTCAGGCGGGACGCGGCCTCGGCCGAGGCCGGCACCACCTACGAGGCGATCTTCTGGGTCCAGGCCCCGGCCGGGGGCCAGGTCGTGCTGGCCCTGCGCGAGCTGGCCGGCGGCCGCGAGGTCAGTGCCGACCAGGCCGGCTACACCCTGCCCGCCGGCCGCTGGCAGCAGCTCGCGGTCGAGCACCACACCGCCGCCCCCGGCTCCAGCCTGGCCCTCGAGGTGGTCGGCCACGACCTGGCCGGCGACGGCCGCCTGCTGGTCGACGGGGTCGACCTCCAGACCGAGTGAGCCGGCCGATCCACCCAATCCATCCGTATGGATGCGTAGTGTTGCGGATGCGCCCGGCTGGATAGGTTTCCGTATCTTTCGAAGGAGGCATGCTTCCCGACGGAGCCGTGCGCCGTTGGCGTGTGGCGGACGGGACGCCGAGGTCGGGGGAGGAGCGGGTCTGATGCTGTGGCGGCGAGCGGCCACGGTCGGCCTGACCGCGTTCGCCCTGCTGCTGGCCGCCCAGCCCGCCGGCGCCGTCACCTACGTCGGCCTCCACGACCTGACCTGCGAGGGCGCCACCACCGAGGGCACCGGCATGCCGGAGCGCACCCGCCTGGACGTGGCCCTGGTCGACCCGGCCTCCGACCGGACCCTGTCCCGGGCCACCGTCAGGACCAGTGCCGACGGCGACTTCGAGTGGCGGGCCAAGGTGTCCCTGAGCGGCATGCGCGAGGTCCGGGCGGAAGTCCGGCGCCCTGGCCAGTCGGCCCCGCTCGCCTGGGTCGAGCACTCGCTGGCCAGAGCCTGCCCGCTGGCCTCGACGGGGCCCAGCCGGGCCCTGCCCCTGGTCGGGGTCGGGGTCAGCTCCTTCACCCTTGGGGTGCTGGTGCTGGCCGCCTTCGCCTATCAGGGCCGCCACGCCAGCCCGGGCGGCCGCCACCTGGCCGCCCCGTACCGGAGCCGCTTCCTCTAGCCCGCCGGCGGTGCCGCCAGATCAGGCGTGCTGGTGGTCGCCGCTGGAGTGGAGCAGGTCGCGCATGGCGTCGCGCAGGCCGTCCAGGGCGCCCTCGGGAACGACGGCGTCGACCCCCGTGACCTCGCCGACCCCGACCACGAAGGCGCTGGGGCTGGTCGACCGGAGCCGGCGGACCAGCACCTCGGGCCGGGGCCCGGCGGCGCTGGCGTCCAGCACCAGGAACCGGGCCCGCCGCTCCACCGCCTCGCCGTAGGCGGCCTCGGGCCCGTCGGCCTCGCCCACCACCTCCCACTCCGCCGTCACCGCGGCCCGCCGCAGCTCCAGACGCCGCTCCCGTTCGGCGGCGGCGACGACGATGCGGACAGCGGTGCACATGGGGCGGGCTCCTGGATCTCGGCGGACGACGGCCCCATGCTAGACGTTCCCCCTTGACACTTCGCCTATCGCTGTTAAGTTTACAACGATAAGCTATCAACGATAGGAGACGGCGTATCGTGACCACCGCGGCCGCCCTGCTGGCGATCGTGTTCATCGCCTTCGCCACCTCCGAGGTCAGCTTCCTCAAGCTGTTCGGGGTCGGCACCGCCCTGGCCATCCTGGTCGACGCCACCCTGATCCGGGCCCTGCTGGTGCCGGCGTTCATGCGCCTGGCCGGCCAGGCCAACTGGTGGGCACCGGCGCCCCTGCGCCGGCTGCACGCCCGGGTCGGGCTGCGCGAGGCCCCGGAGGCGAGCGGGGCCTGATGCCGGCGACGCGGGCCCCCGCCTCTCCCCGCCGGGCCCGGGCCCGGCGGGGAGAGGGCGCCCGCCTGCGCGAGGAGATCCTGGCCGCCGCCACCCGCCTGCTGGCCGAGACCGACGACGAGGAGGCGGTCTCCATCCGGGCCGTGGCCGAGGCCGTCGGGGTCACCCCGCCCTCGATCTACCTGCACTTCGCCGACAAGACCGAGCTGATCTTCGCCGTCTGCGAGGAGCAGTTCCGCCAGCTCGACGCGGAGATGATGGCCGCCGAGGCCGGGGTCGACGACCCGGTGGAGGCGCTGCGCCGCCGCGGCCAGGCCTATGTCCGCTTCGGCCTCCGCAACGCCGAGGCCTACCGGGTCCTGTTCATGTACAAGGACCACGTGCCCGAGGACGTCGACGACCAGTACCTGTACCGCTCCGAGACCTTCAACCACCTGGTCGAGTCCGTCCAGCGCTGCCTGGACGCCGGCGCCTTCCGGCCCGGCGACCCCCTCCAGATCTCGGTCGGCCTGTGGGTCATGGTCCACGGCATCACCTCGCTGCTGCTCACCGCCCCCACCTTCCCCTGGCCAGACGAGCCCGAGGAGCTGGTCGACCACCTGATCACCGACCACCTCCAGGGCCTACTCCCCAGGCCCTGACCGCCCAGGGGTTCGGGTTGTCCCCACCCCGGTCGGCCAGGCTGCCTGATGGGCTGGGTGGTCGCCGCGGCCTACGCTCGACCTGGCAAGATCGAGGCGAGGCAAGGAGCGGACGATGACAGTGGGGCAGCTGACGGCCGGAGGGCCGGGCGGTGGGACCCTTGGGCGGGTGCTGCGGCCCTTGTGGGACCTGCGGACCCTGACGGCCACGATCTACCTGCTGGTCAGCATGTTCGTCGGGCTGACCTGGCATGTCCTCCTGGCCACCGGGCTGACCCTTGGCGTGGGGACGCTGATCATCTGGGTCGGGGTGTTCGTGCTGGCCCTGACGCTGCTGGCCTGGCGGGGCGGGGCCTGGCTGGAGCGGCGCTGGATCCGGGCGACGCTCGGCGTCGACATCCCCGACCCGTACCGGCCACTGCCGGCCGGGTCGCTGTGGCGGCGGGCCCGGGTGCTGGCCAGCGACCCCGCCACCTGGAAGGACCTGGCCTACCTGGTGGTGCTGCTCCCGCTCGGGCTGATCTGGTTCGTGGTCACCACCACCCTGTGGACCCTCGCCCTCGGCATGCTGACCGCGCCGCTGTGGTACTGGGTCCCGGCCCAGGGCGGGATGGCCCTGTTCAACGACGGCGTCCGGGCCAACCTGGTGGTCGACACCCTGCTGGAGGCGCTGCTGGCCGCCGTGGTCGGGGCCGTCCTGTGCGTGGCCGCGGCCTGGGCGGTCAAGGGCATGGCGGCCGCCCACGGCGCGGTCGCCCTGGCCCTGCTCGGCCCCAGCCAGAACCAGCTCCAGGCCCGGGTCGAGGCCCTTCAGGCCAGCCGCGACCGGGCGGTCGACTCGGCCGAGGCCGAGCGTCGCCGGATCGAGCGCGACCTGCACGACGGTGCCCAGCAGCGGCTGGTTGCCCTGGCCATGGACCTGGGCATGGCCAGGGCCAAGCTGGAGACCGACCCGGCCGCCGCCACCGCCCTGGTCGGCGAGGCCCACGAGGAGGCCAAGCGCGCCCTGGCCGAGCTGCGCGACCTGGCCCGTGGCATCCACCCGGCGGTGCTCGCCGACCGGGGCCTGGACGCGGCCATCTCCGCCCTGGCCGCCCGCTCGCCCGTCCCGGTCGGGGTCGACGTCACCACCGGGCGGCTGCCCGACCCGGTCGAGTCGGCCGCCTACTTCGTGGTCGCCGAGGCCCTCACCAACGCGGCCAAGCACGCCCAGGCGGCCGAGATCGGCGTGCGCATCGCCCGCCACCGGGACCTGCTCATCGTCGAGGTGATCGACGACGGCGTCGGCGGGGCCGACCCGTCCAAGGGCAGCGGCCTGCGCGGCCTGGCCGACCGGGTGGCCGCCGTCGACGGCCACCTCACCGTCACCAGCCCCCCCGGCGGCCCGACGGTGATCAGGGCGGAGCTGCCGTGCGGGTCGTGATCGCCCCGTGAACTCCTCGGTGATCAGGGTGGAGCTTCCGTGCGGGTCGTGATCGCCGAGGACTCGGTGCTGCTCCGCGAGGGGCTGGCCCGGCTCCTCTCCGACGGCGGGGTCGAGGTCGTCGCCCAGGTCGGCGACGGCCCCGGCCTGGTCGCGGCCGTCGACGCCTACCGCCCCGACCTGGCCGTGGTCGACGTACGC
>JASLBL010000204.1 GCA_030146615.1 Actinomycetes bacterium
GCCCTCCCCGGTGGGTCGGGGGGAGCTCACCGCTCGGGCGGTGGGAGCTGGCGGGGCTCGTCGCCGGGGGGCGGGCCCCAGCCGGACGGGTGCCAGCCGGACGGCGGCCGGCCGCCGTTGGGGGTGACCGGGGCGCCCCACTCGGCGGTGGTCCGGGGGGCCGTCCGCAGGCGGCCCCAGTGCTGCTCGCCGCCGGCCCGGACCTGACGGGAGGCCAGCCGGGCGGCCACCGCCGAGCCGATGAGGGGGGCCACGATCTCCGGGATGACGATTCGGGCAAAGCGGGCCGGGACCAGGGCGGCCAGCCGGGCGGCGGCCCGGCGGGCGGCCGCGTTGGGCAGGGCCAGGCGCGTCGACTGGATCCGGACCGCCCGCCAGCCGCCGGCCGCCTGGACGTCGCCGAGGACGTTGGCGACCAGCTCGCGCGGGCTGAGAACGGGCTGGCCGGCGAGCGAACCCAGGTCGGCACGGAGCTTGGCCTCGAGCACGAACAGGGCCAGCACCTCGGCCAGGGCGGTGACGCCGATGGCGCCGACGGCGGTGCCGGCAACCGGCGGGGCCGCCGCCGAGGCGACAGCCATCGCCTGCTGGGCGGCCACCACCCCGCCGACCAGCATGGCCAGGCCGGCGGCGGTCTTGGCGGCCCGGTCGATCAGCCGCCTGGCCACCTCGTCGTCGGGCAGGCCCGGGTAGCGGGTGCGCAGCTCCTCGAGGGTGGCCGGCCGCACCTGGGCCGCCGCCTCGTCGAGCAGCGGCCGGATCCCGCCCTTGCTGACCTCGCCGAGCCGGCCCTTGACCACCCCGACGGCGTCGCCGAGCAGCCGCCGCAGCGTCGGCTCGTCGGACCCGGCGGCCGCGCTCTCGGCGGCCAGCCGCTCCCCCCAGCCTTCCCTCTTCGGATCTTGCTTCGGATCTTGGTTCATCGCTCGCCGGAGGCCTTCCCCTGCAACCACACCGGCAATCACCTTAGCGCCCTATCGGCCCGTGGACCCGAAGCCGCCCTCGCCCCGTGGGGTGGCCGGGAGCTCGGCGGTGTCGAGGAAGCGGGCCCGGGTCACCGGCTGCACGACCAGCTGGGCGATCCGGTCGCCACGGCGGACGGTGAACGGCTCGTCCGGGTCGGTGTTGAGCAGCACCACCTTGACCTCGCCGCGGTAGCCGGCGTCGACCGTCCCGGGGGCGTTGACGATGGTGATGCCGTGCCGGGAGGCCAGGCCGGAGCGCGGGTGGACGAAGGCGGCGTAGCCGTCGGGCACGGCGATCGCGATCCCGGTGCCGACGGTGGCCCGGCCGCCCGGGGGCAGCACCACCTCGGTGGCGGCGCGCAGGTCGGCCCCGGCGTCGCCGGGGTGGGCGTAGACGGGCAGCGGCAGGCTCGGGTCGAGCCGGCGGACCGGTAGCTCGGGAGCGTCCATCGGAGGCGGCCCCTTTCCCCGGAATGGCCAGGGCCCCGGACCACGCTTCCCCTCGCGGCCCGGGGCCCAGCTCATCCCCGGAGGACCGGCGCACGACCCGCCGGGGAGAATTACAGCGATGTCATTCTACCCATGCGGGCTCGCAGGCGGCAAGCTGGGAGGGACAAGGAGGTGAGCGAGCTGGCCGATGCGCAGGTGGGCGACGAGCTGTTCGGGCTGCCCCCCGAGGAGTTCGTGGCCGCCCGGGACGGGCTGGCCCGCCGGCTGCGGCGCGAGGGCGACGCCGAGGCGGCCAAGCGGGTCAAGGCCCTGCGGCGACCGCCCCTGTCGGCCTGGGCGGTCAACCAGCTCGCCCGGGTGCGCGGGGCCGACCTGCGCGAGCTGCTGGCCGCGGGTGCGCGGCTGCGCGCGGCCCACCAGGCCGCCCTGGCCGGCGAGGGCGCGGCCGAGCTCCGGGCCGCCGCCAAGGCCGAGCGGGAGACCGTGGCCGCCCTGGTCCAGGACGCCCTCGAGATCCTCCGCGAGGCCGGCCACCCCACCACCGACACCACCCGGGACCGGGTCGCGGCCACCCTGCACGCCGCCTCGGCCAGCGCCGAGGCCGCCGAGCTGGTCCGCGACGGCCGCCTCACCGCCGACCTCCACCCCTCCGGGTTCGGCGCCGTTCCCGACGGCGCCTTCGACGAGGCGGCCACCGGGACCACGAAGCGTCGTGCGGCCGGCCGTCCCCGCAGGGACGCGGAGGTCGAGGAGAACGGCGACCGGGGGACGGCCACCGAGGACGACCAGGCGGCGCAGCGGGCCCGGCGGGCGGCGGCGGTGGCGGCCAGGGACGACGCCCGCAAGCGGGCCCGGCTCGCCGCCGACCAGGCCGTGCTGGCCACCCGCCACGCCGAGCGGCTGGGCCGCCTGGCCGACCAGGCCGAACGGGAGGCCGCCCGGGCCAGGGCCACCGCCGCCGCGGCCATCGAGGCGGCCAGCGCGGCCCGCGAGCGGGCCACCCGCGCCGCCAAGGACCTCCGCGAGGCCGAGGACCGCATCCCCGCCGACCACTGACCCGGTGGCGCGGTAGGCTCGCCGCGACGACCCGGGGAGGTGCCGTGGGAGAGGCCGAGCTGGAGATCCACCCGCTGACCGCAGACCGCTGGGACGACCTGGCCACCCTGTTCGACCGGCCCGGCGACCCCAAGGGCTGCTGGTGCATGTTCTACCGGGTGCGGGGCCGCGAGTTCGACCGGCTCTGGGGCGCCGGTGCCAGGGAGGCCTTCCGCGAGGTGGTCGACGAGGGCCCGCCGCCCGGCCTGCTCGCCTACCGCGACGGTGTCCCGGTCGGCTGGTGCGCCGTCGCCCCCCGCGAGCAGTTCCCCCGGATCCTCAACTCCCCCACCATCAAGCCGCTCGACGACGACCCCGGCTGCTGGTCGATCGTCTGCTTCTACGTTCTGCGCGGGGAGCGCCGCGGCGGGGTCGCGGCCGCCCTGCTGGAGGCGGCCGTCGCCTTCGCCGCCGACCAGGGCGCGTCCTGGGTCGAGGGCTACCCCAAGGACACCGAGGGGGTCAGGAAGCACGCCAACGAGATGTTCGTCGGCTCGATGGCGATGTTCGCCGAGGCCGGCTTCACCGAGGCCGGCCGCCGGTCCCCCCAGCGCCCGATCATGCGCCGCAAGGTTGGTCAGCGGCCCCGGCGGGCGCGGAGGTAGTCGCTGACCACGTAGTCGCCGAGGCGGTCGGGCGACGGGGCGAACACGCGGCCGCCGTTGAGGCGGGCGATCAGGTCGACGAACGCGACCAGGCGCGGGTCGTCGTCGAGCATGAACACGTTGATGGTGGCCCGGCGGCGGGTGAGGCGGGTCACCTCGGTCAGGGTCAGCTCGATGGTCCGGGGGTCGGGCGGGTAGTCGAAGATCGGGTAGCCGTCCGGCTCCAGGTGGGCGGTCGGCTCGCCGTCGGTGACGACCAGGACCACCGGCTCGGCCTCCGGGTGCCGGTCCAGGTGGCGGCCGGCCAGGACGAGGGCGTGGTGCAGGTTGGTTCCCTGCCCGACGGCCGCGTCCAGGTCGGGCAGCTCGGCCGGGCGGACCGTCCGGGCCAGCAGCGAGAACCCGATGACCTCGAGGGCGTCCTGGGGGTAGCGGGTCGAGACCAGGCTGTGCAGGGCCAGCGCGGTCGCCTTGGCCATCCCCCAGGTCTCGCGCAGCAGCATCGAGTACGACTGGTCGACCAGCAGGCACACCGCCGCCGAGGTGCGGCGTTCGGTCTCCTCTACCTCGAAGTCCTCGGGAGCAAGGCGGACGCGTGCTCGATGCCGGCCCGGTTCATTCTGGGGGAAGTCCTCCCCCCCGAACCCCCCCAACGTCCCGGCCCGCATCCCACGCCCGGCGGATCGCCCCGATTCCCCAGCGCCGCGCAGGACGGCGTTGCGGACGGTGCGGACCACGTCCAGCGGTTCCTCGTCGCCGAACACCCAGGGACGGGAGGCGCCGGTGGGCTCGCCGGCCAGCCCGAGGCCGGGCACGTCGTGGTCGCCCCGGCGGCCCTCCTCCAGGCTGGAGAAGACCCGGCGCAGGGCGACGGCGCCGATCCGCCGGATCGCCTTGGGGCTGAGCTTGAGCTCACCCTGCTCGCGGACCAGGTAGCCCTGCTCGGTCAGCTCCCGCTCCAGCCGCCGCAGGGTCTCGACGTCGTCGACGGCGGCCCGCCCCAGCGCGCGCTCCACCGCCTCCAGGTCGATGTCGTCCAGCGAGGCTCCCGGGTAGCGCTGGCCGAGGGATGCCTCCAGCGACTCGAGGTCGGCCAGCTCCTCCAGCGCCGTGGTGGCGTCACCGAGACCGAGCGGCTGCTCCCCGCCCATGGACGCGCCCTGGTCCCAGGACAGGTCGGGCCGGCGCGAGCGCAGCGAGCGGCCGAGCCGGTCGAGCTCGTACTGGAGCCCGAGGTCGCCCAGGACCGACTCGGAGAGGGCGGCCAGCTCGGCCCGCTGCTCGGGGGTGAGGGAGGCGGCCAGGCGACTGGCCGCGGCCGCCCGCCGGGCCAGGGCGTCGACCAGCTCCTCGAGGCTGCGCGGGTTCTCGGGGAACATGTCGCCGTAGCGCTCCATGAACTCCTCGAACTGGCGCTGGGTGTCCTCGCCCCGGGCGTCGGCCTCGAGCATGGCGTTGAGGTCGGCGACCATGTCCCGGATGCGCTGGAGCTCCTCGGGGCTGGCCCCGGCCAGGGCGTCGCGCATCCCCCGGAACTGGGAGTCGAGGACCTCGCGGCGGAGCAGGTCGCGGATCTGCTCGTAGGTGGCGGCGGCCTCGGGCGAGCGCCACTGGTAGTCGGCCAGCTGGCGGACGGCCCGGGCGGTGTCCGGCGGGAGCTGGTCCAGCTCGGCCTCGGCCAGCCGGGCCGTGTCCGAGGGGTCGGGGAACAGAGCCTGGCGCTCCTGGTCGACGGCCCGGTCGAGCAGCTCCCGGACCTGCTCGAGGGTGCCGTCGAGGCGGCCGCGCTCGCGCAGCTCGCGGCGCCGGTCGCGGGCCTGGCGGAGCAGGTCGCGCAGGCCCCGGGTCCCCGGCATGCCCTGGCGGAGCAGGTTGCGCAGGGCGTCGGCGGCCCGGTCGCCGGACAGGACCCGCTCCCCCAGCCGGTCGAGGGCCCCGGCCACGTCGAACGGCGGCTCCAGCGGGTCCGGGCCGCCCCGCCAGGCGCCGTAGCGGTAGCTCATCCGCCGTCGGCCATGAGACAGGCCCTCCTCCGAGAACTCATCCGCCGTACACCGTGCGGCCGGGTAGCTCTTCCTTGGCCAGGCGCTTGGACAGGTGGAGCCCCTCCATGGCGAACTCGAGGGCGGCTGCGGCCAGGCCGGGCGTCTCGGCCCCGTGGTCGTCGCCGAGGTGGCGCAGCAGCTGGGCCAGCCCCGGCACCGGCCCGACCCGGGCCAGCAGGTCGGCCGCCGGGACCAGGTCGCCGGTCTCGACGGTGGCGCCCTCGTCGAAGCGGTGCAGCAGCCCCGACAGGTCGGTCCCGGCCAGCCGGGCCCGCCAGGTCTCGGCCACCGACCGGCGCAGCAGATGCTTGAGCAGCTCCAGCTCCCGGCCCTCCTCCAGCTGGTCGAACTCGACCTTGCCGAGGGAGACGGGGACGACGGCGGGCAGGTCGGCCACCCTGGCCACCGGCACCTCCTCGCCGGTGACGGCGGCCCGGCGCACGGCCGAGGCCCCGACGGTCTCGGCGGCGGCGATGGCGAATCTGGCCGAGACGCCGGAGCGGGCGTCGATCTGGGGCGACTCCCGCACCGCCCGGGTGAAGCGGGCGATCACCTCGAGCAGGTGGCCTGGGACGACCGGGCGGCCGAGTGGCTGCTCGTCCCAGGCGAGCACGGCCTCCTGGCGGACCAGGGTCACCTCGTCGTCCAGGCGCAGCGGGTAGTGGGTGCGGATCTCGGCCCCGAAGCGGTCCTTGAGCGGGGTGATGATGCGGCCCCGGTTGGTGTAGTCCTCGGGGTTGGCGCTGGCGATCAGCAGGAGGTCCAGGGGCAGCCGGAGCTGGTAGCCGCGGACCTGGATGTCGCGCTCCTCGAGCACGTTGAGCAGCGCCACCTGGATCCGCTCGGCCAGGTCGGGCAGCTCGTTGACGCTGAAGATGCCCCGGTTGGTCCTCGGCACCAGGCCGTAGTGGACCGTCTCGGGGTCGCCGAGGGTGCGGCCCTCGGCCACCTTGATCGGGTCGATGTCGCCGATCAGGTCGCCGACGCTGGTGTCGGGGGTGGCCAGCTTCTCGCCGTAGCGCTCGGAGCGGTGGCGCCAGGCCACCGGCAGCCGGTCGCCCTGCTCGTCCAGCCGCCGCCGGCAGGAGGTGCAGGTGGGCACATAGGGGTGGTCGTTGATCTCGCAGCCGGCGACCACCGGGGTCCATTCGTCGAGCAGGTGGTGCAGGGAGCGGATCAGGCGGGTCTTGCCCTGGCCGCGCTCGCCCAGGAGCACGATGTCGTGCCCGGCGAGTAGGGCCCGCTCCAGCTCGGGGAGCACGGTGTCGTCGAACCCGACGATGCCGGGGAAGCGCTCGCCGCCCTCGGCCAGCCGGCGCAGGAGGTTGTCGCGGAGCTCGTGCTTGACCGCCTTGTAGCGGTGCCCGGAGGCCCGCAGGTCGGCCAGGGTGGTGGGGGTCGGCGGGGTGGCGGTGGTCATGCGCGCCCTTCTGTCGCTTGTGGTGCAACGCCCATGGTGGCCCCGGCCGCCCCATTGCGCACGCCCGGCGGCCACACTATAGTTAACCAAATGGTAAGGTATTCGTCCTCGACCCTCGACCGGACCTTTGCGGCGCTGTCCGACCCGACGCGGCGGGAGATTCTCGACCGGCTGGCTCAGGGGCCGGCCACGCTCGGGGAGCTGCGGCGGCCCTTCGACATGACCCTCCCGGGCCTGATGAAGCACGTCCGGGTCCTCGAGGAGGCGCAGCTGGTGGTCACCGAGAAGAAGGGCCGGACCCGCGAGTGCCGGCTCGGGTCCGAGCAGCTCGACGACGCCGCCCAGTGGATCGACACCTACCGGCGCCGCTGGGAGCGCCGGCTGGACCGGCTCGGGGACTACCTGGAACGGCAGAAGGGAGCCCGTAGGTGAGCCACGACCTGCGACTGGAGCGCGTCTACCCGGCCGACCCCGCGACCGTGTTCGACGCCTTCACCGACCCCGACGCGCAGAGGGTGTTGTACGCCGACGCGCCCGACTGGGTCGTGACGTCAACCTGCGACCTGCGGGTCGGGGGCCGGTGGACGATCGAGTTCGGGCCCCCGGGACAGCCGCCGGCCCGCGAGACCTCGGTGTTCACGGTGGTCGACCGGCCACACCGCCTGGGCTACGTGGCCACCATGACGATGCCCGACGGGACCAGCTTCGGCACCGACCTCGAGGTCACCTTCTCCGAGGAGTCGCCCGGCCGGACCCGGCTGGTGCTTGTCCAGCGCGGCTTCCCGACCACCGAGCTCCGGGACGAGATCGCCGGTGGCTGGCCCAGCATCCTGGACGGGCTCGGCCGGGTCGTCGCCGCCCGGGCGGCCTCGGAGCGGTCGTGACCGAGGTCGGCACCCGGGCCGGGCGGCGCGAATGGGTCGGGCTGGCCGTGATCGCCCTGCCCTGCCTGCTCTACTCCATGGACCTGACCGTGCTCAACCTGGCCGTGCCCCAGCTCAGCGCCGACCTTCAGCCGACCAGCGCCCAGCTGCTGTGGATCATCGACATCTACGGGTTCCTGGCCGCCGGGTCGCTGGTCACCATGGGCACCCTTGGCGACCGGATCGGCCGCCGGCTGCTGCTGGCCGGCGCGGCCGCGTTCGGGGCCGCCTCGGTACTGGCCGCGTTCTCGACCACCCCCGAGATGCTGATCGCCGCCCGCGCCCTGCTCGGGGTGGCCGGGGCCACCCTGGCCCCGTCGACCCTGTCG
This sequence comes from Actinomycetes bacterium, assembly GCA_030146615.1. Taxonomy (GTDB): domain Bacteria; phylum Actinomycetota; class CALGFH01; order CALGFH01; family CALGFH01; genus CALGFH01. The sequence continues at coordinate 7,833 of JASLBL010000204.1, forward strand.
CTGATCCGCAACATGTTCCTCGACCCCGGCCAGCGCCGGGTGGCGATCGGCGTCTGGGTCGCCAGCTTCTCGGCCGGCGCCGCCGTCGGGCCGCTGCTCGGCGGGCTGCTGCTGGAGCGCTTCTGGTGGGGTCGGTGTTCCTGATCGCCGTGCCGGTGATGGTCCTGCTGTTGGCGCTGGGCCCGGCCCTGCTGCCCGAGTTCCGCGACCCCGACGCGGGCCGGCTCGACCTGGCCAGCGCCGCTCTGACGCTCGTCGCGGTCCTGGCCGTGATCTACGGGCTCAAGGAGCTGGCCCAGGATGGCCCCGGCTGGGGGCAAGGGCTGTCGATCGCGGCCGGGCTGGGCGTCGGGCTGGCGTTCGTGTCCCGCCAGCGCCGGCTGGCCGACCCGCTGCTGGACCTGTCGCTGTTCGCCAACCGCGCCTTCAGCGCCGCCCTGGCCACCAACACCCTCGACTTCTTCGTCTCCTTCGGCGCCCTGCTCTTCATCGCCCAGTACCTTCAGGGGGTGCTCGGGCTGTCGCCGCTGGAGGCCGGGCTGTGGCTCCTGCCGTCCTCGGCTGGGCTGATCGCCGGGTCGACGCTGGCCCCGCTGCTGGCTCGCCGGGTTCAGCCCTGGGTGGTGATGGCGGCTGGCCTGGTCCTCGGCGCGGCCGGCTTCGCCCTGGTCACCCGGGTCACCAGCACCTCCGGCCTGGCCCTGCTGGTCACCGGGTCGGTGGCGTTCTCGGTGGGCCTGGCCCCGCTGACCACCCTGGCCACCGACCTGATGCTCGGGGCCGCCCCGCCGGCGCGGGCCGGGGCGGCGTCGGCCATCGCCGAGACCACCTCGGAGCTGGGCGGGGCGCTGGGCATCGCCGTCCTTGGCAGCCTCGGCACCGCCGTCTACCGGAGCCGGATGGCCGAGGACCTCCCGGCCGGCATCCCCGGCGAGGCGGCCGAGGTCGCCCGCGACACCCTCGGTGGCGCCCTGACGGTCGCCGAGCCGCTCCCCGCCGAGTTCGGCGCGGCCTTGCTGGAGACGGCCCGGGCGGCGTTCACCGGCGGGATGCGGCTGGCCTTCGCCGCCGCCGCGGTCCTGACGGTCGGCATCGCCGTCCTGGTCGCGACGGTGCTCCGGCGCGCCGCGGCCGGCGACCAGCCGCCGTCCCCGGCCTAGGCCTCGGCGGCCCGGCGCCAGGCGGCCCGGCCGAGCTGGCCGAAGGCGCCGAGGAAGCGGCCGGTGAGGTCGGCGGCGTCGTGCTTCTCGAGGACGGCGGCGACGGCGCGGGGGTCGAGGCGGCGGGTGCAGGTGGCCACCTCCAGGGGGACGTCGTCCCGGATGGCCATCAGCTGCCGGTTGCGCTCGTAGGTCTCCCGCTGGGTGACCAGCGCCTCGGCGACCCAGCCGCCGAGCAGCCGGGCCACCCCGGCCGGGTCGTCGAGGGCCTCCTCGACGGTGCCGTAGGCGGCCAGCAGCCGGGCGGCGGTGACGGCGCCGATGCCCCTGACCCCGGGCAGGCAGTCGCTGGCGTCGCCCCGCAGGGCCGCGAACGCCGAGTAGGCGGCTGGGCCGACCCCGTAACGGGCCCGCAGCCAGCTCGGCGACACCTGCTCCATGCGGCCGCCGGTCACCAGGTAGAAGACCTGCACGGTGGGGGCGACAAGGGCGAACGCGTCCTGGTCGCCGGTGGCCAGGGCGGCCGCGACCCCGCGCCGCCTGGCGAGAGCGGCCGCCGACCCCAGCACATCGTCGGCCTCCAGCCCGGCGGGGACGACCACGCAGATCCCGAGCTGCCGGAGCAGGCCGGGCAGCTCCTCCAGGAGGTCGACCAGGGCGTCGTCCTTGGGCGGGCGGGCCGACTTGTAGCCGGCATGGCGGTCGCGGCGCAGCGACCGGATCGGGTCGTCGAACCCGACCACGCAGGCGCTCGGCCGGGTGGCGGCGCCGATCCGGGCCAGCATGGCCAGGACCCGCACGCGGGCCTCCCCGGGCGGTCCCTCGAGCCCGCCGACGGCGTGGTAGGCCCGGTGGGCCAGCCCGTTGCCGTCCACGGCCAGCAGCACCGGCACCGGCCGCCGCGACCCGCGCCCCGGGCGGCGGCGCCCCTCGGGCGCCTGGCGCTGCCGGGCCGGGGTGGGCGACGGGGCTCCCTCGGCCACCGGCTCGTCGAGCACGAACAGCTGGGGGGAGTCGGCGGCGGGTATGGGAGGCATGCGACAACGATCACCCTCGGACGCCAAGCGCGCAAGGTCCCGGTTCTTCGGTCCCTCCGGCTGGCCTTGGTAGATTGTGCCGATGGCAGGGAGCGTGCGGGTGGAGCGGGGCCGGCGCCGCCGGCGGCGCCGCCAGGACTCCGAGCAGGAGATCCTGGAGGCGGCCGGGCGGCTGCTGTGGGAGCGGCCGTTCCGTGAGCTGACCGTTGACGACCTGATGGCCGCCACCAGCCAGTCCCGCACCGCCTTCTACCGTCACTTCACCGACCGCCAGGACCTGCTGGTCCACCTCATCCGCGACCTCAACGAGGAGCTGTGGGAGATGAGCGCCGGCTGGCTCCAGGGCAGCGGCGACCCCCTGGCCGAGGGCCGGGAGTCGTTGGAGCGCCTGGCCGACGTGTACGCCGCCCACGGTCCCCTGCTACGGGCCATCGCCGAGGCGGCCAGCCACGACGCCGACGTCGAGGGCGTCTACCGCAACCTGGTCCAGGGCTTCGTCGACGCCACGGCGGCCCGCATCCGCCGCGACGCCGCCGCCGGCCGGACCACCCTGGCCCACCCCGACTCGGTCGCCGCCGCCCTGGTCTGGATGACCGAGCGCCACCTGGCCGCCACCTTCGGCCGGGTCGGGGCCACCGACGCCGACCGCACGACCGCCCTGGAGACGCTGTTCACCATCTGGATGCGGACCCTCTACGGCCCCGACCCGAGGCCGCCGAGCGGGGGGCTCAAGCCGAGCCTCTCGGAGGACTAGGGCGTGGCGATGCGGGCGGTGACCATCGACGGCGGCCGGCTGGTGCTGGCCCAGCGGCCCGACCCGGAGCCGGAGCGGGGCGAGCTGCTGGTCCGGGTGGCGGCCGCCGGGATCAACGGGGCCGACCTGCACCAGGTCAGGGGCGCCTACCCGGCCCCGCCGGGCAGCCCGCCCGACATCCCCGGGCTGGAGCTGGCCGGCGAGGTCGCCGCCGTCGGCCCCGACGTCTTCCGCTTCGCCAGGGGCGACCGGGTCATGGCCGTGGTCGGCGGCGGCGGGCAGGCCGAGCTGGCCGTCGTCCACGAGCGGGTGGCGATCCCGGTCCCCGACGGGCTCGGCTGGCCCGAGGCCGGCGGGTTCCCCGAGGTCGTCACCACCGCCCATGACGCCCTGTTCACCCAGGCCGGCCTCGGGCTCGGCGACCGGCTGCTGGTCCATGGGGCCGCCGGCGGGGTCGGCACGGCCGCCGTCCAGCTGGCCGCGGCGGCCGGGGCCCGGGTCGTGGCCAGCGTCCGCAACCCCGAGCACCACCAGGCCGTGGCCGGCCTCGGCGCCGCCGTGGTCGCCGACCCCGGCCAGGCCTTCGACCACGGCCCCTTCGACGTGATCCTGGAGCTGGTCGGCGCGCCCAACTTCCCCGCCAACCTGGACGCCCTGGCCACCGGCGGCCGCCTGCTGGTCATCGGTGTCGGCGCCGGGGCCAGGATCGAGCTCGACCTGCGCAAGCTGATGACCCGCCGGTCCCGCGTGCTCGGCTCCAACCTGCGCTCGCGCCCCCTCGAGGAGAAGGCCGACGCCGCCCGCCGGGTCGAGCACCAGGCCCTGCCCCTGCTCGCCGACGGCCGCCTCCGCATTCCGGTGGCCGCCACCTTCCCCCTGGAGCAGGCCCAGGAGGCCTACGACCGCTTCGCCGCCGGCGGCAAGCTCGGCAAGCTGGTCCTCACCACCTGAGCGGAGGGCGGCCGTGGGCGAGGCGGGTGAGGTCTTGGAGGCGGCCAGGGACGCCTACCGCCGCCGCGACTGGGCCGAGGCCCGCGAGCGCTTCGCCGCCGCCCGCGGGGCCGGCGAGCTGGCCCCGGCCGACCTGGACGCCCTCGCTGACGCGGCCTGGTGGCTCGGCGACGTCGAGGAGGCCTCGGCCGTGCTCGAGGAGGCTTACCGGCGCCACCTGGAGGTGGGGAGCCCCGGTCCGGCGGCCATGGCGGCCATCGGGATCGCGGTGAACCACCTGCTGCGCGGCGACGGCGTGGTCGGGTCCGGGTGGCTGGGCCGCGCCCAGCGGGCCCTCCACGACCAGCCGGAGCGGGCCGAGCACGGCTACCTGCTCTACCTGGAGCTGGAGGGAGCCCTCGGCGAGGACGACCCGGCAACCGTGACCGCCACCGCCCGGCGGGTCCGGGACATCGGCCGCCGCCACGCCGACCCCAACCTGGCCGCCGCCGGCGACCTGTTCGAGGGCCGGGCGCTGGTCAAAGCAGGCCGAGTCGCCGACGGGATGGCGCTGCTCGACGAGGCCATGCTGGCCGTGCTGTCCGGGCAGCTCGGCCCGGAGTGGGCCGGCAACATCTACTGCCACCTGATGGCGGCGTTCTCCGAGCTGGCCGACGTCCGCCGGGCGGCCGAGTGGACCGAGGCGACCGGCCGCTGGCTGGCCGGGATGCCCGCGGCGGTGCTGTTCACCGGCATCTGCCGGGTCCACCGCTCCCAGGTGCTCCAGCGCAAGGGCGCCTGGGCCCAGGCCGAGCGCGAAGCCGGTCTGGTCTGCCAGGACCTGGACGGCCTCCACGTCGCCGGCGCCGCCGAAGGCCACTACCAGCTCGGCGAGCTCCGCCGCCTCCGCGGCGACCTGGCCGGCGCCGAGGAGGCCTACCGGCAGGCCCACCGCTTGGGCCGCGACCCCCAGCCGGGCCTGGCCCTGCTCCGCCTCGCCCAGGGCCGGACGGCGACGGCGGCGGCCTCGATCCGGGCCGCCCTGACCGCCGTCACCGCCGACCGGCTGGCCCGGGCCTGGCTCTGCGCCGCCCAGGTCGAGATCGCCCTGGCCGGCGGCGACCAGGGCACGGCCGGGCGGGCCTGCGACGAGCTCGGCCGGACCGCCTCCACCTACGGCAGCTCCGGCCTGGAGGCGGGGGCGCTCCAGGCCCGGGGGGCCGTGCTGCTCGCCGACGGGCGGCCCGAGGCCGCCCTGCCGACCCTGCGGGCGGCCTGCCGGCGCTGGCAGGAGCTGGACGCCCCGTACGACGCCGCCCGGGTCCGGGTGCTGCTCGCGCGGGCCTACCGGGCGCTCGGCGACGCCGACGCCGCCGCGCGGGAGCTGGAGGAGGCCGGGGCGGCGTTCGAGCGCCTGGGGGCGAGCCTGGACGCCGGCCGGGTCGCGGCCCTGCGCGGCCGGCCGGCGCGGCCCGGCGGCCTCACCGGGCGCGAGGCCGAGGTCCTGGCCCTGGTCGCCGCCGGCCGGACCAACCGGGAGATCGCCGAGGCGCTGGTGCTCAGCCACAAGACGGTCGCCCGGCACCTGTCGAACATCTTCGCCAAGCTGGAGGTGTCCTCGCGGACCCAGGCCGCCGCCTACGCCTTCGAGCACGGCCTGGCCACCCCGGAGCGTGGGTGAAACGACCCACCGACCCTCCCAGGTTGGGCACCCTGCCCGATGCCCGCCCGACCCGGCCCTCCGTACGGTACGGCCAGCAGCCGTTCGAGCCGGGAGGCAGGAGCGATGACAGGACCCACGCTGACCGAGACGTTCGATCCCGCCCGGGCCGAGGCCTTCGCCGGGCGCCTGTTCGAGCTCTACACCGGCGGGCTGCTGAGCCTGATGGTGGACATCGGCCACCGGACGGGCCTGTTCGCGGCCGCGGCGGCCGGCCCCGCGACCAGCGCCGAGCTGGCCCGGCGGGCCGACCTCCAGGAGCGGTACGTGCGCGAATGGCTCGGGGCCATGGTGGCCGGCGGCATCGTCGACCACGACCCGACGGGCGGGACCTACCGGCTGCCGGCCGAGCACGCCGCCTGCCTGACCGGGCAGGGGTCGGCCAACCTGGCCCCGTTCAGCCGGCTCGGCACCCACCTGGCCAAGCACGTCGACGCGGTCGCCCGGGCCTTCCGGGAGGGCGGCGGGGTGCCGTATGCCGCCTTCCGGCCCGAGTTCACCGACGTGATGGACGCCCTCGGGCGCGGCGCGTTCGACGAGCTGCTGGTGGAGGCGCTGGTGCCGCTGGTCCCCGGGCTGCCGGGGCGGCTGGCGGCCGGCGCCCGGGTGGCCGACGTCGGCTGCGGCACCGGGCACGCGATGGTGCTGTTGGCCGCCGCCTACCCGGCCTCGACCTTCGTCGGCTACGACCTGGCCGCCGACGCGATCGCCCGGGCCAGGTCCGAGGCGGCCACGGCCGGGCTGGCCAACGCCCGGTTCGAGGTCCGCGACGCCGCCGGCCTGACCGTCGAGGCGCCCTTCGACGTCGTGTTCGTGTTCGACGCCGTCCACGATCAGGTGGCCCCGGCCGCCGTCCTGGAGCGGATCCACGCCGCCCTGGCCCCCGGCGGGACCTTCGTGATGGTCGAGCCGCGGGCCTCCAGCGACCTGGCCGGCAACCTCGCCAACCCGCTGGCGCCGCTGCTCTACTCGGTAAGCACGATGCACTGCCTGACCGTGTCGCTGGCCGAGGGTGGGGCCGGCCTGGGCGCGGCCTGGGGCGAGGAGCTGGCCCGGTCCATGCTCGCCGACGCCGGTTTCGTCGACGTGGCCGTCCACGAGGCCCCGGGCGACCCGCTCAACGCCGTGTTCGTGGCCTCAAGGCCAGCGGTCTGACGGGGCTCAGGCCGACGCCGCCGGCCCGGCGGCCGACCTGGCCTCGAGCTGCATGCCGACCTGGCGCTTGAGCCGGCCCAGGATGGCCGAGATGCCGCGCAGGCGCAGGGGCGAGATCACCCGGTCGAGGCCGAGGGCGGTGTAGAAGCCGTTGGGCACGGCCAGGACCTCGGCCGCGGTGGCCCCGTTGAGGCCCTCGGACAGGATCCCGGCGAAGCCGCGGGTGGTCGGCGCCTCCGGCGGGGCGTCGAAGTGGATGGTCACCCGCTCGCCCTCCCCCAGCTCGGTGGCCAGGAAGAACGGCGTCTGGCATTCCGGCACCTGCTCCATCGCGTCGCGGTGGCCGGCCAGGCGCTCGGGCAGGGGCGGCACCCGCCGCGAGTAGTCGAGCAGTGCCTCCAGGCGCAGCTCGGCCGGGAGGTCGCCGAACTCCTCGACGATCTCGGCGAGCCGGGCCGGCATGACCATGGGCTAGCCGACCGCCTTGAGCCGGGGGTCGGGGCCGGGCTCGCTGGAGCGCTCGATCGGCACCCGCACCGAGTTGCCCCACTCGACCCACGAGCCGTCGTAGTTGCGCACCCGCGGGTAGCCGAGCAGGTGGCTCAGCACGAACCAGGTGTGGCTGGAGCGCTCGCCGATGCGGCAGTAGGCGACGATGTCGTCGTCGGCGGTCAGGCCGAGCTCGCCCTGGTAGATGGCCCGCAGCTCCTCGGCCGACTTGAAGGTGCCGTCCTCGTTGGCGGCCCGCTTCCAGGGCACGTTGGCCGCGCCGGGGATGTGACCGCCGCGCAGCGCCCCCTCCTGGGGGTAGTCGGGCATGGCCAGGAGCTCGCCCGAGTACTCGCCGGGCGAGCGCACGTCGACCAGCCGCCCGCCCCCGCGGACGTGCTCCAGGACCTGCTCGCGGAAGGCGCGGATGGTGGCGTCGTCCCGCTCCACCACCGGGTAGTCGGTGGTCGGGCGCTGGGGGACCTCGGTGGTCAGGGGGCGGCCCTCGGCCACCCAGGCCTGGCGGCCGCCGTCCAGCAGGCGCACGTCCCGGTGGCCGAACAGGGTCGACACCCAGAGGGCGTAGGCGGCCCACCAGTTGAAGTTGTCGCCGTAGAACACGATCGTGGTGTCGCGGGAGATGCCCTTGGACGACATCAGCCGGGCGAAGCCCTCGCCGCTGACATAGTCCCGCTCGACGGGGTCGTTGAGGTCGAGGTGCCAGTCGATCTTGACCGCGCCCGGGATGTGCCCTGTCTCGTACAGCAGCACGTCCTCGTCGGACTCGGCCACGACCAGGTTGGGGTCGTCCAGGTGGTCGGCCAGCCAGGCCGTGGTCACCAGGCGCTCCGGGTGGGCGTATTCGCCGAGCTTGGGGGCCGGGTCGAGCTCCGCCGCAGTGGTCACGGGTCCTCCTT
>JASLBL010000279.1 GCA_030146615.1 Actinomycetes bacterium
CTCGAGGCGGAGCTCCGAGAGCGACGTCCGCAGCTCCCGCAGCGGCGACACGTCCGGATAGGTCCTGCTCGCCTCCCGGAAGGTTTCCCGATCCAGCGCGAGGCGGCCGGTGTCGGTACGTGGCCAGGGGATACCCTTGGCCGCGAGCCACTCCTCGAAGCGATCCGCCTTGAAGGTCGTTCCCTCAAAGACGCCGTAGTCCTGGTCGACGTCGGCGATCAGGTCTTCCTTGATCGCCTCCCACTGGTCGCGGAGGACCTCGAGCAACTCGGTGTCGATCGGGACGCCGGCCTGCTCCATATGGGCCACCGCGGCCATGTAGCGGCCACGGAGTAGCGCCTGACCGAGTCCCTTTGGTCTGGCCAGGATGGCCGGCAGCATGCGCTCGAGCAGCGGCCCCAAAGGGTCGACGTCGCCTTGGCAGTACTCGAGCAGCGCGGCCCGTTCCGCCGGCGTCCAACTGGTCTGCATGGCCAGCTGGCGGCCGGCCGTCTTCTCCTCCTTGGTGATCGACGGCAGACCGTGATAGCTGAGCGCCGACAGCAGCGACGCGCGGCCCGGCGGCCGGCGGCCGTTGGTGGTCGCGCAAAATTCGGCGTAGAGGTCCAAGACGCGCGCCGGCATCGGCCAACCGAGCTCGAGGAAGCAACCGAGCTCGGCCGCGGCCGCGTAGGACACGATCAGGGTGTTGTTGTCGATCCGGAACGGCGGCCGAGCTGGCAGCTCGTCTTGCCAGAGCTGCAGCAACCGGCCGCTCCGGAGCTCCTTGGCGACCATACAAACGGGCACCGGGCGGTTGCCGGCAACCGCCCGGTACTCGAAGTCGATCGCCCAGATTTCCCCGAAGGGTAGGCGATCCAGCATCTAGAACTCGCCGTGGAGCTCTCGCAGCACGTCATGGTGCGGCGTGTCGATCAGGTTGTCCTTGAACGCCAGCTTGAGGTAGTCCCTGAACTCCTTGTCGGCCGGCCAGGCCGGCTCTCCGAGGTCCCCGCGGGCCCGGAGGACGTCGTAGGCGCCGAGCTCCTTGTTCGGGATCAGCCGAATCCAGTGCTTCTTGGCTTCGTCGGCGGCCTCGAGCGCGGAGGTGTGCCAGCGGCGGCCGGCACCGTTCCCACCGGTGCTCTCGGCCTCCGGGAGCGTGGCCGGCCAGAGGAACACGGTCCCGCCCTTGGTAATGCAGGTGAACAGGCGAACCTTCTTGGCCTCGCCGAGCAGCGCCGCCCAGAGCTCCTTGGCGATCATGTAGTGCTCTCGGTCCATCCCCGACTCCTTGGTCAGGGTGTAGCAGTCGAGACTGAACCGCTCGCCAGGGTGGACGCGGAAGAACTCCTGCTTGCGAGGCCGGCGAACCGGGACGGTGAGCAGGACCTTCTCGAGCACCAGATCGTCGGTCCCGACCACGCGCAGCGCGTCAGGGTCGAAAGGGTCGATGGGGTTGTCAGTCATCTTGGTGTCTCCTAGGACCAACGCAGAGGCATGGCGGGTCGTACGTGCAAGTCCAGCAGTAGTCACTACCCTGCACGAGCTCAGCAATGGCGCCACAGCCGCGGCACTCGCTGACACCAGGGGACGATAGGATGGCCTGGGACTGCGACTTGGCGGTGGCGGTTCTTCTCGAAGGGCCCGGCAGCTGCCGGGCCCTTCGCTTCTGATCACCTGGCACGAGCGGCAGCCTCCTGCTCCTGCTCCCATGCCTCAACGGCCCGCAGCCGATACCGGAGCTTGCCACCGACACGGACGGCCGGCGGGCCGTAGTTCCGGAGGTTCCATTGCCAGAGGGTCGACTGCGCGACCTTGAGCCGCTCGGCGAGCTCGGCGGCCGTGAGCCAGACAGGTGCCACCACGCCTCCTTGTTCGTGGTTGCGGCGCAGTCTAGCTTCGCGAGGGTGGGGATGCCAAGTTCGCGAGGGTAGACACTGGCGATACCTTCTGTTACCTTCCGCTGCATGACAGCATGGACAGCGCCAGAGGCACCCCCAGGACCAGGCTGGGTCATCTTCAGCGACCCTCCCGAGTTGGTGCATGCCCACTTCACGCGCGACGAGCGCGGCCGCTGGCGAGTTGACGCGTTGTACCTGGCCTCGCCAGCAATGGATTCAGATGTGCTGCGCCGACTCAGCATCGCGGCGCTGGAGGCACGCGCGAACGCTCCGGCCCTCGCCGAACGGCTCGAAAGGAACCGGGAGCCAACCGCTGAGGAGCACCGCGCCGCCGTCGCCAAGCATTACGGCTCTGTTGGACGGGGGCGGGCCCGACTAGGCATTCCGTCTCCGCCTCGTGCGAAGCCAGAGGTGTTCTATAAGCGGGTGGCCGAGGTCTACCGCGAGCTTGTCGGATGGACCAACCGGCCGGCGGTCGAGTTGGCCGAGGCGAACGGGGTGCCGGTGACCACGGCGCACCGCTGGGTCAAGGAGGCGCGCAGGCGCGGCTTCCTGCCACCCGGGCAGAAGGGCCGACGAGGGTGAGCCACGTCGAGAAGCGCGTCCAGGCCGGCCGGGTTACCTACCGGGCCCGCTACCGCGATCCCAGCGGCCGGGAACGCAAGCGCAGCTTCAACCGAAAGACCGATGCTCAGCGGTTCCTGGTCAGCATCGAAGACGCGAAGCTGCGCGGCGCCTACGTTGATCCAGCCAAGGGCAAGGTCAGCTTCACCGAGTGGGCCGAACGTTGGTACGCGACCACGGCGGATCTCAAGCCAGCGACCCGGCGTACCTATCGGCTGCTGCTCGACAATCAGGTCCTCCCCCACTTCGGTGCGGGCGACCCTGGCCGGTATCGACACCCTCGCCGTTCGCGAGTGGGTCGCCGCTCTTGTTGAGGGTGGCCTCTCGCCGTCGCGCATTCGCAACGCTCATCAGGTGCTTTCCCAAGTGCTTGCCGCGGCGGTTGAGGGTGGCCGACTGGCCAGAAATCCGGCGGCCGGCGTGCGTTTACCCAAGCGGATCGAGCGCGAGATGCTGTTCCTGGATGCCGCCCAAGTCGAGGCTCTCGCCCATGCGACGGCGCCTCACTACCGAGTGCTTGTCTACTTCCTCGCCTACACCGGTCTCCGCTTTGGCGAGGCCGTCGCGCTCAAGACGAAGCGTCTCGACCTCCTGCGGGGCCGCTGTGAGGTTGTCGAGTCGGCGACGGAGGTAGGCAGCCGACTTGAGTGGGGGCCGACCAAGACCGACGAGCGCCGCACGGTGCGGCTACCGCGGTTCCTGGTCGAACTACTCGCCGAGCACCTTGCCGGCCGTCCTCACGGCCCCGACGACCTCGTCTTTACCGCGCCGCTCGGCGGTCCCCTGCGCGAGCGGAAGTTCCTGCATGGCCAGCTAAAGCCGGCTGCCCGCCGGGCCGGCCTGCCGGTCACCCTGCGCGCGCACGATCTTCGGCACACCGCGGCAAGCCTGCTCATCCGTCAAGCCGCCAGCGTCAAGGCAGTCCAACGCTCGCTCGGCCACAAGTCCGCAGTGATGACTCTGGATCGCTACGGTCACCTATGGCCAGACGAGCTCGAGGACCTGGCCGAGCGTCTGGATCAGGCGCGGGCCGCCGCAGTCGCGCCCTCTACGCGCCCTATCGGCGGCCCGGCCGTCGTCCCGATACGCAAAGGAGCAGGTCAGTGACCTGCTCCTGTGGTGGAGGTGGGGAGACTCGAACTCCCGTCCCGCGGCGTCGTCCCAGGGCTTCTCCGAGCGCAGCCACCGGTTGAGGTTCGGACCCAGGCTGTCCGGTGGCAACGCTCCCGGGTCCTAGTCAGCTGAGGTGTTCCCGAGGCGGGCGCTGACATCCCGCCTCAGGTGAGCCTGCTATCGACGCCCGATCCGCTCCCACAGGCAAGGAGCGGCGGACGGCTACCTAAGAAACCTTAGGCAGCGAGCGCGTAGTTAGGCTTGGCGCTTATGGTTTTCGCGGTTTGGTACGAAGCCCCGCGAACTCCGGCTCGCTTCCCCTGGATCGATCCGTCACGGTCGAACCCAGGCACCCCCATATGTTGTTGTCAACGCATTCCATTCTAGACCTGTTCCGCGCCTGGCCGACCGGTTTCCACAACGTAGCGGGCGAGGGTACCGACCGGCGCTCCCGGGCGCTCGACTGTGTTCACGACCCGCAGGTCGGCGTACCAGCGCTGGCGGAGCACGGTGCAGCGGGTGGAGCCGCGCACGCGGCTCTCGAAGAAGCGGATGTGTGGGTTGTCGGCCAGGTGCTTGCGGAAGCCGCCGCGCCTGCTGGCGCCGGAGCTGATCGAGGTGCCGACAAGCTCGGTCGCCACCACCGGGCGATCGGGGTTACGGCCGGGCAGCCGCAGGTCGTTCACCATGAAGGCGTGGATGTCGCCGGTGAGCACGACCGGGTTGGCCGGCTGGCGGTCCCAGAGGAGCTGGAGGATGCGGTCGCGGTCGGCCGCGTACCCGTCCCAGGCGTCGCTCCACCAGGAACGGCCGGGTCCGGGGTGCAGGTCGAGCTCGGCCATGGCCACCTGCTGGGCGCGCACGTTCCAGCGGGCCTGGGAGCGGTCGAGGCCCCGCAGCAGCCAGCGCCGCTGGGTGTCGCCGAGGATGGTGCGGCGGGGGTCGACCCGCTCGGGGCAGGTGACCACCCGGCCGCCGCCGGGACCATCCTCGCCGCACGGCTGGTCGTCGCGGTACTGGCGGGTGTCGAGCAGGTTGATCTCGGCCAGGTCGCCGAACCGCAGCCGCCGGTACAGCGGCATGGTCGCCCCCCGGGGCGGCCGGCGCGGCGGCAGATGCTCCCAAGCCGCCCGGTAGAGGGCCGCCCGGCGGCGCAGGAACGCGGCCGGGTCGCCACCCTCGACCGGGTGCCGGCCGGCATAGTCGTTCTGGACCTCGTGGTCGTCCCAGGCGGTGGGGGTGGCGGGCGTGGTCGCCTGGAGGTCGCGGTCGGTCTTGTACTGGGCGTGGCTCGGCGCAGGTCTTGGTGTGGCCGACCCGGCTCAGGTGGCCGCCGGCCCGGAACCGGTACCAGTAGTGGCGGCCCGGGTCGAGGCCTCGACCTCGACGTGGACGGCGTGGCCGAGGGCCGGCGAGGCCATCGTCCGGCCCTTGGTGACGACGTTGGGCAGGCGCAGGCCGGTAGCGACCTCCCAGTCGACCTGGACCGGCCTGGGGCATGCCGCCGTCGGGCTCCGGCGGGCGGGGGGCCAGGCGGGTCCAGAGCACGACCCCGGTGGGGGTCGGGTCGCCGGAGCCACGCCGCGGGTGAAGGGGTCCTCGGGCCAGGCACCCGGGGTGGCCCAGGCTCCAGCGACCCGTTGGGTGGCGAGCACGGCGGCGGCGCCGGCCGTCCCGGCGAGGAACAGGCGCCGGCCGATCGTGGGGGGTGGCGGGTCGGGTCGGGCCGGTGGCTGTCCGCCATGACCAGGCACCTCGTGCGGTCGGGTCGCTGGTCCAGCGGTATCCAGGCCAGGTGGCCTGGCCGGGTGGTCGAGGCGGCGCGGCGAGGAACAGTCAACGGACAAACCACCCAAGCTGGTGGTTCCGGAACGCCTGTGGACAGCCGCGGGAACGGCTCGCGTCCGTCCGCTACGCTCCCCCTCCGGGGGGGCCGAGCTCCCGCCCGGTGGGTGAAGGCCGCCCGGGGGCCGGGACGGGGTCGCCGGCACGAGGCGCCGGCACGAGGCCGCCGGCACGAGGCCGCCGGGACGGGTCGCTCCGGCCTGGCCGGGAGAGGGAGGAACAGTCGATGGGTGCGGTTGACGGTGGGCTGGTCGTGACCGGGGTGACCGGCGGGCTGGGGGGACGGGTGGCTCGGCGGCTGGCCCAGCGGGGAGTGCGCCAGCGGCTGGTCATCCGGGACCCGGCCCGGGCGCTGGAGCTGGCCGGGGCGGAGATGGTGACCGGGAGCTATGACGACCGCGACGGGCTGCGGCGGGCGTTCGAGGGGGCGGGGGCGCTGTTCATGGTGTCGGCCTCAGAGGACCCGGACCGGCGGCGGCTGCACGCCAACGTGATCGACGCGGCCGCCGATGCCGGGGTGGAGCGGATCGTGTACACCTCGTTCTACGGAGCCGGGCCGGAGTGCACCTTCACCTTCGGGCGCGACCACTGGCACGCCGAGGAGCACATCAAGGGCAGCGGGCTGCGCCACACGTTCCTCCGCGACAACCTCTACATCGACTTCCTGCCTCTGCTGGCCGGGCCCGACGGGGTCATCCGGGGGCCGGCCGGAGACGGGCGGGTGGCCGCGGTGACCCGTGACGACATCGCCGATGTGGCCGTGGCCGTGCTGCTCGACGACAGCGGCCGGCACGACGGGCGGACCTACGACATGACCGGGCCGGAGGCCCTGACCCTGGACGACGTGGCCGAGGAGCTGTCGCGGGTCACCGGGCGGACGATCACCTACGAGCGCGAGACCCTGGAGGAGGCGTACGCCTCGCGGGCCTCCTACGGCGCGCCCGACTGGGAGGTCGCCGGCTGGGTGACCACCTATGTCGCCATCGCCAACGGCGACCTGGAGCGGGTGAGCGACGACGTGGCCACCCTCAGCGGCCACCCACCCACGCGCCTAGCCGAGTTCCTACGCACCAACCCCGACAGCTACCAGCGCCTGGCCGCTGCCGGCCCGGGAGGCTGAGGTCCGGCCCGGGCACCGGAGGACCCGGCAGGCCCGGGCACCCGGGGGCCCAGAGGTGCCGGGTCCGGCCGCGGGTTCGGCGCGGGTCCGGCCGCTGGCTAGGCGCGGGTGCGGGCCTTGCGGGCGCGTGCCATCTCGCGTTCGGCGTCGCGCTTGGCCAGGGACTGGCGCTTGTCGTAGGCGCGCTTGCCCCGGGCCAGGCCGAGCTCGACCTTGACGAGCTGGCCCTTGAAGTAGATGCGCAGCGGGACCAGGGTCAGTCCGCGCTCCTTGATGCGGGCGGCCAGCTGGTCGATCTGCTTGCGGTGGAGCAGCAGCTTGCGGGGGCGGGTCGGCTCGTGGCCGTCGTAGCCGGTGTGGGAGTAGGCGGGGATCTGCATGTGCAGGACGACGTCGTCGCCCTCGAGCACGGCGTAGGCGTCCTGGAGCGACCCCTTGCCCTCGCGGAGGGTCTTGACCTCGCTGCCACGCAGGACCACGCCGGCCTCGATGGTCTCGAGGATCTCGTAGTCGTGGCGGGCACGGCGGTTGGTGGCGACCGTGCCCGGGGGCTCGCGCCTGGGCATGAGGAGAACCGCCGACCTAGATCCGGACGTACTTGCGGAGCGCGAGCAGGCTGGCCAGGGCCGAGGCGACCACCCCGAGGGCCAGGAGCACGACGCAGGAGGCGTAGAACTCGCGCATCCCGACCGCCGGCAGGATCTGGAAGATCGACACCTGGTCGCGGACCCGGTCCAGGTAGAACATGCCCGCCCGGAGCAGCCCGAAGGCGATCAGCGTCCCCAGCAGCCCGGCAACCACGCCCTCGGCCAGGAACGGCAGCCGGATGTAGGTGTTGGAGGCCCCGACCAGCTTCATGATCTGGGTCTCCTTGCGTCGCGCGAACGCGGCCACCCGCACGGTCACCGCGATCAGGACCACGGCGGCGATGCCGAGCACCGCGGCCAGCACGAAGAAGGAGTTCTTGAGCATGTTGAGGACCGCGAACAGCCGCTCGACCAGCTTCTTCTGGTCGATCACGGAGTCGATCCCCGGGTTGCAGATCTCCTTGCCCCGGTCGTTGAAGGTGCCCGAGCAGAACTCGTCGTGGACCTGGGCGAACTGGGTCGGGTCCTTGAGCTTGACCCGGTAGCTCTCGGGCAGCACGTCCGGGCTGACGTTGCGGACCATGTCCGGCGAGTCCTTGAACTGGTCCCGGAAGCGCGTGTAGGCGTCCTCCTTGGACTCGTAGTAGACCCGCTCCACGGCCGGCAGGGCCTCCAGCTGGGCGCGGATGGTGTCGCGCTGCTCGGCCGGGACCTTGGGGGCGAGGAAGACCGAGACCTCAATCTTGTCCGACCAGTAGCCGCCGAACAGCGACACCTGCTTGCCGGCCAGCAGCGCGATCCCGAACAGGGTCAGGCTGATGGCGACGATGATGACCATGGAGATGGCCAGCAGGAGGTTGCGGCGGAACCCCCGGTAGGCCTCGACGGCGATGTACGAGAGCCTAAACGCCAAGGTCGTACACTCCTCGCTCCTGGTCGCGGACGACCTTGCCGTGCTCCAGCTCCACCACCCGCTTGCGCATCTGGTCGACGATGCGCTCGTCGTGGGTGGCCATGACCACGGTGGTGCCGGTGCGGTTGATCCGCTCCAGCAGCC
>JASLBL010000546.1 GCA_030146615.1 Actinomycetes bacterium
CTCGTCGGGCATGCGGTGCTCCGTCCCGTTGTGGCTGTGGCGGTCGCCGATGTCGCTAACCCCTCAGGCGACGGCAGAAACCGCCCAGCCGCCAGCCCATGCGGAACGCCCGCACCTCCCGGGCGGCCTCGGCCGACCTGCCTCAGCCTGACGGGGTCTTGGTGGCCAGCAGGGAACCGAGGAACAGGGCGTCCATGTCGCTGCGCAGGAAGTCGGCCACGGCTTCGGCGGGGCGGTGGACGATCGGCTCGCCGCGCAGGTTGAGGCTGGTGTTGAGGACCACCGGGATCCCGGTGTGGGCGGCGAAGCGGCTGATCAGCCGGTGGTAGAGAGGGTTCTCGGCGGCCGTGACCGACTGGAGCCGGGCGGTGCCGTCGACATGGGTGACCGCCGGGATCTGGGCCCGGCGGTCGGGCCGCACCGGCTGCACCAACAGCATGAACGGGTTGGGATGGTAGCCGGCGAAGAACTCGGGCCCATGCTCGTCGAGCACGCTGGGGGCGAACGGGCGGAAGCCCTCCCGGCGCTTGACCCTGGCGTTGACGAGGTCCTTGGTCTCGGCCCGGCGTGGGTCGGCCAGGATCGACCGGGCCCCCAGCGCCCTGGGCCCGACCTCGGCCCGCCCCTGGAACCAGCCGACGATCCGGCCGTCGGCGAGCAGACGGGCCGCCTCCTCGGCCGGATCGGCCACCGTCCTGACCGCCAGCCCCTGGCCAACCAGGGCGTCGGCCTGCTCACGTTCGGTCCAGGCGGCGCCGTAGAAGGCGTGGGTCATGGCCTGGCCGCGGGGGCGACCGAGCCGCTGGTGCCAGACCCACAGGGCGGCTCCGAGGGCGTTGCCGGCGTCGGAGGCGGCCGGCTGGATGAAGATTCGCTCGAAGCCGGCCTCACCCAGGAGCCGGCTGTTCATGACCGAGTTCAGCGCCACCCCGCCGGCCAGGCACAGGTTGGGCAGGCCGCTGCGGCGCCGCAACGTGCGGGCGACGTGCAGGGCAGTCTCCTCCAGCAGGTCCTGGACGGCGAAGGCCAGGTCCTGGTGGCGTTCGGTGATGGCCGACTCCGGCGTCCTGGGCGGTCCGAAGCGCTCCAGGAACTGGCGGGACAGCCAGCCGCCCTCGCGGTGGTAGTTGAACCAGGCAAGGTTCACCCGGAACAGGCCGTCCGGGGTCCGGGAGACCAGGTCGGCCAGCTCACCGACGAGCTTGTCCCGGCCGTAGGGGGCCAGTCCCATGGTCTTGCCCTCGTCGGCATTGGGCTCGAAGCCCAGGTACCAGGTGAGCGCCGAGTAGACCTCGCCGAGGGAGTCGGGGTTGCGGACCTGGGCCAGCCGGACCAGCCGCGACCCGGTGCCGACCTGGAGGGTGGTGGACAGAAAGTCGCCGCCGCGGTCCAGAGTGAGCACCGCGGCCTGGTCGAACGGGCTGGCGAAGAAGGCGCTGGCCGCGTGGGCGTCGTGGTGGCCGACATGCTCGATCCGGCCTCGGTAGCGCCACCGGGCCCGAAAGGCGGCCTCCTTGCGCAGAAGGTTGGCGTCCACGTAGGCCTGCACGGCCAGCCGCCTGGGCGCCCGCCGGGCCAGCGCGTCGGCCATCCCGCGGGCTAGGTCGAGGCCGGGCCGGTGCGCGAAGGCGACCACGTCCACCTCGCCGATGCTGATCCCGGCCAGGCCCAGACAGAGCTCGATGGCTTGGTCGGGGAAGCGCTTGGTGTGCCGCTCACGGTTGAACCGCTCCTCCTCGGCCAGGGCGACCAGGCGCCCGTCATCCAGCAGGCAGGCCGCCGTGTCATGGCTGAAGCAGTTGATCCCCAGCACCCGCATGCTGGTCGCTCCCTCCTGCCAGCTCGGCCCGGTCAGCCGTCGTCGCGGTCGCCGGTCAACCGGCTCCGGAACGCCTCCAGGTCGGGCTGGTCCTGCTCCGCCTCGGGGTGGTGGCCGGGACGGTTTGCCTCGGGCACCGGGCCCGGCGAGCCTTCCTCTCCCGTCCCCTCCTGGCCCTGGATGACCTCCCTGGCATGCTGGCCCTCGGTGACCGGCGTGTGCCCGCTGCGGCCAAGCTCCGGCTGTTGTGGCTTGCCCACGGTTGCTCCCTCCTCCGACAGAACGGGAACGGTATATGCCGGTAGGCCTGGCGCAAACCCCGCGGTCGCACGCCGTCCGGATCTTCCGGTCATTACTTGCATGCCCGTTGATACTGGCCAGCTCCGCGCTCTCGGGGAGACCACGCTGATCCAGTCCAGGGTTGTCGGCCCCGGAGACCCTCCGCTTCGACGTCCGGTTCAGCCCCTTCCCCCTCGTCGACGCCGACGGCGACGGCGCCCCGAGCCTGGCCAGCTCACCTTCCAGGGACTCACCACCACCGCCGCGACCAAGCACATCGCCATCACCGGCGGGACCGGCCGCTACCAGGGCGCGGGTGGGGAAGCGACCCTGGTCGAGTTGGGCGACGGACCGGCACCCTGATCATCAGGCTGCGCCGCTAGCAGCCGTGGCGGGTGTGGCGCACCATCTGGTGACCCGGATGAGCGCCACGCGCATGTTGGTGGGCGCTGTAAGGAGGGACTATGCCAGAGCTGGATGACACCGCGGTCGCCGAGGCGGCCGGCCACCACCTCGACATCGACATCCGCTGGAACAACGTAACCCTGGCCCTGTCCAGCCACACCGAGGGTGGCCTGACCGACCGCGACTTCCAGCTCGCCGCCCGCATCCAGGAGCTCGCCCTGCCCACCCAGCCCGCCTGACCGACCGGTGGGCCTGGCAATGCCGCGGGTGGGACGCAGAGACCGGGAGGTGTTCACCGGCTGGATTGCCGGTCTCGGCACCGACAGCGGCCACCGGGTCGTGGTCGGCCACTGGCCAAGGTCACCCTTTGGGGTGGTGACCGACGCGATGGTCGAGGACCCGGTCGGCCACCGGACCTTGTACGCCCCGACCCCGCAACTGGCCGCGTTCCTCGCCGCCGCCTACCGCTTCGACGACGTCCGGGTCGCCCCGTGCCGTGCCCGGCGCCCGGGCCCAGGCCCGGGCTGGTCGGTGGACGCCGGCTCACTGCAGGTCTCGTTCACCGTCGGACGCCGTCCCCTGCTGGGTTGGCTGTTGTGGGTCATGCCCACGCCGCTGACTCGTACGCCCTGGTGGGTGGGCCTGGTGGACCTTGCTGCCCGGCGGGTGCTCCCAGGGGTTCGTACCCGTGGCCATACCCGCGACGGACGTCGCCAGTGGTACGGCGCCCGGGATCTGCACCCCATCATCGCCGCCGACGTCACCCTCGACGGTCGTGATCTCGGCACGCTGCGAGCGGTCCACCCTCCGGTTGGCTTCGGCTTTGGCTCGGTGCCGGCCCGGCCGTCCCTGGTCCACCTCACCACCATCATCGAGGCTGTCGACCCTGGACATGGCGGCGGCGAGGCCTGACGGCTGTCATTGCCGGGCCAGATGCCAAGACGCCCAACCGGCAATGTGACCGCGCAGCGTGAAGCCGACCAACGATCCAGCCGCCATCGGGGCGCTGTTCACCCAGGACGCGGCCTACTTCACCGAGCCCTCCAGCCCACCCTGGCAGGGACGCGACGAAATCGTCCGCCGGTGGCTGGACCGCAAAGATGAGCCAGGCGAGACCGAATTCCGCTGGCGCCCACTCGCCGTGAGCGAAGAGGTCGCGGTCGTCCAGGGCGAGACCGTCTACCGCACTCCGCCCCAGACCTACAGCAACCTGTGGGTCATCCGGCTCGACGCCAAGGGTCGCTGCACCGAGTTCACCGAGTGGTGGATGCAGCACCCCGACAGCGACTCGTCCACTCCCCCGGCGGACACTCCGTAGGTCCCAGCGCCGGCCGTCGCGACCGGTCCTTCGACCTGGCCGTCGGCTGAGAAGAAGAAGCGCGGGGGCGGAGGGTCTTCCCCTCCGCCCCCACCTTCGACGCCGCAGCAGCTGGTGGGTCAGCTCCAGTCGGCGCTGGACCAGGTGTCGCCGGACCAGTGGGTGCCGGACCACATGCGCCCGCTCCAGGTGCCGGCCGACCACATGCGCCCGGACCACATCCGGCCGGACCAGACCTCGCTGGACCACATGCGACCCGACCACATCCGGCCGCTCCAGGTGGTGGCGGTCCAGTTGCTGCCGCTGAAGCTGGCGCCGGACCACATGCGGCCGTTCCAGGTGCCGCCGGTCCAGGCCGTGCCGGCGGTGCGCTTGGAGGCCAGGGTGGCGGTCGAGACGACGTCGCCGAAGATGTCCTTCTCGCCGTTGAGGACCACCCCGTTGTCGACCAGGTGGGCGGTTCCGCGGGCGCCCTCCAGGCTGCCGGCTCCGGTGCTGCTGGTGTAGCTGTACGAAGCCGCGACGCTGGTCACCGACAGTGCCTTGGTCAGGTTGAGAGTGCCTTTCCCCTGCGCCGCCGGGGTCAGGGTCCCGGCGGTGAGCGGCCTGGCCGTCGTGGTGAGCAGGGCCTTGACCTGGTTGTTGGTCCAGGTCGGGTGCTTCTGGAGGATCAGCACGGCCGCCCCCGACACCACCGCGGTGGCCTGGCTGGTACCGCTGCCACGCATGTAGCCGCCGGTCACCGCCCCGGCCGCCCCGTAGGCCTGGTCGATGAAGCTGCCCGGGACGGCCAGGCTGATGATCGACTTGCCCGGGGCGACCAGGTCTGGGTTCTTGGTCCCACCGATGCCGACCACGCCGCCGGAGGAGAAGCTGGCCACTGCGTCATCGGTGGTGGCGGTGGTCTTCCTGGTGTCGGTGGCCCCGACGCTGATGACGTAGGGGTCGCGGGCGGGGCTAGTCAGGCCGGCGCCTCCGGGGGTCATGTAGTAGCCGGCGTTGCCGGTCGCCGCGACCACGGTGATGCCCTTCTTCCAGGCCGCCTCCACGGCGTGGCAGAGCGGGTCGATGGTGTAGGGATGGTTGGTGTTGGTCCCGAAGGACAGGTTGAGGACACGGACGTTGAGCCCGCCGGTGCTCTTGTTCTGTACGACCCAGTCGATGGCGGCGATCACCTGGCTGACGTCGGCGGCGCCCATGGCGTCGGCGACCTTGACCGACACGATGCGGGCGTCAGGGGCCATGCCGAGGAAGTTGGTCGTGTCGCCGGCGTAGCGGCCCACGACGGCGGCGCCGCCTCGGCCGGCGATGATCCCGGCCATGTGGGTGCCGTGCCCGTAGGTGTCCAGGTAGCGCAGGTTGGGCGCCTGGGACTCGAAGGACAGGTCGGGGCCATTGACGATCTTGCCGGCGGCGGCGAGCCCGGGGACGGGAGCGGTGCCGGTGTCGATGACCGCGACGTCGACGCCCTTGCCCGTGTAGCCAGCCTTCCAGTAGGCCTGGGCGCCGGTAGCCAAGGTGGTGTTGTACAGCGACCCGGCGTCGGTGGTGGGAGTGTAGGCGGCTGCCTGCATGGCCACCCGCTCGTCCTCGGTCACGGACACGATCCCTGGCGACGCGGTCAGGCGCCCGACCATGCTCGCCGGAACGGCGGCAGTGAACCCGCTGATGATCGCGAGTTGCCGACCAACCCGTCCGCCGAACCGCTCGACCTGCCGGGCGGCCGCCGCCGAGGCGCCGGGCTCGGCCTGCACGATCACCGAGACCAGCCTGGCGTCGGTGGCCGGTCCTGCCGTCCCGGCGGCCGGTGGCAGCATCGCCATCATGACGGTGGCCAGTGCTGCCATTGCCACCAGCCGAATTGACCGGCCGCCGAGCGTTGCCGAGACGCCTGCCCGCATCGCTGTTGCTCCCCATTGTCCTGGCGGCGGTCCAGTTTGTGTTGTTGTAGGGATCGGGCCGCCTGGCGAACGACCTCATCCGCAGCACTACGCAACCGCGCATCGGTACATCTACGTAGGAGCACCGTACGACCTGCTCAGGCAGGGGTCTGAGCGGCCGATGTCCCGATATGAGGCGCATCCCGCCCACCCTCATCCTCAGCCTGGCCGTTGCCTTGATCGCGGCCGGGCTCCTGGTCGGGCCGCTGCGGAGCCTCCCGCAGCCGGACGGTTCCTTTCATCTGCCATGGCCACTCCTGGCGGCGCTGTTCGGGGCGAGCGTGATGCTCCGTGTCCACTTTCAGTTCCGGCGCGAGGTCCACTCGATCACCCTGATGGAACTGCCGCTGGTCCTCGGCCTGTACTTCGTCGACCCGATCGGCCTGGTATTGGCCCGTCTGGCAGGATCGATCCCGGTCCTGCTTCTCCATTCGCGCCAACGGGGTAGCAAGCTGGTCTTCAACGCCGCCCTCTTCGCCCTCGAGGCCGGCGTGGCGGGGCTGGTCTTCGCCTGGCTGCTCGCCGGCCAGGATCCGGCCAGTACGGCGGGACTGATCGCCACTTTCGGGGCCGTGCTGGCCACCGACTCCCTCAGCGCTGTGCTGGTCACCGCGGCGATCTCGCTGAACGAGGGTGCCCTGGACCGTGGAGCGGCCGGGCAGGCGCTGGCCACGGGGGCCGTCGCGGCGGTGACCAACACCAGCCTGGCCCTCATCGCGGTGACTGTCCTGGCCGCCAACCGCGATATCGCCTGGCTGATGCTGGTGGTGGCGGTGGTGCTGTTCCTTGCCTACCGGGCCTACGCGTCGTTGCGGGAGCAGCACGAGCAGCTCAGTCGCCTGCACCACTTCACTCGAGTTGTCACCCAGACCGAGCGGGCAGGGGACGTGGCCGCGACCATCCTGACCGAGACCAGGGAACTGCTCCGGGCCGAGCGGGCCGAGCTGACGGTGTTCTCCGAAGGTCGGGGTCCCCTCCGGATGCTCCTCGACGCAGAAGGGCACCTGGCGACCGGTCCAGCCACTGATCCCGGCCCCGTCGCCGAGCTCCTGCGGCGAGCTGCCACGAACGAACAGGCGGCCCTACTCGTGTCCTCCGCCATCGACGATGTAGCCCTGCGCCGGGCGCTGCTCGACCGAGGAATCGCCGATGCCATGGTCGCCCCCTTGCGAGCTGGCGCCGGGGCGCTCGGGGCCCTCCTGGTGGCCAACCGTCTCGGCGACGTCAGCGTCTTCGGCCGGCAGGATCTGACCCTGCTCCAGACCTTGGCCAGGCAGGCGGGTGGCGCCCTGGCCCGCGGCCAGCTGGTCGATGACCTGCACCGGGCGGCCGCCGAACGCGAGCACCAGGCCCTCCATGATCCCCTGACCGGCCTGCCCAACCGTACGCTGTTCAGCGAACGGGTCCGGCAGGCAACCGCATCCCTCGGTCCGGAGGGTCGGCTGGCCGTCCTCCTGCTCGATCTCGATCGCTTCAAGGAGATCAACGACACGCTCGGGCACGCCAGCGGGGATCTGGTCTTGCGCGAGGTCGGGGTCCGGCTCCGAGCCGGGTTGCCCGACAGTCACATGGTGGCCCGCCTTGGCGGCGACGAGTTCGCGGTACTGGTCCCAGCCCTGCCCGACTGGGACGCCGCCGTTGCCGTTGGCCGGCTGGTGCGAACCATTCTGGGCCGGCCCCTTTCGAGCAGCTTGAGCTGGAGGTAACGGGCAGCATCGGCATCGTCCTCTGCCCAGATCACGGCAGCGATCCCGAGCCGCTCCTGCAGCGTGCCGACGTCGCCATGTACCAGGCCAAGAAGGACCATACGGGCGTCGAGGTCTACGCACCCGAGCGTGACCAGTACAGCCCTCGGCGGCTCGCCCTGGTGGGAGCGCTGCGGAGCGCGATCGACCAGCGCGACCTGACCCTGCTCTACCAGCCAAGGTGGAACTCGGCAGTGGTCGGATAGTCGCGGCCGAGGCGCTGCTGCGCTGGCGTCACCCCGTCCACGGCCAGATCCCCCCAGATGAGTTCATCCCGATCGCCGAGTCGACCGCCCTCATCCAGCCCCTCGGTCAGCTGGTTCTCGAAACCGCCCTGGAACAGGCCCGCCGCTGGCAGGAAACCGGCAGCTCACTCAGCCTCTCCGTGAACCTGTCGGTCCGCAACCTGCTCGAGCCGCACCTGGCAGAGCGGGTCGCCACGCTCATCGCGCGGACCGGCGTCCCGCCAGGCACCCTCACCCTGGAGATCACCGAGAGCGGCGTCATGACCGACCCAGAAGCCGCCATCGCCATGCTCTGGCGGCTGCGACGAGTCGGGGTCCGATTGTCAGTCGACGACTTCGGGACCGGCTACTCGTCGCTGTCGTACCTGAAACGACTCCCGGTCGACGAGGTCAAGCTCGACAAGTCGTTCGTGCTCAACATGACCAGCGACGCCAACGACGCCGCCATCGTCCGCTCCACCATCGAGCTGGCCCACAACCTCGGCCTGCAGCTCGTCGCAGAAGGCGTCGAGGACCAGGAGACCCTCGAGCTGCTCGCCGCCCTCGGCTGCGATCTGGTCCAGGGCTACCACCTGGCCCGACCCATGCCGGCCGACGAATTGTCGCTCCTCCTGCGCCGCCCCGAGCCGATCATGGCCGGCCGGCCCAATTGACCGCTCAGCATGTCGGCGGTTGCTGCCGAGACTGTACCAACAGCACACGGCACCGCCGCGATCGAGGCATCGTTCTGGAGGCGAGGAGCTTGAGTCTAGGGGTCAGCATCTTTCTGCTCGCGGTCGGCGCCATCCTGACCTTCGCCGTCGAGGCGAACGCGTCCGGGTTCAGCATCAACACCGTCGGGATCATCCTCATGGCCGCCGGCGCCCTCGGTCTGGTGCTGTCGCTGCTGTTCTGGAGCAGCTTCTCGCCGTACCGGCGCGGCGCAGTGGTCGGCCAGGACACGGTCGTTGAGGAGCGAAGCATCCACCGCGACATTCCCTGAGCAGACCTGGCCGTCGTCGAAGGTCAGGCGGATGGGCGGTCGGCACCCAACGCTTGACCGCGCTCCAGATGCCCGACCGGCCGGTGGGTCGGCCGCCGGGTTTGTGGTCGCGATGGCTGGCAACCCAGCAACCGCTGGCCCCCGGCCAGCCCGAGAAAGGACCCAGTCCCCGTCCTTTCCCGACCCCGTCGCGGAAGGGACCTCATTCATGGCACGACGACCCGCCTCCGAACCGACCACCCGGCACCCCAGCCAACTCCTGGCGGTGACCATCGGTGCTGTCTACACCCTGGTCGGGCTGCTCGGCTTCTTTGTCACCGGCTTCGACAACTTCGCCGCCGAGACCGACAAGACCCTGCTCGGCTTTGAGCTCAACCCCCTGCACAACCTGGTCCACCTGGCCATCGGCCTGGCCGGGCTGGCCTTGTGG
>JASLBL010000300.1 GCA_030146615.1 Actinomycetes bacterium
GGCCGCCGGGGCCCGCTCGCTGCGGGTCCCGCTCGGCCGCTGGCGGGGCCCGGCCGTGGCCCTGGTCGCCGGGGTCGTCGGCCTTGCCCTGGTCGCCCCGGTGGGGGTGCTGGCCTTCTGGGCCGGCCGGGGGCTGGTGGCCGGCTCGACCCGGGCCGGGGCGCTGGTCGCCGACGCCGGCGAGCTGGCCCTGCCGGCGGTCAACACCGCCGCCATGGCCGTGCTGGCGGCGCTGGTCGCGGTAGCCGCCGTGCTCCCGGTGGCCTACCTGACCGTGCGCCACGCCAGCCGCCTGGCCGGCGCGGCCAACGCCGTGATCGTCGGCGGGTTCGCCCTCCCCGGGCTGGTGGTCGCCCTGGCCCTCGCCTTCTGGACCCTCCAGGCGCCCTGGCCGCTGGCCGCCCTCTACCAGACCCAGGCCCTCCTGGTGTTCGCCTACGTCGTCCACTTCGGCTCCCAGGCCCTGCGGGCCGCCCAGGTCGCGGTGGCCGCCGTCCCCTCCCGCCTGGACGACGCCGCCCGCACCCTCGGCGCCGGCCGCCTGCGGCGGCTGCGCACCGTCGAGCTCCCCCTGGCCACCCCGGGCCTGCTCGCCGGGGCCGGGCTGGTCCTGCTCTCCACCATGAAGGAGCTGCCGGCAACCCTCCTGCTGGCCCCGCCCGGGTTCGAGACCCTGGCCACCCGGATCTGGAACGCCACCGAGGACGCCTTCCTGGCCGACGCCAGCCTGGCCGCCCTATTCCTCCTCGCCCTGTCCGGGGTCCTGACCTGGTTCCTGGTCGTCCGCCGCGGCGATGCCCCGACCTGACCGGCCGGACGGCCCCCGGCTCCACCTCGCCATGGCGGCCGTCGGGGTGCTGGCCTTTCTGGTCGCGGCGGCCGGGATCCTGGTGCCGGCGACCCATGGGACCTGGACCACCGCGGACGAGCCGCAGTACCTGCTGACCGCGATCAGCCTGGGCGAGGACGGCGAGCTGGACATCGCCGACGAGCTGGCCGGGGGCCGCTGGCGGCCGTTCCATGCCCTGCCGCTGCCCGAGCAGACCGAGGCCCTGGCGGGCGGGCGGCGGCTCAGCCCGCACGACCCGCTGCTGCCGCTGCTGCTGGCCGGGCCGGTGGCGGCCGGGGGCTGGGTCGGGGCCAAGCTGGCCATGGCGGCCATGGCCGGGCTGCTGGCCGCCCTGCTGGTATGGACGGCCGTGCGCCGCCTGGGGGTGCCGGTGGGCACGGCGGCTCTGGCCGCGGCGGTGCTGGCCTGCTCGCCGCCGCTGGCCGTCTACGGCAGCCAGCTCTATCCCGAGCTCCCGGCGGCCCTGGCCACCCTGGCCGCCGCGGCCGCCCTGACCACGACCGCCGTCCCGGGCCGGCCGGCGACCCTGGTGGTGGGCGTGGCCGTGGCCGCCCTGCCCTGGCTGGGGGTGAAGTACGCCCCGGTGGCGGCGGCCATCGCCCTGGTCGCCTGCTGGCGGCTGGCCAGGGAGGGACGGGGCCGGCGGGCCCTGGCCCTGGCCGGGTCGCTGGCCCTGGCCGGGGTCGTGTTCCTGGTCCTACACCGGTGGTGGTACGGGGGCTGGACCCCGTACGCCGCCGGAGACCACTTCGTCGGTGGCGAGCTGTCGGTGGTCGGCACCGAGCCGGACTACCTGGGCCGCGGCCGCCGCCTGGTCGGCCTGCTGGTGGACCGGGGCTTCGGGCTGGCCGCCTGGCAGCCGGCCTGGCTGCTGGCCGTCCCGGCGGTGGCCGCTCTGGTCCGGCGACGCCCGGCCGGCTGGGCCGCCCTGGCCCTGCCGCTGGCCGCCGGCTGGCTGGTCGCCACCTTCGTCGCCCTGACCATGCACGGCTGGTGGTTCGCGGGCCGTCAGGTGGTGGTGGTCCTGCCCCTTGCCGGCCTGGCCGTGGCCTGGTGGGCCGACCGGGACCGGCGCCGGCGCCGGCTGCTGGCCGTGGCCGGCGGGGCCGGGGTGCTGGCCTTCGGCTGGCTGGTCGCCGAGGGGGCCGCCGGGCAGGTCACCTGGGCGGTGGACTTCGCCGCCACCGGCAACCCGCTGTACCGGGCCTGGCGGCTGGCCCTGCCCGACTACCTGGCCATGAGCTGGCGGACCTGGGTCCTCCACGGCGCCTGGCTGGTCGCCCTGGCCGCCTGGGCGGTGGTGGCCGCCCGGCCTCGACAGGGCCCGGCCCGCCTCCGTAGGCTCCGGAGTCGCGACCTGACCAAGACCTGAACCGCGGGGGTGGAGTGTGCGCACGGAGCACCGACTGGCCGGGCTGGGGATCGGCCTGGCCATGCTGCTGGCCGGCTGCGGGTCGGACGACGGGACCGGGGTACGCAACGTCGACGGCACCCAGGCCGCCAGCGGCAGCGGCACCGGTTCGGGCTCGGGTACCGGGTCGGGTAGCGGCACGGCCTCCGGGCCGGCGGCCGCCTGCAAGCCGGTTGGCGACGCCGCCGGCGCCGACGCCACCATCGCGGTCGAGCTGAAGGAGTGGGCGGTGCTGCCGGCCCGGGCCGACGTGCCCGCCGGCACCGTGACCTTCGAGGCCCGAAACACCGGCGAGGACGCCCACGAGCTGGTGGTGGTCCGCGCCGACGACCCCGCCGCCCTGCCCCTGGCCGCCGACGGCACCGTTGACGAGGAGCAGCTGCCCGAGGGCGCGTTCGTCGGCGAGATCGAGGCGTTCCCGGCCAAGCAGACCTGCACCGGCACCTTCGAGCTGCCCGCAGGCAGCTACGCGCTGTTCTGCAACCGGCTGGAGACCGAGGCCGACGGCAGGAAGGAGAACCACTACGCCAACGGCATGCGGACCCGCTTCGAGGCCCGCGGGTAACCGCCCGGCCGTGGCCGGCGGCCGAGGGTGGCCAGCGCGACCACCCCGGCCAGCATGCCGAGCGCCGCTTGGCCGTTGAGCACGGGCAGGATCCCGACGGCGTCGCCGAGCAGCCCCGCGGCCAGCATGCCGAGCGCCATCAGGCCGTTGAAGCTGCCGTAGTAGGTGGCGAACACCCGGCCCAGGTAGGCGTCGTCGGTCCGCTCCTGGACGAGCGCGGTCAGGCCGGTCAGGATGCCGATCCCCGGGATCCCGGCGGCCACGAACAGCCCCAGGTACAGCCACAGGGCGGTCGTCACCATCGGCCCGTTCCAGATGGCCAGGTCGAGCAGGGAGAACACCAGCAGGCTCACTCCCAGCAGCCGCCCCGCCTCCAGCCTCCTGGCCAGCCCCACCACCAGCACCCCGCCGAGCAGCCCGCCGATCGCCTGCACCCCCCGCAGCAGCCCGACGTCGGCCCCGTCCCCGCCCAGCTCCTCGGCCACGAACAGCACGAACAGCACGGTGAAGATCCCCTGGGCGACCGCGGCCATCCCGTTCACCACCAGCCCCCACCGCAGCCCGTGGTCGCGGATGGTCACCCGCAGCCCGTCCACCCACTCCCGCCCCACCCCGCCAAGGGCTGTGGACAGCCGCCGGCGCCCAGTCGCCAGGTCCGGTAGCGTCCCCCTCCGGGGGCCCTGGAACCGCCAGGGCCCGTTCCGGCGCGGGCGCAGGGGCGCCTCCGGGCGCAGGCCCGCGGGCGCCTCCGGGCGCAGG
>JASLBL010000301.1 GCA_030146615.1 Actinomycetes bacterium
AGCGGGCTCGTAACTTGCGCACCCAACCAGACCGGGCTGACCAGAACCCCACCTACCGGACCTGTCAAGGCCAAAGGGACCGCAGAGAACAGAAGATGGGCAGTCATCTCCTGAACAGCTGCACGCCGGTCGTCTTAGGCCGAGACTCAGTGGCCCAATGCAGACCGGCAGGTCACAGAAATGGTTCCTCCTGGACGATTGGCTTGTCCCGTCACCTTCACGCGCCGACGGAGTCCAGGAACGGTCGCACCCCGATGTCGCACAGCAGATTTGCGCCTCTGACCTCCACCGGTGAACCCAAGAGGTTATGAGGTAAGGGTTCTCCTCCAATGTAGAGCTCAACTTTCACAATCCGGGCCGCCAGCTGACACTTCGCCCTCCGCCGAACCGGCCCCGAACGCGAAGATGACCAGCGTTTGCGCTGGTCATCTGTTTGGTGGAGCCCCCCGCCGGAATCGAACCGGCGACCCCATCCTTACCATGGAACCACCGGGAACCGCTGTGCGGAACGCCGTTTCCCCAGGTCACGCCCGACCGTCGGGGCCAAAGTTATCGGTTCTCCCGACGCTTCGTAATGCGTTCTCTTGTAGCCGTCGGATCGATACGGCCCTGCCAATCAGTTGCCCGAGCCTCGAAGAGGGGCTCGGCATACTACTCGGAGGCTGGATCCTCAGGGACGTCCTGTTGCGAGCCATCGACCCGTTGCGTCGCGGAACGGCTCTCAGCAGTCGCGGCTTGCCTACTCAAGCGCAGCACGACGCCAGCGCACTGCTGACCTCCACCGCCCCGGTAAAGCCATGTCTCTCGAATATCTACACATTCTAGAATGAGACAACCAGACCTCGGCGGCACGAGGAGTAGGTGCGTGAGCAGTCGGCGCCGAAGGCCACGGTTTCGGAGCGCGGGATCTGGCAGCCGTCGATCCGCGCCCCCTCAACCGCGGCGATCGCCCTCGAGACGGGCGGATCGGACCGCACTCGCACCTCCTGATCAGTCTATGAGTTCCTCGCCGACGCACGGCTCGTCTGCCAAGGCACCGAAGACATCTCCGTCGACGTCTTGGTGGCGAGGCTCGGTTGGTAAGCCGTCCAGCCCGCTGCGCGTTGTTCCAAGGTTCCTGCTGGTCACCGTCCTCGGTGTCGTTGCGAGTGCAGCTGGCGTGTACACGTTCGTGCAGGAGTACATTGAGTCGTCTCGTCCTCCACCGCCGATGTCCGGTGATCTCAACATCGCCGTCGGGCAGTTCAGCGCTGTTGATGCCGGAGGAGAACCCGCCGCGCAGGTGACGGCGCGAGCGCTCGCCGACTCGGTCTTCCGGAACCTGGGTCCAGGGCTCAGGGTCCTGGAGGACGTCGGCTACGAGATCCAGACCCGGTCGCCGCGAGACACGGGCACGGCCGATGCGCAGCGGGCGGAGCAGCGGTCGCTGCAACTGGAGGCGCTGGCCGACACCGCAAACGCCGACCTCATCATCACCGCCAACCTGATCACCGGTGACGGTCAGACAAGCTTCACACCCGAGCTGTACATCGCCGACCGGAAGCTGGGAGGAGCCCATGAGTTGGCCGGGTACTATCGGCTCGGCCAGGTGGTCGTTCCTGGCGACCCTGACAGCAATGCCGCCGTGCGGGCAAGGCTACGAGACGGGTTGCTGGCGCGTGCCCGCGGGATCGCCCGGTTCATCCTCGGCCTGGGCTTCTACCAGATAGGCGACTTCCCGAAGGCGGCGCGTGAGTTTGGCCGAGCGCAGCCGGATTGGGCCGACCCAGTTGGCCGCAAGCTGCTCAACCTGTTCCTGGGCAACACTGCGGGCAAGCGAGGCCAACTTGGCGTTGCTCGAACCTACTACCAGCGGGCGCTCGAAGCCGACCCGTCCTACGGGCGTGCTCGCCTCGGACTTGCCGAGTTGGCCTATCGAGCCGCGGCCGGGAAGGACTGTCGACCCGGCCAAGCGGATGCTGAGGGTCTGAGGATGGCACTCATGCTATTTCGGCGGGTTCTCCCCGCCGACGATCAAGCTGCTGCCGCGGACGTGCCTACCAAGGTAGCCTTTGGGCTCGGTCGGACGTACTGGTGTCTCACCGAGAGCCAGATCGCCGACCACTCGGCACAATCCCGAGCCCAGTTCGGCATCGTCATCGACGCGTTTGACCGCGGAAACCGTAGAATTCGGGAACTCGCTGCGCAGGCCGCCTTCGGGCTCGGCCTTACGTATCTGGCCGGCCCGGCCACACCCAGTACCGAAGCGTATCGCCAGGCCGTCGAGGCGCATCATCGGGCCATCCGGTACAGCCTCGACCCGCGCCAGCAGGCCGACATCCTTGAATCTCTAGGCGATCTCTACGAGCAGCTGGGCGATGCCCAGCGGGCATGCGAAGCGTACCGCCAAGCTGCTGCCCGTGATCCTGCTCGTGCCGCTCGCATGGCCGGCCGCCAGCGTCCCCTTCCCGGATGTTCATAACATGCTGGCCCGCCGCCGTGACGCTTCGGTTGTCAGGTCAGGCGGAACACGAGCTCGCTTTCCCGCCAGAGGACGTCAAACCCTGGCACGGTTCGAACCGCGTAGTAACCCTGGGGGTCGCTCGGTTCCGTCTCCAGCCGGTACAGGAACTGGCCCATGGCATCCATGGTCACCGTCGTCGAGGTCCGGTAGCGGCCCCCATTGCTGTCTAGGTTGGGCGCGTAGTAGAAGATCAACTTGACCGCCTCATACGGTTGGAAGCCGGCCACGCCGATGCGGATCGTTCTGCCTTGCGGGACGCCTTCCCAGTGGAGCCAGGCAGGATCAATGTGCGGTCTTCAGCAGGACGTAACGCGAACCTTCCGGCAGCCTTCAGCGATCCCTGGGCCGCGGTGACCTGGTAGGTCCCGAGTGGATCACCGGGCAGGCCAAACCAAGGTGGATTGGATTCACAGTCAGCGCAGCCTTCCAGCCGCTCAATCGTGCCCGTAGGCGAGGTCACGGACACACTGATTGGTATCCCGGTCTCAAAACGAAAGAAGCAGAACACTTCTACCTGGCCGATCGAGATCACGCCGACGTCAGGGCCCGACTCGTCAACGTAGGCTCCAGGCACCCGGATCGTCGGCCGGCTGAAGTCGTCCGGGTTGAAGTCCCCACATTCACCTCGGCCGCCGGCGCCGCCGGCGATGAACTGAGCGAACGCGGCCGCACCCACCGGCCTCCGGTCGGATCGACCTAGCATGCTGGTGAGTCGCGTCGATGTCGGCGCCTGGGAAGTGCTTGTTAGGGCCTGTGTCGTCGAGGTTGGCTGCACGGTCGTCGTGGTCGTCCGCCTAGTGGTCGTGGTTTCGACCGAGGGTCCGGGCTGGCTCGTGGCAGAGCTTACGGGCCCAGACGGCCGCCTCGCTCCACCCGCTGCCCGCGCGACCAACGCACCACCGACAGCTCCCACGAGGACGGCGGAGACCAGCAGGGCAACCAGCCACTGGCTGCTGGTCAGTCGCCATGCTGAACGTCCTTGGCTGTTCACGGCTGTGGATGTCCTCCTCGGCTGACTCGCACCATCTTCTAGCTATGACACACCCGGGGAGACGTTGCAGTGTTGCGTGTCACACATGACGCCGGTCACATCTCGGGAGTGGTGGTCCGTGAACTGCTCTGTCATAGGGCAGGTCGGATCAAAAGTTCAAACAAGCGCCTACTGCCGAATCTCTACAGCCGCGGCACATGCCGTCTTCCAGTCCAAGAAGCTAGACCCATTCAGGCTGGAAGTAGGGACTGGCATGGCATGGAGACCCTAGAACTCCTTTTCCTGGATTGCGGGCTCGGACATACGACTCCTTACTCGTCGTCCAGGTATGCGTCCTCTAGCCGCTCTGCAGTCCAGGGACCCAGATGCAAGGGCGAAGGAGCGGTCAATTGAACCTGGTCAGAGCCATCGACAGTCACGGACCGATGACTAGCAGGGAGATCGCATCCCGACATAGGATGCGCTCTCTTTCCAGCATGGGGCCCCGCCGAACGGCCCGGAAGCGAAGAGGCCAGGCGTTTGCGCTGGTCATCGGCTTGGTGGAGCCCCCCGCCGGAATCGAACCGGCGACCCCATCCTTACCATGGAACCATCAGGAACCGCTGTGCGGACCGCCGTTTGCCCAGGTCGCGCCCGACCGTCGGGGCCGCAGTTATGCGTTCTCTCGACGCGACGTTATGCGTTCTCCCAATGGTCTGTGGACCGCTGCGGATGCGCAGGTCATTCCCGCTGAAGTACCACCAGCCCGCAGGCTTCGTCACGCCGCTCGAATTCCAGTACCCGCCATGAGTTTCTGAATGCCACTCCATCGGAATGGCCGGGTGGCCGCTCAGTCGCCAAGTGCACGGGCTCGAGCAGCGGAGACGAGGTTCCCCTTGCGTTCGTAGAGCTGGATCGCCTCGGCAATCACGGGTTTGGCCTTCGCCGACTGCTTTGCCTGTAGGAGAACCTTCGCCAGATCGACCAGGAGATCCGCCCGCAGGTTGAGCGTCTCGACCGATGCCAGACCTACCGCATCCCTTGCCAGCCGCTCCGCTTCTAGATGGTCACCGCGGCTCGCCATCACCCGGGCCTTCGCCGCCCGCCACAGGGCTTGGGCCGCAGCTCCCTCCACCGGCGCGTACTCCTTGCTCCTCGTTGCGAACTCATCCGCCTCCTTCGATCGGCCTCGCACGAACAGCACTCGCGACAGGCCCGCGGCGATCTTCGCGGCCGGGTCCCGTTCCCGAAAGTCGAGCGCCATCTCCAGGGCGGCGCGTAGTTCTCGTTCGCTGCCGTCGATGTCGCCGGCCAGCGTCTCCACCGCGGCGCTCGACCGCGCCGCCCACATCAGGGGCCGGCGGAACCGCCACCGCTCCACCATGTCCCGCCGGGCGCGAGCGAGCATGTCGCGCGCCTGGTCGAACTCGCCCTCCATGGCGTGCAGGGTCGCCAGCTCGCAGAGGACGCCTGGATGGAACATCCCTCGTCGGTCGATGATCTCCTCGCATGTTCGGACGGCCTCCCCGACCGGGGTCTCCCCTGTCCGCACGGCCCGGGCGAGGTTCCACCGAGGCCCGACCTCCTCGCGGAGGCGACCGGAACGGTCGGCGTGGGCGAGGCCGAGCCGGCTTACCTCCTCCAGCCTGCGGGTGGCCCCCTGGCGGTCATGCACGATCCCCAGGACGTAGCAGGCCTGTGCCGCCCTTGCGTGGTCACCCGAGGTGCTGAAGACGTCCAGTGCCCGCTCGGCCCCCTCCTGGATCTGGTCCAGGCGCATTGGGTCGGGACCAGTGATGACGCGAACCCTGGCCCGTTCGAGGTGGATGGCCTGCTCCAGGAGGCGGTTCCCCTCGGTCTGTGCCTGCTCCAGCATCTCCTCGAGGACTGCCTCGGCCTGGTCGTGCCGTCCAAGCATCGGATAGGCCTCGGCGAGCACGCGCATGACCTCCCGCCGCTGCGGGTGGAACCGTGGCAGCAGCGCCTTGGCTCGCCCCGACAGGTTCACGGCCGCCGCGATGTCGAACCGGCCGTAGGCGCGGAGTCCCGCTGTGGCCAGGTGCTCACCGGCACGGACGGCCAGCCCGGGATCGTCCTCGTTCGGGACCCCGAGCGCCCGCCGCTGCTCGACCGCTTCCTCCAGGTGGTATCCGAGGATCTCGTCGAGCTCCGGGGTCGAGTCTCGTGCTTCCCTCTCCAGCCACTCCGCGACCCGCTGATGGAGCCTGGCCCGGTTCTCTCGCGTCGTGCTCCGGTAGGCGGCGAGCTGGATCAGGGCATGGCGGAAGGTGAAACCCTGGTCCGTCGACCGTGCCGGCCGGATTAGTTGCTTCCGCTCGAGGGCCTGAAGGTGCTTGCCGACAAATGGGCGAGCCTGTTCTGGGACCAGTGCCAGCAGCCCGTCCGCCGAGAAGTCCGTGCCGACCACGGCGGCGCACCGGAGGAGGTCCCGCTCGGCTGGCCCCAGCCGGTCGAGGCGGGCGGCGAGGAGCGCGTGCACGGAGGCTGGGAGGGAGATCGTCCCCTCGTCCTTGAATGCCGCGACCAGCTGCTCCACGAACAGGGGGTTTCCCTGGGCGATCTCCACGATGCGCGTCAGCGTGTCCGGTGGCAGCACCATGCCCGCCAGTCGGTCGGCAGTCAGCTTCTCGGTCTCGGTCGGGGCGAGTGGCTCGAGGACCAACGTGTCGGCGTTGCGCCCTCCCGCTCCCCAGGCGGGACGCTCCTCGATCAGCTCGGGTCGGGCCAGGCAGAGTAGGAAGACCGGAGCGCGTCCCCAGTCGGCGAGGTACTCGATGAGGTCGAGGAACGTGGGCTCGGCCCAGTGGAGGTCTTCGAGGGTGAGGACGAGCGGACGTGGATTGGCCAGTGCCTCGAACAGGCGGCGGACCGCCGGGAACAGCTCGTTGGCGCTGCCGAATTCTTGGGTTGGTCCGATCGCGACGGCGACCTGACCGGCGATCCACTCGCCGTCCTCCTCTCCGACGAGCAGCTCGGCAAGGCCATCGAGTCCCCGCGGGCCGGCTGCCTGCAGGGCGATCTCCCGCAGCGGCCAGAAGGTGATGCCTTCCCCGTAGGCCAGGCAATGACCGGTGAGGACCCGGGCGTCGGAGCCGAGCGCCTGGGCGAACTCCCTGGCCAGCCGCGATTTCCCGATGCCCGCCTCGCCAAGGACGGTGAAGCGGTACGCCCTGCCCTGCCGCACAGCCCGTTCGAGAGCGGCGCGCAGGCGGGCCAGCTCGTCTATCCGGCCGACCATGGGGGCGTCGAAGCGACGGGAGAGAGGAGGTATACCGGGAACCAGGTCGACGAGCCGCCATGCGGCGAGCGAACCTCCCCGCCCGTCTGGGCTGGGCTTCTCGACGGCCTCCAGTACGGCGGCGTCTCGAAGGAACCCCCGGGTCCCCTCCCCCACCAGGATCTCGTCTTGGCCGGCCGCGCGCTGCAGCCGGGCGGCCACATTGACGGCGTCTCCAGATGTGGTCGCCTGCCTCGAGCCATTGGTGGGGACCACGACCTCTCCCGTCTCGATGCCTGTTCGGATCGGGAGCTGGATCCCCCGATCCCGCTCGACCTCCTCGTTGAACGCTTTCAGGGCCCCGCGCAGCTCGACTGCGGCCCGCACCGCCCGCAGCGCGTCGTCCTCATGGGCGATGGGGACGCCGAACAGGCCAACCAGCACGTCACCGACCAGTTCCTCAACGGTCGCACCGTGGCGCCTGAGCACGCCGGCGGCCAGGTCGACGGAGCGCCCGACGATCCGCCAATGGGCTTCCGGGTCCGCACGGTCGCCGGCGCCGTGGGAGACCGCGAGATCAACGAACACGACCGTGACGGTCCGCCGCTCCCCCGAGAGCCAGGGCTCCGCCGCAGCGGTGCCCGAGACGGGGTGAAGTGGCTTCCCCGCCGCCAGGGCCGTCTCCTGGGACGGCTCCAGGTCCAGCGCGGGATCCTGCCGAAGGATCGCGCCCTCGAGCTGGCGAAGCTCCGGTCCGGGCTCGATCCCCAGCTCCTCGGCCAGCGCGTGGCGGGTGTCTCGGTAGACCTCAAGGGCCTCGGCCTGTCGCCCCGCACGATACAGCGCCACCATGAGCTGGCCTCGCAGGCGCTCTCGGAACGGATGCTCGGCGACCAGCGCCTCCAGCTCTGCCACGAGCTGACCGTGGCGCCCGAGCGCCAGGTCGGCCTCGATCCGCTCCTCGATCGCCACCAGCCGGAGCTCCTCCAGGGCGGTGATCTCCCGCTGGGCGAAGGGCTGGTAGGTGAAGTCGGCCAGGGCCGGCCCGCGCCACAGGCTCAGCGCCCGGCGGAGGCGCGCCGACCGCTCGGAGGCCGCGGCCCCGCCCGGCTCCTCAAGCAACCGCCTGAACAGGTTCGCATCGACCCGGGTAGGGTCGGTCGCCAGGACGTAGCCGGGTGGGACCGTTCGGAGGACGGCTCGAGCCTCACCTCCGGCCTTGACCGGCTCAAGGCGCTTGCGGAGGGTGGATACCAGACCCTGGAGTGCCGTCGTCACCGTCGGCGGAGGGCTCTCGCCCCACAGCTCGTCGATGAGCCGGGCCGTCGAGACCACCTCGCCGGCGTGCAGGATGAGGAGCGCGAGGAGCGCTCGCCCGCGCCCACCAGGCAGGGCCACCGGCCGACCGTCGTCGAGGACCTCCAGCGGCCCCAAGATCCGGAACTCCACCCGCGCCTCCCCCGCGATGACCGTACCACGGGCTCCCGCCCCCTTTTCCCGGGCCCTGCCGGGTCGCAGCGCCCTTAGCGTTCCTTTAGCGAAGGGCCACAGCATGATCGGGTCAGCGGTTGGCCGTGGGAGGCGCGGTCCGGGAGGGAGGTGAGAGACGAATGCCCCTGTTCATGGACGTGCACGAGCGCCTTCCGCATGGAGTCACAGCGAAGGACATGGCGGAGGCCCACCGCGCCGACCTGGAGGTCCAGCAGCGCCACGGGGTGAGGTACCTGCGGTACTGGGTCGATGAGGAGGCCGGCAAGCTGTTCTGTCTGGCGGAGGCGCCGAGCGCGGAAGCCGCGGTGATGGTGCACCGCCAGGCCCATGGGCTCCTGGCGGACCGCATCTACCAGGTGCAGGAAGGCAAGTAGGCGCCGGCCGAGCACACATAGTCGCAGATCGAAAGGGAGGCAAGCATGTCCGAGCCGTTCATCTTCATCGGCACCCACGCGATCAGGGAGGGCAAGCTCGAGGACTTCAAGAAGACCTGGAGGGAGCTGGTCGAGCTGGTCGAGGCGGACGAGCCGCGCCTGATCGCCTTCAACGGCTACACGAACGAGGACGAGAGCGAGGTGAGTGTTGTCCAAGTCCACCCGGACGCCGACTCCATGCTGTTCCACATGCAGGTGGCCCGCAAGCACATCGAGAAGGGCACCGAGGAGTTGCTCGACACCAAGGACTTCCAGATCTACGGACCGCCGAATGACGCGGTGCTCGGGATGATTAGGGAGCTCTCGCAGTCGGGGGTACCGCTGATCGTCAAACCCAACCACCTCGGCGGGTTCACCCGCTCCAGCGCCGCCTGAGATCGCCAGGCGTCTGGCGATGCCGGGACGCTCGACGGCTCGGCGACCGGCTCCTGCAGCGGCGCAAGAGCGTACTCTCGGCCATAGCAAGGCCCCTCCTGCAGCCGAGTCGGGGGTGGCGCTGGTGTCACCCGACCAAGCGCCACCCCCGATCAGCTCGTGGAGTCGCGCCCCCTATTGTCGCTGCGTTCGTAGTCGCGGGACTTGGCCATGGCTGCTCGTGGTCGCGTGTGCGGTCGGCAGGCGCCGCTCTCACTCATGGGTATGTGCTCTCCAACCGCTGTTCGGCTGGCCCACCAGAACGCAAAAGGCCGCGGAACCAGCAAAAAAGCTGGTCAGAGCGGTGGACGTCGACGCAGGATGAGCGAAGGTCAGACCGCATCCAGACAAGGGAAGTGCTCTCCAATCGTTCAACCGGCCCCCAACCCAGAACCAACCAGCGTTTCCGCTGGTCAGGGCCTGTGTGGAGCCCCCCGCCGGAATCGAACCGGCGACCCCATCCTTACCATGGAACCACCAGGAACCGCTGTGCGGACCGTCGTTCTCGCAGGTCACGCTCGACCGTCGGGGCCGAAGTTATCGGTTCTCTTCCGGCGAAGTTATGCGTTCTTGGGCCGCCTGCTGATCCTTCCTGAAGCACGACCTGATCCTCTGGTACCACGATCCTGAAGCCTCTCCCCGTAAGACCTCCTCGTCTAGCAGGGAGTCATTGCGCCGGGCAGCCCATCGCCATTTCCTGACAGAGACGGCGCTTATCGCATTCCAGCTACCGTTTCGGTCACGCCGTCTGGTTCTCCAGCTTCGCCAGAGTCTGCTGCAGATATCCACGCAGGTGCCGCCGGCCGGAGACCCTGAGGGCCAGCACCACGAGGCGGCCTTTGAGGCTGCTGGGCTGGCGGAGCGAGGTCCACTCCACCCGGCTGCCGCCGGCTGCCGTCGGTCGGACCCGCAACTCCCACCGGCTTCCGGGACCGAAGATGTTGGAGTCCAGCACCCGCGCGACCACCCTGTCGGGGTCGGACCAGTCGTAACGCTCCCGAGCCCAGATCCCCCCGAACTCGCGGCCGCCCTCCGTGACCTCGGCGGTGCCGTCGCCGAGGGCGTGAACGGTGAAGCGCTTGGGATCGATCCCGGACCAGATCTGGGGCCGCCGCTCGGAGAAGTCGGTGGCCGCGGCTCTCACTCGCTGGGGGGACAGGGAAGTCTCCACCTCGAACTGAATCTCGACCATGATCGCCTCCTTTCAGGCAAGCGAAGGATGCCGCCCACTGTGGCCAAGGACATCGGTAGGTCTGCCCATCCTTCACTCAGTTGCGGAGGAGGTCGTGTTCCATGGCGAACATGCCCGCGGCGGCTCGACCCGAGCCGCCGATCTTGGTGTAGATGTGCTGTACGTGGTGCTCGACGGTACGGGGCGAGATGTACAGCCGCTCGGCGACCCCGCGGTTGGACAGCCCACGGGCAACCAGCCGCAGGACCTCCACCTCCCGGTCGGAGAGGCTGGCCGGCCAGACGGTCCGGACCCTGGGCGAGGGTTGCCCGGCCGCCTCGATCACCGCGCGGACGCACTCGGGGTCCAGGCGACCCGATCGTGCCTGCTCCGCCAGCGCCGCCGATGCAGCCTCAGGCGCGAGCCCCCGACGGTGGGGGCGATCCTGGGTCATGGCCTGGAAGGCGTCCGCGGCGGCCAGGACCCGGGCCGCCGCGGGCACCTGCGCGCCGGAGGCGCCCCGGTGGTAGCCGGAGCCGTCCTGCCGCTCGTGGTGCATCCCCGCCGTCCGGGCCAGCGGCTCCAGGATCTGGGACCGGGCCAGGATCCGCTCGCTCTGGTAGGGGTGGAGCCGGACACGCTCCCACTCGGTCGTGCTCAGGGCCGCCCCCTTCTCCCAGATCCGGTTGGAGACGGCCACCCGGCCAAGGTCATGCAGCAGCGCCGCCCGGCGAAGGTCGGTGGTCGCCTCGGCGCCGAAGCTGAGCGCGACCGCGGCCCGCTCCGACAGGGCAGCCACCTGGCTGGAGTGACCCAGCAGGAACGGCGACTTGAGGTCGACCATGTCGGCGAGTGCTCGCGCCAGGCCATCCAGACCCTCGGCGCCGATCGTGCGCCGCGGCTCCGGCTCGGCCTCGACGACGGCCTCCCAGACGTCCCGCGACCCGACCTCATCGAGGATGCCTGCACCGACCTGGGTGAAGGTCGCGGCCAACGACGGGTCGAACCACCCGCCCGCCCGGCGGCGGACCATCTCCACGGCCCCCTCCGGCCCGCCGAGCCGGTCGAAGATGACGGCCTGGTGAGCGACCTCGGCGAGCCGGGCGGGGAGGCAGATGTCCTCGGTGGCCAGGCCCTGAGGGGTGCCCTTGCCGTCCCACCGCTCGAAGCTCTGGTACAGGCCGTCCCGGACCCCTGGACCCAGACCCAGCCGCTCGGCCAGGCGGGCGCCGACCTCGCAGACCGCCCCCAGGATGGCCCGGTCGCCCTTCTTCCCGAGACGCAGGGCGCGGGTGAGGTACCGAGCCCGGTCGACGCCTGTCCCCCTGCCCATCTGGAGCAGCAGGGCGACGGTCTCACGAGGATTCCCGAAGTCGGCCCGCTCGGCGGCGGGACGGGAGACCAGTTCGTCGCCGCCGAGGTAGGCCTCCTCGTGGGCGGTCGCGGTGCATCCCAGGTGGCGCAGCAGCGCCGTGTAGTACACGTCGGAGACCTCCGCCTCGGCGGTGCCCATCCGCCTGGCCAGCGCGGTGGCGACGAGGCAGGCTCGGATCGCCTTCTCGGGCTCCTGGCCCATCCCAAGGTCGGTGGCCACCGATACGGCAGCCAGAAGGTCGGCCAGCCGGACCCGCTCGCTGAGCATGCCCCTCCTCGCCTCGGACGAGACCGCAAGCATGCCAGCCCCCATTCCTGGGGGGCCAGACGAGCGAATAGGTAGGCCTACCGATTCGCTGCCTGGGCGCAGGCCCGACGCTTGTCGGGTTTGTGCACAAGAGGGAACGCGAGAGGAGCGCCGACATGACACGCACCGACAAGTCAACCGTGACGCGGGTGCTGTCCCGCGACGGCACCGCCATCGCCTACTGGACCAGCGGCGAGGGGCCACCGCTGGTGCTCGTCCACGGAACGACCGCCGACCACACCCGCTGGCCTCCGTTGCTGCCGTACCTGGAGCCGCACGCGACCGTCCACGCGCTGGACCGGCGGGGCCGCGGCGCCAGCGGCGACGCACCGGACTACGGCGTGGCGCGGGAGTTCGAGGACGTCGCGGCCGTGGTCGACGCGGTCGCGGAGGCCGCTGGATCCGCGGTGGACGTGCTCGGCCACTCCTTCGGTGGGCTGTGTGCGTTCGGCGGTGCGGCGCTGACCTCCAACATCCGCAGGCTCGTGCTGTACGAGGGCTGGCCTTCCCCGAACCCCGACCAGTTGGCGTTGCCTCCCGGCGTCGAGGCGCGCCTGGACGCACTGCTCGCCCACGGGGACCGGGAGGCCGTCCTCGAGACATTCTTCCGAGAAGTCGTGAGGATGCCCGAGGAGGAGTTCGCCGTGTATCGCGCGCTGCCCACCTGGCAGGCACGCATCGCCGCCGCCCACACCATCACCCGGGAGTCCCGGGCCGAGGAAGCGGCACGGTTCGATCCCGAGCAGGCGGCGACGATCACCGTGCCCACCCTCCTGCTGGTCGGCGGCGACAGCCCCGACAACATAAAGGCCGATCCCGAGACCGTCGCGGCCGCGCTGCCCCATGCCCGCATCGTGATCCTCGACGGTCAGCAGCACA
This sequence comes from Actinomycetes bacterium, assembly GCA_030146615.1. Lineage (GTDB taxonomy): Bacteria > Actinomycetota > CALGFH01 > CALGFH01 > CALGFH01 > CALGFH01. Next base: position 12,782 of record JASLBL010000301.1, read on the forward strand.
TCGCGATCGACCTCATCCCCGAGGTATTCGCCGAGCATGTCCTCGCATTCCTGCGCGACCAGCGCTGAAGGCGAATGATGTAGCTTGCGTGGGTCGTCGACGCCGACAAGACGAAGCCAGGCGGTCATGGTGATCGGTGTTCGCCCGGGCGAGGACCTCACCACGGTCGCTGCTGTCCGGGCAGCCCGCCGGGGAAGCCAGCTCCGCCTGGTCGCTGGAGGGGCGCTCGCCTGCCGCAGGTGAGGCGAGGGGGATGAGGTGCAGGATGCAGCCCAGGATCGACCGGACCCAGTTTGGCTCGGTCACCATCGATGGGAAGGTCTACGAGCATGACGTCCTCATCCGGCTCGGCGGTCAAGTCAAGAAGCGGAAGAAGAAGCTGTCCAAGGTGGTCTACGGCACCTCGCACACCATCTCGCTGGCCGAGGCCGAGCACGTCTACCAGAAGGGGGCCGCGCGGCTGCTCATCGGCGCTGGCCAGCACGGCAGGGTCTCCCTGTCGGAGGAGGCGGCCACCTACTTGGAGCGCAACCGCTGCCAGGTGGAACTGCTGCCGACGCCGGAGGTGCTCCCGATCTGGAACCAGGCAGAGGGCGCCGTCATCGCCATGCTCCACGTGACCTGTTGAGCCAGTCGCCGCCCTGGGACCAGAGCGCTCCAGGGCAGGTCCATCGCAACGGGAGGCCTTGCCGCACTGAGGCCGCGGCCGCCGCGCCCAGCCTGCAGCGCGGCAAGGTCCCGTGCGGTGGTCGGGCCGGCCAAGGTCGCGGCTGGCTCGGTCCTCAGGGGTCCTCCTCGATCGCCACCAGCCGCGCCATCGACGGATGGGCGGCGTGGGAGCGGCATACCACCCGCTCGCTGCCCTCCTGGTCCCACAGCCGGACCTGGCCTGGCCAGGGGCACGGCTCGACCTCATCCAGCGGCCAGCGCCGGCCGCAGCCGGGACACCACGCCGTGCCCGCCCTGGAGCTGAGGCGCTGGCCGAGGTCGTCGGGGCAGATCGGCCACGGCAGCCCGCACAGTGGCCCCTGATCGCCCATCACCATCTCGCCCACCGGCCCTTCGTCCGCCACGGAGTCACCACGCAACGGCCGGATCCGATCCCCATGCCGCGCCAGTCATCCCCGATGACGCCCAAGGAGCCAGAGCCGCCGACCGGCTCGGGTGGCATCGGCCGGGAGGCAAGATGGAAGCCACATCGGTGGCGTCCGCTCAGCCTGGTGGCCGGCGGGAGCGGCGCATCAGCCCGACGCCTGTCCCTGGCGTGGTCGCAGGTTGGCGGCCTGAGGTCCCTTTCGTCCCTGCTCGATGTCGAACTCGACGGCTTGGCCCTCCTGCAAGGTCTGCAGCCCGCTGCCCTGCAGCGCGCTGAGATGGACGAATACATCCTCGCCGTGCTCGGGTCGGATGAAGCCGTAGCCCTTGTTGGAGTCGAACCACTTGACGGTGCCACTTGCCATGACGACTGCCTCCTTCGCGGCGCCAAGCGCCGTCGATGGTACGCCGCCGCACAGGCACGCCCCCGCCGGCGCCTTGCCCTCCGGTGGTGCCTTGTTCCCATCGGCCGGTCCGCCACCATCTCCCCCATGGCTGGCCTGTCCAGCAGCCACAGGGCCCAACCGGTCATCGCCTCCGGCAGGTCAGATAGACCGTCCGGGAATGGAACCGGCCACTGCGGCAAGCCATGGAGGAGCGGAGGGGCGTCAGTCGCGGCGGCGCAGCGGATGCTCCTCCGGCACCTCCACAATGCAGATGCGCACCCCATCCGGGTCCGCAATCCACATCTCCAGCAGCCCCCACGGCTCTCGCTTGGGCTCCCGCAGGATCCGCATGCCACGCTCGCCGAGCTCCCGTCGCACCGCGGCCAGCTCACGCACCTGCAGCCACAACGCCATGCCCGGTGCTGGCGGCGCGGCGGCGCGGCCCGACAGCTCCAGGAACCCACCACCCAGGAAGAAGACCGTGCCCCGCTCCGGCCCGCTGCCGAACTCACGGTAGATGGCCAGCCCCAACATGTCGCGGTAGAACACCCGGCTGCGCTCGGGGTCGGTTGGGTGCAGCAGCACGCGGCTGCTCAGCACGTCCATGGCGCCATGATCACCCAGCAGACCCACTGGGGGCGCAATGCCTGCTCCAGGCCGTTGGTCGAAGAGAACGCGAAACGTTATGCAGGGAAGCGTTCTCATCCCAAGCTATGGCCGTTCTTCACGATTCGGACACGAGGCTGACCACCTCATTGCCCCGCCCACCGGCCCCGAACGCGAAGATGATCAGCGTTTGCGCTGGTCAGAGCCTGTGTGGAGCCCCCCGCCGGAATCGAACCGGCGACCCCATCCTTACCATGGAACCACCGGGAACCGCTGTGCGAACCGCCGTTTCCCCAGGTCACGCCTGACCGTCGGGGCCAAAGTTAAGCGCTCTCTCAACGCACAGTAATGCGTTCTCCCAATGCATCCGGATCTGGCCCCTGGTTGTTGACCTGGTCATGTGAGACTGGCGCGTCCCAACGCCGAGGAGGACGCGTGCCACGAACCTACGATCCGGAGTTCCGCCGGCGGGTAGTGGAACTGGTCCGGGCCGGTCGGCCGGTGCGGGTGGTCGCCGCCGAGCTGGGGCTGGCCGAAGCCACGGTGTACCGGTGGAAGGCCCAGGACCTCATCGACCGTGGAGTGAAGCCGGGAACCTCGACCAGCGAACAAGGTGAGTTGGCTGCGGCCAAGCGCCGGATCAAGGAGCTGGAGACTGAGCTGGCCTTGGTCAAGCAGGCCGCGAAGCTGTTTGAGGAGGGGGTGCGCCCAAAAGCCACCTACCCGGTCATCGCTGAGCTGGCCAGCCAGGGCTTCTCGGCCAAGCGGTGCTGCCGCATCCTCGGCGTGGCTGCCTCCGGGTTCTTCATGTGGCGGCGCCGTTCACCCTCGCCACGCCAGCTTCGGCTTGCCTGGCTGACGGACCTGGTGCGGGCCATCCATGCCGAGTCCCGTGGCACCTACGGCTGGCGGCGGGTCAACGCCGAGCTGACCTACGGCCACGGCGTGATCGTCAACCGCAAGACGGTCCGCAAGATCATGCGGCTGCATGGGCTGCGTGGGCTACCAGGATCAAGCAAGCGCTTCCGCAGCAAGGCCAACATCGCGACCGCCGCTGACCTGGTCCAGCGCCGCTTCGACCGGCCGGCCCCAGACCAGCTGTGGGTGACCGACATCACCGAGCATCCCACCCGGGAGGGCAAGCTGTACTGCTGTGTGGTGCTGGACGTGTTCTCGCGTCGGGTGGTGGGCTGGGCGATCGACAGCCACCAGGCCACCCCGCTGGTTACCAACGCCCTGGGCATGGCCATCAGCAACCGCAACCCGGGACCAGACCAGACGGTCATCCATAGCGATCATGGCTCGCAGTTCACCTCATGGGCGTTCACCCAGCGGGCCAGGGACTCTGGGCTGCTGCCCTCGATGGGCACGATCGGTGACGCCTACGACAACGCCGTGATCGAGTCGTTCTGGGCCCGGATGCAGACCGAGCTGCTGGACCGCCAGCGGTGGACCACTCGCCTCGAGCTCGCCAACGCGATCTTTGAGTACCTGGAGATCTTCCACAACCGGCAACGACGCCACAGCTCGCTAGGTTGGCGCACCCCTATTGAATTCGAGAAGCTCCGCGCAACCAACGTCGCCTGACTCGCACACACCAAGGTCACCCGACGGGACCCAGACCAACTCCCTATGAGAGTGCGGATTGGTTGGTTCCGGTCCAGTTGACTGCGTAGTCGGCGGGGGTAAGGCCGCCAAGGGCGGAGTGGGGTCGGTAGGTGTTGTACTCGATCCGCCAGGCCTCGACCACGACTTGGGCCATGGTCAGGCTGGTGAATTCCTCACTGTTGAGCAGC
>JASLBL010000548.1 GCA_030146615.1 Actinomycetes bacterium
CTGCGGGGTCGGCGGCGTGCTCATCGGCTACTACCTCGCCGCAGCGCTCGGTGTTGAGGCGACGCGCGGCATCGACTGGATCCGGTGGATCATCAGCATCGTCGTCGCGGCCGTCCTCGTCATGATCGCGGCCTCGGTGACGGGGAGACGCGGCAGGGCGATCTAACGAGTCCGGGGGCCGCGAGGACCAAGTCCTCGGCGCGGATGAAGCTCCGGCCGGCTGGCGAGTCATGATCCCCAAGGCACTGACTCGGTCGGCACGAGTCATCCCGGGCCTCAGCGTGCCCTTGCTCCGGCTGACCTCCACTGCGCCCACTGCGACCGGTGGCTTCCTGGCCCATCAGCTCGTCAATGACGCGGGCGGGGATGCCGGCGTCCTCCAGCCAGGTGGCGTAGGTATGGCGGAAGTCGTGCGCGCCGTGCAGGTCAACGGCACCCAGCAGGGATCACGGGCGGCCGGCGCCGCCAACCAGCGACCAGCGGTCACGTCCTGGTCGTCGACGTCGACCGTCGCCAGGCCGGCGGCGTGCAGCTCTTCCAATGCGCCGGCGATGGTGGCCGGACGGAGGGGCCGACGCCCCGACGTGCTCAGCCGAGTGGCGAGCTGGTCGACGCACTGTGGCCCGCCGCGGTGGCCGGGCCCGCCACCGGAGCCGGCGAAGACCAGGTCCTGCTGGCCGTGCCGGTCGCCGCCGGCGTGCTGACCTGGGCCGGCATCACCCTGGCTCCCGGCGGTCGGGGCGGTCCTGATGAGTCTGTCGACCATCGTGGTCACCCTCAACGCCCAACTGCTGCGTCGCGTCGATCTGCGCCCAAACGAGGCATAGGTCTACGGGGAGGGCGGTTGGGATATCAGCCGCTAGCTTCAGCGACCATGTCTAGTGCGGTCGGGCGACGCCAGGGTCCTGGGTGCACTCATAGATGTTGCCGTCTGGAGCGCGGAAGTGCACCCAGGCGTTCCCGGTGTCGTCGACCCCGGACTCCAAGAGGATCTCCACGCCAGCAGACCGCAATTCGGCAGTCGCGGCCGGGACGTCGTCGACCAGGAATCCCGCCACGGGGCCGGTGGTGAAGTGGCGGTTGATCGCACTGGCGGGTCCGAACACCTCGACCTTGCTACCGTCCGGCAGCTTCAGCATCCAGAACCCCGGACGGTCCAGCTCAAGAGGAAGGCCCAGGACGTCACGAAAGAAGGCAACGGTGGGTTCGGCGTTGTCGGTGCGGGTCCCGACCCAGGCCAGCTTGATAATCCGCATACCTCGAGCCGTACCCCAAGTCAGGCTCATCAACCGGAACTCAGGCTCGGGGTTACGGTCACCGGCTGCATGTGGGACGCGGACGAGCGACAATCGTCCTTTCCTAGACCGGTTGCGTGGACGTGAGGTTCCGGTGGGCAATGGCACAGCGGTCGGAGCCGGCGGTGCAGACGTTCCTGTTCGCAGACCTCTCGGGCTTCACCGCGCTGACCGAGGCCCACGGGGATGAGCAGGCCGCCGACCTTGTCGGCGGGTTCTGCGTGGCCGTGCGCCAGCTGCTGGCCGTCCATCAGGCCGAGGAGGTCAAGACCATCGGGGATGCGCTAATGCTCCGGACCACCGACGCGGCGGCGGCGATCCGGCTCGGGCTGTGCATCGTGCACGACGTTGGCGCCCAGCACGGCTTCCCGCTGGTGCGGGTGGGCATGCACACCGGCTCGGCAGTGGAGCGCGACGGCGACTGGTTCGGGGCGACGGTCAACCTGGCGGCGCGGGTGTCGGCCGCCGCCGCCGGGGGCGAGGCGCTGCTGACCGCGGCCACCAGGGCCGCAGCCGGCAAGGTCGAGGAGGTGGAACTGCGCCAGCGCGGGCGGTGGACGTTCCGAAACGTCGCCACGCCGGTCCTGGTCTACGCAGCGGTCCGGCAGGGGCCACACAGCTCGTCCGGGCTGCCGATTGATCCGGTGTGCCGGATGGCGGTCGACCCACGGCATGGGGTGGGCCGGCTCACCCACGAGGGCGTGGAGTACTGTTTCTGCTCGCTGGGGTGCGCTGGCGCCTTCGCCCAGCAACCAGCCAAGTACACGGCCACCACTGGCTAATCGCGGGACCAGGACGACCGCCGTGGGCATGAAGCCGATCCGAGTGCTGTGCCTTGTCGCCCCACATCCGCGACGATGGTGCTACGCCGCTCCCTGGGGCTCACTGGGGACGATGATCCACAGTGCCAGGTAGAGGAGGATGCCGGAGCCTCCGAGCACGGCCAGGACGATAAAGAGCACCCGGATCAGCGTTGGGTCGACATTGAAGTGCTGGGCCAGGCCGCCACACACCCCGGCCACCTGGCGCTTAGTCTTGCTGCGGTACAGCTTCCGGGTCGGGTCCATATGGTTCCTCCTCGAGATTCGTCACCCGTACAGGTCGGCCATCGTCGACCGCAAGGTTCAGGCGAGCCCACGGTGGCCCATGCGCACGGCGCGGACGACGCCGCGGATGGCGTCCAGGACCAACTCTGGCTGCTCCTCCTGGATGTTGTGGCCGCTCTCGGTCGCGACGACCAGTCGCCCACCAAGGACCAGCTGGGCCAGCTCCTGTTGCAGCTGGCGCCAAAGCCGCTCGTCCTCCTCGATGTAGGGCGCGCCAGGGTCCTCGGGGCGGCCACGGGCGAGGGCGACCAGCGGCATCGGCCGCAGCGGGGAGCGCCGCAGGGCCCGGCGAACCTGGCGTTCGCTGGTCCAGATGTCGACCTGCTCAGGATCCACCAACCGGTGCGGCACCGACATTGCGTCCTGGCGCAGCGCCTCCCACTGGTCGGGCGGCAGGAGGGGTTTGAACATGGCCACGCGCCGCTGGTGATACGCCGGGTGGACGGCGTCGATCAGCACCAGCCCGGCGACCTGGCGCGGGTAGGTGCTGGCGTACAGCTGGGTGTACAGGCCGCCGTTGGAGTGGCCGGCCAGCACATAGGGGCCGGGGACACCGGCGGTGGCGAGCAGGTGGTGCAGGTCGGCGACGAAGTCGCGGGCGGTCCGGGGGGTGGGGGCGGGGTCGCTGCGGCTCAAGGGCCCATTCGGGTGGTCCCAGCTGCAGGTCCGGGTGAACCGGGCCACCTGGTTTTGCAGGCCGAACCAGTGGTGGGTCACGCCGCCTTCGAACACCACGGTGGGGCTGCCGTGGCCGATACAGCGCAGGAACAGCCGCCGCCCGCCGACGTCGAACCAGCCCGAGAGCCGGCCGCGGGGCACGACGGTGGGTGGGGCGTTCTCGCCGCTCAGGGCCTCGATCAGGGCCGGCTGGTCGGCGGTGACGCCGATCGGGATCGCGCCCCGGTTGCCGGCGGCGTTCTCGATGATGGCCAGCGCCTCGCGCTCCCTCGGCGGGTAGGAGAAGCCGACAAAGTGCTGTGGTCCCTGCTCGGCCAGGGTTCCTTGCAGGGCGCCGATGACCACCTCCGGCGGCATCACCACGGTGAGGAACTCGACCGAGACATGCTCGCGGACCTCGGCCTCGGTCAGGGTGGCGGCATCGCCGGCGAGCTGGTCCAGCACCCAGGCGAGCTGCCGGCCGAGGGGGGTGGCGGGCAGGATGGCTGTGGCGCAGCTGCCGATCCGGTAGGCGTCGACCTTCCGGCAGTAGCGGGCTTCCTGGCCGCCGCCCTGGGCGGCGCTCGCCGCGGTGGCCCCGACGCTGGCCAGCGCCGCCACCAGGACCACGGCAGCCACCCTTCGCCACATTCGCCGCAGCATCATGCCGACTCCTCCCTGCGTCCTCAGGCTGAACTGGTGGAGAGCCCGTCATGCCCTCTGGGAGCACCATAGGGAGCGCGATCCCCTAGGTCGTCGGTCTGACAGCCGCACTTGCCCGTCACCCTGGAGGCGTAGGCGACACCTCCACTCCACCTGCCGGATGACCGGATCCAGCCGGTTAGGGCGCTCGCGGGTCACCACCGCCACGCGGATGCGGGACATCGTGCGCTCAACCGGCTGCTCGGTCAGCTGAGCACCGCCACACCTGGAGGGGTTGGGCGACGCCCTTCAACTCGACCGCCCCAACCGGCTCCAGACCTCCTGGCTGGGCGATGCGGTCGGCGATCGGCTTGCTGACCAGGACCTCCCCGGGCGCGGCCCGGGCGGACAGGCGGGCGGCGATGTTGACCGTGGAGCCGTAGATGTCGCCGTCCTGGAACACCACCGGGCCGCAATGGATCCCGATGTGGGTCGGGGGCAGGCCGCGGTGCTCGGCCTGGGCCACGATGTCGGTGGCCGCGGCCACCGCTGCGGCGGGCTCGCGGAACACGAACATGCCGCCGTCGCCCAACCAGCGGACCGGCCGGCCACCATAGCGGCGGGAGATGCCCTCGACGAGCGCCGCCAGCCGCCCGGCGAGCTCGGCCGCGACCGCATCGCCCTGTTCCTCGGTCAGCCGGGTGTAGCCGGTCAGGTCCACAAAGCACACGCACGGCGGGGTATCCAGGCGCTGGTGCAGGCCCTTGGCCTCGAGGATCCGTTCGAGGTGGCCGATCGAGTGGTCGAGCCATACGTGCTGGCGGTGCCGCCGGTAGATGCCGACCAGGGCCTGCTCGAGCAGCGGTGGCAGTTGCGCCCCGGCCGCGCCACTGGTGTTCAGCAGGTCCTGCTCGGTTGCTCCGGCCTGGCGCAGTGGCTCCTCGACTTGGAACTCGAAGAGGTCGGCCTCGGCCTGGGTCAGCCGTCGGAGGGCATCGGCATAGGTGCGGAGGAGCCGCAGGGCAGCGGCCTCCTCAGCGCCGGCCTTCATCAGCTGCTGGAGGAGCTCGATGAGCAGTGGGTCGTCTGCGCGGACGTGGTCGGAGGCGGCTGGTGGGGTGAAGCCGAGGGCGTCATGCAGCCGCTGCACGGTCGATAGCTCGATGCCCGGCTGGGCGCAGTACTTCTCGTAGGTGTCCGGGAACCGCGGCTGGGCGGCCATGACGGGAACGTCCATGAAGGAGAACGGCAGCTCCCCCCGGGTGATGAGGCCCCCAATCACCTCCACCGACAGTCCCGCGGCGTCCCAGGCCTTGAGGAACCGCAGCCGGGCGGCGTCCTGGACTCCGAACCCTCCGGCGAGCTCCTGGTTCTTCAACGCTCCGGCCTGCATGGCCCGCTCGACGAAGGCCGGCTCGACCTCGGCCAGCCGAGCTAGGTCATCGCTCGATAGCTGGGTCTGATCCACTACGCCCACCCGCTCCCGACGCTGTTGTTCCACAAGCGCCACACGAGCCATCCATGGCACCAAGCCCTCCGCTACGTTCGCGCGCTAGAGACCTCCCAGATGCGGTACGACGGCGGCTCCACGCTCCTTCATCCCTCGGCATTTCCCCCGTCCCGTTACCTGGAACCCGCGCCCCCGGGATACCTCTTCTTCGATTGTTGACCAGCAGCGCTTGGTGGTAGGAACGGCTGGGCCGTTCTGAGCAGCCGTTCTGAGCAGGAGGTCGCGCATGCAGCGGGACGTCGAAGGCGGGCACGACGAGATCTCGTCGCGGCATCCGCTGGCCGCGCTGCCGTTCGGGCCGATCCTGACCTTTCTTGGCGTCCGGCCACGGCGGGGGCCCAGGGAGGACGGGCGCAGCGCGACGACGGTGGCCGAGCAGGCACCCGCCGTTGCCGACCGTCGAGGGCTATATGCGCTGCTCGCCGCCGAGGGCGTGTCCCAGGTGGGCAACACGATCGTCATCGTGGCCGGGCCCTGGTTCGTCCTGGAGACCACCGGCAGCGCCGCCCGGACCGGGATCGTCAGCGCGGCCCTGGCCCTCGGCGGGGTCATCCCGACACTGCTGGGCGGACCCCTGGTCGACCGGCTGGGCCACAAACGGGCCAGCGTGCTCGCGGATCTCGCAAGCGGGGCCACCATCGCCGCCGTACCGCTGCTGTACCGGGCCGGCATCCTCCAGTTCGGGCACCTGGTCGTGCTGGTGTTCGTGCTCGCCAGCCTCAACTCCAACGGCGACACGGCCCGCTTCGCCATGGTCCCCTTCCTGGCCGGCCGGGCACAGATGCCGATCGAGCGGGCCAACGGCGCCGACCGAGCGATCATCCGCCTCGGGACGGTCCTGGGGCCGGTCTTGGGCGGGTTCCTGATCGCGGCCCTCGGCGCCGCCAACGTGCTGTTCGTAGACACCGTCACCTTCGCCATCTCGGCGCTGCTGGTCGGCTTGGGGGTGCCCGGGGCCGCCAACCGGGCCGGGCGGACCAAGGCTGCGGGTGGGCGCCGGTACCTGGCTGAGCTCGGTGAGGGGCTGCGGTTCATCCGGGCTCACACGGTGCTGTTGTCGATGATCCTGATCGCCACCGTGGGCAACTTCTTGGACAAGCCGCTGATGGCGGTGATCCTGCCGGTCTATGCCAAGACCATCTATGGCAGCCCGACGAGCCTGGGCCTGTCGCTAGGGGCGTTCGGGGCCGGGGCGCTGACCGGCTCGCTGGTGTTCGGGGCGATCGGGCGCGGCTGGCCGCGGCGGCTCACCTTCCTCAGCTGCTGGGTGCTGGGACCGCTGGTCATCTTCGGGTTCCTTGCCCTAACCCCACCGCTGGTGGTGCTGGTGATCGCCGGGTTCGTGGGCGGGCTGTTGTTCGGTCCCATCAATCCCATCGCCTCCACGGTCATCCAGGAGCACACCCCGCCCCAGCTGCTGGGACGGGTCTTTGGAGCCCTGACCGCCCTGGCCCAGGCGGGCATCCCGATCGGGGCCGTCCTGGCCGGCGTGATCGTCCAGCGGGCGGGGCTGATCCCCACCATCGTGGGCATGGGAATCCTGTATCTCCTGATGCCCCTGAGCATGTTCTTCAACCGGTCACTACGGCAGATGGACAGCCGGCCAACGACCGACGCTGCACCACCTTGACGCAGCCCACCGCCTCAACGAACCACGTGCTCACCGCGCCAGGTTCTAGCTGTCACCCGAAGCTCAGTGGCCGGATCTCCGCAGGACTTCAGCGGCGGAGGATTGCCTACGCGCAAAGCGTGTAAATCGGATCCTGGTCAGCTCGCCGACCGGCCCGGCGTCCCAGCCGACCGAAGCGGGCGAGCACCAGCACGGCCTAATTGAAGGCGGGTAGCGGAGGGATCACCATGCGGAAATCGATGGCTCTGGCGGTCTTCCTGGTCCTGGTTATGGGATTTGCAGCGCCCGCCTGGGCACAGCAGGGCGGCCAGGCCAGCGAGGCCTTCGTGGTCCTCTCCGGCCGCGCCGACGTCCCGGAGGGCCAGACGGTCGGCGACCTGGTCGTGTTCCACGGCTCCTCGACGGTGGAGGGCACCGTCGACGGGTCGCTGACCGCCTTCGACGCCCCAGTCACCATCGCCGGACAGGTGAACGGCGACGTGGTCGTGTTCAACGGCCGGGTCGAGCTGCGCTCAGGGGCCAACGTCACCGGCGACGTCGTCTCCCAGCAGGCCCCGGTGGTCGCCTCGGGTGCGACCATTGGCGGGACCAGCGAGCGCCTGCAGACCAACACCAACTGGGAGGGGTTCGGCTGGGCCGGCAAGCTGGCCTGGTGGCTGGCCGTGTCGGTGTCGACCCTGGTCGTTGGGCTGCTGCTCATCTGGCTGGTCGGGCGGGGCGCGGCCAGGATCCTGGAGGCGGGCCGGACCCGGATCGGCCCATCGATCGGATTGGGGCTGCTGCTGTTCTTCGGCCTGCCCATCCTGGCCATCATCGCCCTGGTCACGGTGGTGGGGATCCCGCTCGGCCTGGGGCTGCTGGCCGCCCTGCTGCTCATCTATGCCCTCGGCTACAGCACCACCGCCTGGATCCTGGGCCGGTCGATCGTTCGCGGACCGACCGCCTGGGTGGTCGCCTTCCTCGTTGGCTGGGCGATCCTGCGGGTCGCGGCCCTCATCCCGATCCTCGGCGGCCTGGTCTGGTTCGCCGCCGTGGTGGTCGGTCTGGGCGCGCTCGCTCTGGCGATCTGGCGAGCCCGCAGCGCCGGCCAAGCCACGGCCGCAACACAGGCCTGACTCGCCCGTCCCCCGGCCTTCCGTGTCGGACTCATGTGGCCGATGAGGCCGGGCGGTGATTGGTCGGCCGGCCGGTAGGATGCGGGTCATGGACGAGCTGTCCGGTGAGGAGCTGGCCGACCGCTCCGGGGTGACGGCCGAGCAGCTCCGGCATCTGGTTGAGCTGGGGATCATCACCCCCACGCCCCAGGGCCGCTTCCGCCCCTCCGACATCCAGCGCATCCGCGTCGTGGACGCGCTGGCCGATGCCGGCTTCGCACCCGAGCAGCTCAGCGAGCTGATCGCCAGCGGCGCCTACAACCTGGACTGGGCCAGCGTGGTGTTCCCCGAGCCGACCGCCCAGCTGACCACCACTCTGGAGCAGACGGCGACCGCCACTGGGCTGCCGGAGGACCTGACCGGACGCCTCTTCGACGCCTGGGAGCTGGCCAGGCCGCAGCCCGGCCAGGCGCTCCGAGCCGACGACGACGAGCTCCTGCAGCTGGCCGTCCCGGCGCTGGCGGGCTTCGGGGGCGACGAGACGGCGCTGCTGGGGGCGGCCAGGCAGCTCGGCGGCAGCCTGCGCGGGCTGGCCGAGTCCCAGGTGCGGCTGTTCCACACCCACGTCGAGGAGCGGCTGGCCGCCCAAGGTCACCCTGACCACGCCTGGAGCGACGACCTCAACCATGTCGCCGCGTCCATGATGGTCGGCCTGGAGCGCACGCTGGTCCTGCTGTATCGCCGGCACTTCGAGCACTACGTGCTTGATGTGACCGTGCTCCGGGCCGAGGCGGCCCTGGAGCGGGCCGGGCTGGCCAGACGGCGCCCGGTCCGGCCACCGGCCATCGCCTTTCTCGACCTCACCGGTTACACCAAGCTCACCGAGGAGCGCGGCGACCGGGCCGCGGCCGAGCTGGCCGGCCGGCTGGTCGAGATTGTCCACGAGTTCGCCCACCGCCGCGGCGGCCGTCCGGTGAAGCTGCTCGGTGACGGCGTGATGTTCCACTTCCCGGATCCGACCCAGGGCGTCCAGTGCGGATTGGACTTGGTCGATCGTCTCCCGCAGGTCGGCCTGCCGCTGGCCCGGGTCGGCCTGCACAGCGGCCCGGTGGTGTTCCAGAACGGCGACTACTTTGGCCGGACCGTCAACATCGCGGCCAGGATCACCGACTACGCCCGACCAGAGGAGGTCCTCGTCAGCGACCAGGTCGTCGCCGACGCCGACCGTCTGGAGGCAGTCCGCTTTGCGCCCGTCGGGCCTGTCTCGCTCAAGGGGCTCAGCGCCCCGATCACCCTCTACAAGGCAGTCCGTGCTGGGTGACGCTGGCCTCGGGTCGGGTTGCTCTGCCAACAACTCGGTCAACAAGGTCTGCTTGGGGGAGCGCCTGGCGTGCCTCCTCCTGCAGGGAAGCGAGTCCAAGGTCCGCGCCTGGGTCGCCGAGCTCCAGGGCGACTCGGAACACCCGGGTGAACAGCTCATGCCACTCGGGCCGGGACTCCACCCGCACCTCGGCAAACCCGGCCCAGTCCAGTGTCTGGGTCCAGTCGATGCGCAGGCGGCTCGGCAAGCTCGTGTCATCGGTGCTCCGCGGCTGCCAGTTGGTCAGCACCAGGCGACCGCCCGGCCGCAGCAGCCGCCATGCCTCATGCGCGGCCGCGGTTGGGTCGGCGGCAAAGTGCAGCGCGTCGATGGAAACGACGGCGTCGGCGACTGCATCGGCCAGGCCGGTGGCGGCCAGGTCGCCGACCACAAATCGTGCCCGATCGGCCAGCCCGAACAGGGCGGCCCGGTCGGTCGCCTGCTGGACGGCAACGGCCGAGAAGTCCACCCCGATCAGCTGGGCGCCGCGGGACTGGGCGAGCCAGAGCCCGGGACCGCCGCGTCCACATCCCAGGTCGACCAGCGTCGTCTCAGGCGAGAGAGCGAGGGCGTCGGCCACGTGGTCCAGCAGGCCGATCGAGACGAAGGAGTAGGGTTCGATCTCTGCCGGCAGGTCCGGACTGGCCTGCTGCCAGACCCGCCGGAGGCCCGGGGATCCCGCCACGGTGGCGAACTCAGTGTCGAACCCAGTCGCCGTCGGAGGCGAAGGCTGGTTGCCGGTGAACGGGGTGTCTTGGTGGTCCTGCGACGCCGTCCTCCTCGCGCGAGATCCGGTCACTGGCCGGAGTCGCGTCCTGAGCTGCCGGCCAGCGTGCCATGCAAGAGCTCCAAGCAGCAATCGGCCTGGTGACCTTGACCAGCTGCGAGATGCCGTCGCCGGCGGGGTCCAGCGATGAGCCGACGCGCACGACTCAGGTTCCTGGCGGCGTGCCTGCTGGCCCTGGCCCCTACCTGAGGGGAATGCTGGCGGGCCCCAGGTGGGCAGCCCAGAACATCCTCCAGCGCTACCGGGACGCCCGGCTGCGGGTCTATGTGATCTGGTCAAGCGCTGGGCGCTCGACACCCGCGCCGAGATCGACGGAGCCGACCTGGTCGACCCGCGGGTGACCCATCTGTGGGATGCCGGCAACGTCGTGGATTAAGGGTTCCTGGAGCGGTTCGGGGTCGACTTCGGCGGGCTGGACTACGACTTCTTCCTGCTGTTCAACCGTGACGCCACCTGGGAGCAGCGCCCACCGCGGCCGGTCGGCTCCGGCGCCACCGTGACCGGTGACAGCGACCGGCTGGTCTCAACGCAGCGTCATTGCTACCTGAGGGCCGTCCTGGATCAACCACGCGATCCTGGCCGCCGTCGGTGCCGCCACTGGCGCCACCACGGCTCAGCTGGTGGCTGCCGGCTTGGCCCCGCGAGCGCTGCCTCGGCCGCTGCCATGGAGGGGTAGTCCCTGATGGCGACGATGCGGCGTCCCTGGAAGCTGAACACGCTGACAACCGCGCCGAAGTCGGCCGCCCGTGCCGTCACCAGGACCTGAGTCGGCGTGGAGCGCAGCTCGTCGAACCCGATTCGAATCCGGGCGTCCATGCGGGCCCGGAACATGGCAAAGATGTCGTCGCGGTTGTGGCAGTGCGGCCCCTTGGGATCGGCGTTGCGCCACTGCGCGTCCTCGGCGTAGATCTCTGCCAGGCGGTCGAAGTCGGCGCGATCGTAGGCATCCATGGTGTCGAACATGAGCCGCATCGTGGCCTGGGCGTCCATCGTCCACCTCCACAACGACCCGCAGCCGGCTGGCTGGCCGCAGCCGATCGGCCAAGTATTGTCCGGTGCCGAGCCGACATCCATCCTCGGTTCGCAGCATGGCCGGTGGCCGCTCAGCTGCGGCCGGCCGCCCGCAGCAGTGCCTCGCGGATCCAGCGCTCCTCGGGTTGGCCGGCGAAGCGGTGCTCGAGCCGGTACAGGCGACAGCCAACGACGTGTTCGGTGGCCGGCTCGCTTCCCGGCTCCACGTCACGGCCGTCCACCCGCACCGTTGGCGAGCCCGGAAACCGGGCCTGGTCGGCGGCGGCCTGGTCGACGATCCGGCTGGTGCGGAGTTCGGTGTCGATGCCGAGCTCGGCCCGGACCCGCTCCACCAGTGCCAGCGTCGCTGGGTGGTGGGGGCAGTCCTGGACGTACAGCACCTCGATGACCGGGCGGTGCCCTGGCGCATCCCTTGTCGTCATCTGGCTCCGCTTGAGGGGGTCATCGACCATGCAAATGTCTAGGCTGGCCGTCGGCGGTTCGGTGGCGCCCCAGCTGGTCGATGGGCCAGAAGACGGCGCAGCCGACCTGGTCGTCGCGGCCAAGCAGCCAGTTGGACACGGCCAGGACCTCACAGCCGGCATAGCCGCGCAGGGCCGCCAGCCACATGGAGGCCCCGTAGAAGATGAGGGCGGCGTCGCTGGTCGGCTCCAGCAGGTACAGGACCAGGAACACGGCCAGGTTGAGGGCGTGGCCGACCGCCCCGGTTGCCTCTAGCCGGGTTGGGGTGCGTCGGGCCCGGAGCCACTGCAGCCCAACGAGCACGGCTGGGAAGCCCACCAGGCCAAGGGCCCAGGCGGAGAGGTGGAAGCCCCGCGCCAGGTGGCCCTGGATCACGCTGCCCAGGAGCAACGCCCCGACCACGATCCGTGCGGTGGTCCCGAGGGGTCCGATCTTTCGTTGCCGAGCTGCCGGGAGATTGGTGTTGGTTGTTGTCATCGCGCTCACCTCGTCGTGTGCAATCTGTCTGTCGTCGTTGCTAGATGGCAGGGGATCCAGCTGGGCTGTGGCCGGGTTCCTGATGGAGCAGGCCGCCGAAGATGCGCCTGGCTGCCTCTGTGGTCGGCTGCCAGTGCCAGCCTTCGGCATCGATCGTGACGGTGATTGGTTCGCCGCTGGTTGGGCGGCCTGGCGGTCCTGGACGCCGCGGCGGGCAGCCCCAGGCGCGCCAGCCGAACCGCCAGCTCGTCGGGCGCAGCCGACTGGACAGAATGATCAGCGCTCATACGCCTGTTCCCGGTGGGTCATTCCCTTACGAGCTCCCGCGGCTGTGGTGCGACGTCAGTGTCCTCCGGGCACGGTAGACCTTCCCCTACACTGGAAGGTCAAGAGGGAGGGAGCATGCGTATCGGTGAGCTGGCCGAGCAGGCGGGTATCTCGACCAAGGCGATTCGCTACTACGAGCAGATCGGTATCCTGACCCCACCCGCCCGAACCTCCTCGGGCTACCGCATCTACGGCCAGACGGCCCTCGGACGGCTCGGGTTCGTGCGGGCCGCCCAGGCGCTTGGCCTCACCCTCGGGGAGATCCGTCAGATCATCGCCTTCCGCGACGACGGCGCCGCGCCCTGCGTCCATGTCACCGAGCTCCTGCAGCGACGGGCCGCCGAGCTCGATGGGCGCATCCGTGAGCTCCAGCGGCTCCGCGGCGAGCTCCGGCAGCTGGCCGAGCGGGCCACCACCCTGGACCCCGAGCAGTGCCCACCCGAGCGCATCTGCCAGGTCATCACCTGACACACCGCTACATTGGTCCAGGCATGGGATAGCGGTCGGCTCTGATCCTCAGATTCTTTGAGCTGCTAGCTGGCCTTGCAGGCGGGGGAGTTAGGCCAATGGTGTCCCGAGGGCGGACCTGCGCCTGTCGATGCTTGCGATCGTGACGGGGTCAGCACGCAGGCCGCCCCGTCACGATCACCAATCACCAGGTATGGCGTTAGGACTCGATGGGGCCGGGGCCGCCTCCGCCGTCACCGTTGGCGAAGGTGCCCTCGGGACCTGCCGGTGGAGGCAGGTTGAGGGGCGGACCCGGGACCCTCTTGCCCGGCACGCCGTTCACCGACTCGGTCGAGTACGCGAAGGTCAGCATCGCGAACGCGATGAGGTCGCTGTTGACCTCGAGCGCGTGCAGATCGATGTTCTCGAAGGTGTCGCAGGCTTCGTGGTAGCAGGGATCGAACTGCTCGCCGGCCGTGCCGCCCCAGATGGCCTCCTGCTCCTCGGTCTTGACCTCCTCGGCGCCGGTGAACAGGCCACCGGACGGGATGTTGTTCTCGATGAACGCCTGGTAGTCACTGCGACCGGAGAACTCGGTGTCGTCGTAGGGCTCACCGATCAAGGTGTAATACGACTCGTACAGGTCTTCGATCGCCGTCGAGCCTTCCGGGATCGGCACGCCCTCTGGAGCCGGGAAGGTCGACTCATCCGCGTCGTAGACCATGAAGATGTAGTTGGGCGAGCCCACCATGTCGTAGTTCATGTACAGCGCGATCCGGTCCCGCTCCGCCGGCGACAGCCCCTCGACATAGTCCGTCGAGCCCAGCAGACCGATCTCCTCGGCCGCCCACCAGGCGAACCGCAGCGTGTTCTCCGGCTTGTGCTTGGCCATCATCAGGGCCGTCTCGAGCAGGGCGGCCGAGCCCGAGCCGTTGTCCTGGATCCCCGGCCCCTCGATGACGCTGTCGAGGTGGGCGCCGGCCATCACGACGTTGTCCTCGTTCTTGCCCGCCAGCTCGGCGATCACGTTGTAGTCGGTGCGGATCTCGGGTGGGAGGACCTTGACGAACGCGGTCGATCCGGGCTGGGCCAGCGCGACGCCGTTGGCGAAGCTCGCGCCCACGACCGGAATGTTGTGCGTGATCGTCCCCGTCGTGCCGTCGGGGAGGGTAATGCTGGTGGCGTCCGCGACAATCAGGCCCTCGCGGTCAGGGGTGTTGCCCTGGTTGAAGATGATGACGGCCTCGGCGCCGGCCAGCTCGGCGTTGTGCGCCTTGTCCCCGAAGAAGCAGGTGCCGCGCTGGATCAGGGCGATGTCGGCATCGCCGCTCCAGTCGATGCCCGCGAAGTCGGACGCCTCGCAGCCGCTGGTTGAGGCCCGGGGCGGGGTCAGGTTGATGTCGACCGGGATCACCTGACCGGTGACCTCCCCGGAGCCGCTGCCGGTGAAGACGCCGGTCTCGTAGGTCGCTTGGACCGGCGTGAGCTGGCGCAGCTCGGCCGGGAAGTTGAACTCGAACTCGACCGGGTCCAGCGTCACGTCGTAGCCGGCGTCCTTCAGCAGGCCGGCGACATACTCGACGCTGTCCGCGTAGCCCTCGGTGCCTGCGGCCCGGGTGCCCGGGTAGAACGGGTCGTCGTTGTTGTCGGCGATCTGCTGCAGCGCCGCCTGGTGCTCGCGCACCCCCTCCAGGGTCACGCACTCCAGCAGCTTCTGATAGGTGTTGTTGGTACGGCGGTCACATGCCTCAGCTGGCGCGGCGACCGCGGCCGGCAGCGGCAGCAACGCCGACAGCAGCAACCCGAGAACGGCTACCAGAGCGATGCGGATGGGCACCCGCCTCGATGACCCGGACCGGTTCGTCATCTAGGACCCCCTTGTCCCGCCACGGCGACCGTGGACACGACCGCCGGGACCACCCTCACGATCCGGGCACCCTATCCCAAATCACTCCAGGCGTCACTGGTCAGACAAGTATGTGCCCACAGTGCGCGGCATGCCTCGTAGCGAGGCGGGAGGCAGCCACAACGCTAGGCGACATCCTCCGCGTCAGGACCTAGCCACCCCAGGGTCAGGTGGCGGTGCCGTTGAAGTAGGTGAGCGCCTTGGCCCAGGCCTGCTTGCCGACCTTGGCGCCGGCTTCGCGGGCGTGGTTGTCGCCGTCCTCGACGTGGATGCCGCCGTAGTGGCGGGACATGCCGGGGTAGCGCGAAACGAGCCGGAAGGGTAGCGTTGCTACCTATGAAGGCGGAGGTGCTCAAGGGCCATCTGGACGGGTTGCTGCTGGCCACCCTGACCGACGGGCCGCGCCATGGGTATGCGATCAAGGAGGCGCTGCGCCTCGGTAGCGGCGGCCATTTCGACCTGCCCACCGGCACCGTATACCCGGCGCTGCACCGGCTGGAGCGTGCCGGGCTGATCCGCGGCAACTGGTCGACGGTCAACGGCCGCCGACGGCGCAGCTACGCGCTGACCGCAGCCGGACGTCGCACGCTCAGCGACGAACGGTCCTCCTGGCAGGAGTTCTCCGCCGCCGTCACCGCCCTACTCGGGGACAGCCCATGGCCGGCAGCAACGTGAGCGACTCGACCAACCGCGACGCGCTCGCCGACTATCTGGCGGCGGTCGCCGCCCAGCTTCCCGGGCCGGCAGCCGCCCAGGTCGCGGTCACCGATGAGCTGCGCGACGGGCTCCTGGAGGCCCTCGAGATCCACCAGGCGCGGGGATGCTCACCGCGGGCGGCGACCGCGGCGGCGATCGGTGAGTTCGGTGACCCGCGCATGGTCGCGGCCGCCTTCGGGCCGGAGCTGGCCGCGGTCCAGGCGCGTCGGGTCGCGCTGTGCCTGCTGGCGACCGGACCGCTGGTCGGGCTGGCCTGGGTCACCGCGGTTGCGGTCAACGCCCTGCCGCCCTGGCGCCACGAGCTGACCGGCCCATGGCTGGCGCTCCCCCTGGTCGGCCTGGCCCTGGCGGTCGCCGGTCCGGCGCTGGGCCTGACCGTCGCCGCCACCGGTCGGCTCGGTCGACGGCTAGGTGGAGGGTTCGGCCGCCGGGCGGTGCTTCCCCCGACCGCTGCGGCGGTGGCGGGGCTGGCCGCTGTGCTGGCTGACCTGACCCTGCTGGCCATCCTCGGTGGCCAGACCCTCGCCGGCCCGGCGTCGTATGTCTGGTGGCCGGTCGTCGTGGCCGCCGGCGCCAGCCTCAGCCGGGTCATGCTGGCCGGGCGGGCGGCCCGCCGCTGCCTTGCCACCCGCGCCACCCTCACGTGACACCCGCCAACCGCGACCCGCTCGACGTCCTGGTCGTCGGGGCCGGACCGACCGGCCTCACCCTGGCCGCCCAGCTCCGGGCGTTCGGGGCGACGGTACGTATCGTCGACCGGCTGCCGGACCGGGTGCACGAGTCGCGCGCACTGGCTATCCAGCCGCGCACCCTGGAGGTCCTGCGAGGGCTGGGGTTGGCCGAGGAACTGATCGCGCGGGGCAACGACGCGGTCTGGGTCCAGCTGCATGCCGGCGGCCGCGTCGTCCGCATCCGGCTGTTCGGGCTTGGCCTGGACGACACCGCGTATCCGTTCCTGCTGTTCGTCTCCCAGGCCGAGACCGAACAGGTCCTGGGGGACCAGCTGGCCGGCCGCGGCGTTCCGGTGGAGCGGGGCGTGGAGGTGGTCGGCTTCCACGTCGACGCCGACGCCGTTACCTCCACCCTGCGCCACCGAGATGGGCGGACCGAGCAGCTGCACGCTCGCTACCTGGTCGGCTGCGACGGAGCCAAGAGCGCCGTGCGGCGCAGCGCAGGCATTCCGTTCAAGGGTGGCGCCTACCCCCAGACCTTCGCGCTGGCCGACCTGGAGGTCGACGGGCTGGACCGCGACGCCGCCCACGCCTTCCTCGGCCAGGTCGGCATCGTGCTGTTCTTCCCGCTGGGCCGGCCCGCGAGCTGGCGGATGCTGGCCATGCACCCCAGCCTCAAGGGGCGGCGGGAGCCGGCACGGCCGTCCCTGGAGGAGTTGCAGGCTCTGGCCGACGCCATGACCGGCGGCAGCGTGCGGCTGTATGACCCGGTCTGGCGGACCTATTTCGGGCTCCAGCACCGCCACGCCGCCCGCTACCGGGCCGGGCGGGTGTTCCTGGCCGGGGATGCCGCCCATGTCCATAGTCCCGCCGGCGCTCAGGGCATGAACACCGGTATCCAGGACGCCTGGAACCTGGGCTGGAAGCTGGCTCTGGTCAGCCGCGGGGTCGCCGACCAAACCCTGCTGGACAGCTACGACGGCGAACGCCGCCCGGTCGGCGGCTTCGTGGTCCGCTTCACCGACCGGGCCTTCTCGGTCGCGACCTCAACCAACCCGCTGCTCCGGGCGCTCCGGACCCGGCTGGTCCCCTGGGTGCTGCCCCTGGGGCTGCGGTTGGACCGGGCCCTGGCCGATGGCTTCCGCACCATCGCCCAGCTCAACATCGGCTACCGGGACAGCCCGGCTGTGGAGGAGGGCCACCCTGGGCTGCGCCGAGGGCCCAAGGCTGGCGACCGGCTCCCCGATGCGCGCATCGCCCGAGCGGGCCAGGCGTGTTGGCTCGGTGAGGCCCTGGCCGGGCCGGGCTTCCAGCTGCTGCTGTGCGGCCCGGTCGGCGACTGGCACCTCAGCCAGCTCACCTCGCTGCGCCACCGTTACCCCGACACGCTGGCCGTGCACTACCTGACCCGTGAGGCCATGCCCGGCGCTCTGCATGACCTCGACGGGCAGGTGTTCGCGGGCCTGGGCGTCGACGGCACCGCCCAATACCTGATTCGCCCCGACGGTTACATCGGGTACCGCGCTGGTGGCGACGATCTGGCCGGACTCCAGCGGTACCTCGCCCGCTGGCTCCCCAACACCAGTTCACGACCGGCCTGACCAAGCTAGCGCACCACGGCGCACCCACCAGTCCACGGCGCCAACCTCGATTTGCCAGAAACTGCGCTACACGTAACCTGACGTCGCCCCATGACCCGACCTCGGCAGCGCCTTTTCACCTGCTCGGTTGTGTGGGGAGGAACGGTGGCTGGAGGCAATGCGGGGCCGGTACGCCGCGACCGCGCTGGCGCCGGTGATCGACCCTGCTGGACGGGATCGCGCGGCTGGAGATCGACCTGCTGGAGGCGGGCGCGCGGATCGACTCTTGCTGGGCTGGCGGGGTCAGGGTTGCTGGGTCCGGTTAGGGAAGCGGGTCGGGAGGTGCTGGACGCTGACGCTCCTCAGCAGCCGAAGCGTCCTCGCCGGGCAGTACGGTTGGCTCTGCTGGCATCGGGGCCAGATCCGCAGGTGGCACCACAGTCAGTGAGGACGGTGTCACCGTTGGCGTTTCCGGCGCTACGGTGATCGGCTGCCCACCGCTACTGCCGGCCTCGGTGCGGGCCGACTGCCTGGCCGCCTGGAGCTTGTCGGCAGCCTGCCCGCTCAACTGGCCAAGCTTGGCCACGGCCCGCTCGGTGATGCGTTTGACCTCAGGCCGTTGCCGGAACCGCCTGGCCGACTCGGCGATCTCCTGATAGCGCTGCCTGCCGGCCTTGGCCCCCAGCACATACCCGGCGGCACCGCCGGCGGCCATGCCGAGGGTTCCGCCCCGTCGCTTCCTCCGGCGACCAGGCCGAACGCGCCTGGCACCCTGGCTGATCGCTTTCCGGGTCACCTGGACACCGGCCCGCGCCCGCCGGCCACCCTTCACGGTAACCCTTACCGGTAGCAGGGCCGTGCCGGAAACCAGTCGTGCCATCGCCCGGGCCAGCGCCGCGGTCTGCTGGGCGGCTCCGGTCACCGCCTGGTTGAGGGCCTTGGTCCGACGCCGCCGACGGCTGACCGTTGCCGGGACGGCACCAAGCCGGCCGACCGCCGTGCTCACCTGCCGACCGATCGTCTCCCGCCGCCAGATCCCAACCGCCAGGGCAACCGCGGCGGCGCCAGCAGCGAACCGCGGGTCGGTGACTCGCAACTGCCTCGTCGCTACCAAGCCATCGTTCGTCACAGACGCTTCTTCGGGGACCGAAGCCTCAGACAGGCCACCGCCGCCGGTTGGCAGCGGCTCGTCGGCGGCCGCCGGTGGCTCCGCAGCACCCCCGTAGTGGCGGTACAGCTCCCCCTCCTGCTCCTCGGACAGCTCCCGTTCGGCCGTCACAGTGATCTCCAACTTAGAGCGGGCGGGCCGTTCTGAAGGGAGGCTGGCCCGCGACCGAACAATGCAGCGGTTTGGCGTCCTCCTATCGACGCTGGCTGACCGTCGAGCCATCCCGCAAACCGACATCAGTACTACCCCAGACGCGCCGAAGGCGGGGCGCTCCCTGGTGGTATGGACCGCGGTCTGCGACGCCTCCTGGGCGACCTGCTTCTCTCATGCCGCGGCAAGCCGGACGCGTCATGGAAAGCGCGTCGAGCTGCCGTTGAGTGCTACGGGCTGGGCCCGACAGCCGGGCCCAGCCCAGCCGCTGCCAGCGGCGGTCGTCGTCGAGCGCTCATTGACGTGGCCAGAATCGCCGAGAGCGGCTGTTCTGGGTGGTTTGTGGCCGCGTGGGTCTGGCTACTCAGCAGCGGCCCGGCAGCAGACTGGGCTGATGTGAAAGGGCCCAGCCCCCGTCCTTTCCGCCACGGAGGCATCCTTCATGGCTCGACGTCCTGACTCCGCCGCGCCCTCGACCCGGCACCCGAGCCAACTGCTGGCCCTGGCCATCGGTGCTGTCTACACTCTGGTCGGGCTGCTCGGCTTCTTTGTCACCGGCTTCGACAACTTCGCCGCCGAGACCGACAAGACCCTGCTCGGCTTTGAGCTCAACCCCCTGCACAACCTGGTCCACCTGGCCATCGGCCTGGCCGGGCTGGCCTTGTGG
>JASLBL010000319.1 GCA_030146615.1 Actinomycetes bacterium
GTGGCGGGCAGGCCGAACCCGGCGAGAGCGAGCGCGTTCCAGCAGTTGCGTGCCCGCCACGGCTTCACCGAGTGGGCGCTTGCGTCGGCCGCATCCGGCTTCCGCGTCGGCTGGCTGCGGGAGAAGGTCTTCGCGCAGGAGGCGCAGGTGCTGGGCGCACGGGCCTTCGACGCCGCCAACCGGTGGATGCTCGGCCAGCGTGGGCGGCCGCGGTTCAAGGGCAAGGGTCGCGGGCTGCACAGCCTGGCCGGCAAGGACCGCAACGGCGCCCTACGGATCGCCGCCGACGGTGGCGGGCTGCAATGGGGCACAGGGCTGGTGCTGCCGTTCGTCTTGGACGAGCGCAACCCCTACCAGTGGTGGGCGGCCTGGCATGTCGCCGAAGGCCGGCTGCGGTCGTGCCGGATCGTGCGGACCAGGATCCGGGGCCGATGGGTCTATGTGGCGCAGCTTGTCTTGGACGGCAAGCCGCTGCAGCGCTATCAGGTCAGCGAGGGTGTGGTCGGCCTCGACGTCGGGCCCTCGGCCATCGCGGTGGTCACCGACCAGGGGGCGTGGAAGGAGACGTTCTGCGCCGAGCTGGACGACAAGGCCAGGCAGCTACGCCGGCTGCAGCGTCGGCTGGACCGCCAGCACCGCGCCGGCAGCCCCACCTGCTTCGACCAGCAGGGTCGCCATCGGCAGGGCGGGTGCGTCTGGCGGTCCCGTTCACGGCAGGCTGAGCGGACCAGGACAGCGATCGCAGAGCTGCACCGGCGCCTCGCCGAGCACCGCAAATCGCTGCACGGCAACCTCGCCAACCGCATCCTCGGCCAGGGTGCGGCCATCCACGCCGAGAAGCTGTCCTACCGCGCGTTCCAGCGTTGCTTCGGGCGCAGCGTGGGCCGCCGGGCACCGGGCCTGTTCATCACCACGTTGTCCCGCAAGGCTGCAAGCGCCGGCGGGCAGGTGGCGCTGATCGACACCCGGACCACCCGGCTGTCCCAGGCGTGCGTCTGCGGCGCGGTCGCCAGGAAGCCGTTGCGCCAGCGGACCCACCGCTGCGGCTGCGGGGTCGAAGCCGACCGGGACGTGTTCTCGGCGTTCCTCATCCGCCACGTGGACCCCACGGTCCACCCGCACCTGCTCGACGTGGGAAGCGCCGCTGTAGCGTTTCCTGTGCTCCAGGACTCCGGTGCAGGCCGGCGTCGAGCAGTCTTCAACCGGCGAGTCCCGCAGGCGCAGCCTGGCGGGTACGGGGCGACCCGTCAGAGCCGGTCGGCCGCAAGCCCGCAGAGCGCCGCTGATGTCCCCGCTGGGGGAGAGGCAGCGTGAACCGAGAATCGCACGGCTTCAAGCCGTGGGAGGATGTCAAACTGCCTCCACAGGCGTTTTATGTCTCCGCCAGCCCGGCGGCGACGAGGATGTTGCGGGCCGCGTTGGCGTCGCGGTCGTGGACGACCCCGCATGCCTGGCAGGCCCAGGGGCGGATGCCGAGCGGCTTGGGGCCGTCCCGGTGTGGGCAGGCGGAGCAGAGCTGCGAGGTCGGCTCCCAGCGACCGATCTTGACGACCCGGCGGCCGTGCTGGCCGGCCTTGTCCTCTAGCAGCCGGACCAAGGTTGCCCATCCGGCGTCGTGGACGCTTGTGGCCAGACGGGTCCGTCCAAGCCCGGCCACGGCGAGGTGCTCGACGGCGACCACTTGGTTCTCGCGGATCAGCCGAAGGGCGAGCTTGTGGTGGTGATCGGCCCGCCGGTCGCGGACCTTGCGGTGCGCGGTCGCGACCCGGCGGTGGGCCTTGGCGCGGTTGGCCGACCCCTTGGGTTTGCGGGCGAGCTGCCGCTGCGCGCGGGCGAGTTGCCGCTGGGCGGCGCGCAGGTGCCGGGGGTTGGCAACCTGCTCGACGGTGCCGTCGCTGGCGGCGACCGCAGCCAACCAGGCCAGGCCGAGGTCGATCCCGGCGGTACGGGCCACCGGCGGCAGCGGGGTCGGGTCGCGACCGACCACGAACGAGGCGTAGCAGCGGCCGTCGGGTTCGCGGATGACGGTGACGCTGGATGGCAGCGACGGTAACCCCCGCGACCAGCGCACCGTAAGGTCGCCGACCTTGGCCACAGACAGCCTGGTCCCGTGCACGGCGAAGCCGTTGCGGGTGAGCCGAATCGACTGGCGGCCGTGCTTGGTCCGGAACCTCGGGCGGCCGACCCGGCGGCCCTTGCGCCTGCCCGAGCGCGAGTCGAACCAGTTGCGGTAGCCACGCCGCGCGTCTTGGCAGGCCTGCACCAGCGCGACGGAGGCGATCTCGGCCAGCCACGCCCGTTCTGGCCTGGTCTTGGCCAGCGTGACGACGCGACGTTGCAGTTCGGTGTCGCTGAGCTGCTCCCCGGCCAGGGAGGCACGGCGCCGTTCGGCGAGGGCGTCGTTGTAGACCACCCGGGCGCACCCAAACGCCCGGCGAGCGCCTGGCGCTGGCTGGGCGTCGGGTCGATCCGGTAGCGGTACCTGACCAGCATGCCGCCG
>JASLBL010000333.1 GCA_030146615.1 Actinomycetes bacterium
CGCCGACCCACACGACGCCCAGGACGCCGCCCAGGACGCCCTCGTCCAGGCCTGGAAGGGGCTTGCCAGCTTCCGGGGCGACAGCGCGTTCTCGACCTGGCTGTACCGCATCATCACCAACCGGTGCCTGAAGTTCCTGCGCGACCGGCCCCGCACCCAGCCGCTGCCTGAGACCCACGAAGCACCCGGCGGCCGCCCCGACCAGGTCGTGGAGGCCAACGCCCGCCGCGACGCCCTCCATGCGGCCATCGCGGCGTTGCGGCCCGAGCAACGCGCGGCGCTGGTGCTGCGTGAGTTTGAAGGCTGTACCTACGAGGAAGTCGCTGCCATCTTGGCCATCACCGTGCCGGCCGTGAAAGGACGCCTCCACCGAGCGAGGCTGGAGCTAATGGACGCGATGCAACCGTGGACGTAGCCAGTACCAGGCGCGCCGAGCACCTCCCCTGCGGGGCCGAGGTCGCCGAGCTGGTCGAGCAGGTCGCCGCCGGCCGCGGCGATCAGCGCTCCGAGCACCAGGTGACCTGCCCCCACTGCTCGGCGCTCCTGCCCGAGCTTGACCGGTTGTGGGCACCCATCGGGGAGTTCACCCGCGAGCAGGTGGCCCCCCCGCCCGGACTAGTCACCGCCGTCATGCGCCAGGTCCGCCGGTTGGTCGCCGCCGCCTGGCTAGGCCTGCGCACCAGCTCCCGGGGCACGACCCGGGTCGCCCGCTGGGTCGTGGCCCGGATCGCCGGTCTGGCCGCCCGCCAGGTGCCCGGCGTCCACCAGGTCCTCGCTCACGTCGCTGATATCGACACGGCCAGCCAACGGGCGCCGGCCGGGCACAACCGCCGGCACCGCGACGTCGCCGATGTAGGCGCCGGCCGCACCGCCATCCACCTCGACCTGGTCACCCAGTATGGAGAAAGCATCCCAGCCATCGCCCAGGCGGTCCGCCACACCGTGGCGAAACGGATCCAGGACCTAACCGGTCTGGAGGTAGCCGAGGTCAACATCACCGTCGGTGACATCACCCCCGAACCGCAGCCGCGGTGATGGCTTCGTGGGAATCGGACAGGTCACGGTGCAGCCAGCCTCACACCGGTCTCGTCCGGTACGGCGGTCGGCGACACCACCCCGACCGGGGACGGTCCGGTCGGCTGGCCACAGGGCGATGACCACCCGGCGACCGCGCATGCAATCACCTCAGCCGTCGCCGGCCAAGGTGCGGCCGTCTCTCTGCCGTCTGATCATCATCTCGCTCGCGAAGAGTGCAGCGGCATCGATGCCCGGCCGAGCCCTTGAGCTACGCGAGAAGGAGTTGGGCTAGGCGGCGCAGGCCTCGGAACGCTCGCGCCTTGACGGTCCCAAGCGGAAGGTCCAGGTATGTGGCTATCTGTGACTGGGTGTAGCCGCCGAAGTACGCCAGCACAAGGACCTCGCGCTGCTCGTGAGGCAGGCGGTTGAGCGCGTTGCGAACCTCATGGGAGCGTGCGTAGCGCTCGGTCAGGTCTCGGCCGTCCTCCCCGGGAAGATCGTCCAAGGTCTCCAGCGCGACTGCGGTGTTGCGCTGACGGCGCAGGTGGTCGATCGCTCGGTTGCGCGCGATGCCGAGCACCCACGCCGTCAGGCTCCTGGAAGGGTCGTAGCGGCCGTGGTGTCGCCAGACCTCGTAGAAGACGCACTGTAGGACATCTTCGGCGTCATCTCGGCCAACGAGCCGTTGCAGGTAGCTGAGCACGGTTGCGCCTAGGGCGGCATAGATCTCACCGATCGCGTCCTGTCGATCGACCGCGAGCCGGGCTCCGAGACTGACGCTGGCCTGTTCCACTGGCACCGCACCTCTATCGCTTGCCGCCCTGCGGCGCTGCCACCGCGGCCGCGCACAACCGCCCCTCCCGCACCACCATCACCCTCCTCCTCCCCCCCTCCTCCAAGAGTCCTTCTGCCGTCCGCTCTGTGGCTGCTGGCCTGGACCGACTATGGGGTCGGCCCAGCCGGGCCCGGCAGATCGCCCGTATCCGGACGCCGACACCTACCTCGAGACCACCGGCTCGCAACGCCGAGCTCAGCTAGCGGCCACCTAGCGACCTGGGAGCAGCCGCCGGACCAGGCCCTTGCTGACTTGGGCAGGGCGCTGCTGCTCGCCCATGCGGGCGTTGACGACCAGCACCGCGCCGGTCAGGACCGGGATCACCCACTGCAGCGCCGTAAGCTGGCGCTGCGCACGGGCCACAGCCTCGGGGGTCGTCGGATTGGGGGTGGTGCCGCCTTCCACCGGGACGTCGCCGGCCCGCTCCAGCTTCTTGCCCAACACGCGGGCGTAGGCGGTGGTGCCAAGCGCGGCCACGGTCAGGACGGTCTTGACCGTGCTTGCCGCGGCCACACCCTGCTGGCCGGCAAGCCGGCCCTTGTTGGCCCCGGTCAGCACCGCCCCACCGGCCAGATGGGCGGCGATGCCGGCCAGGTTCAGCGGGGTCCAGCGGGCCCAGCCGCTATTGGCGACCCGTAGCCGCTGGGTGGGATCCTCGACCACCGCGGCAGCGCCGTTGACCCCGGTCGCCCCCATCAACGAGCCGCCGAACCAGGCAGCCAGGCCGACGTCGTGCAGGGTGCGGGCAACGGTGTTGTCGGTAGGTGCCATACCTATCGTTCCCTTCGGTTGTTCGCCACCCAGCAGCAACGCCCAGAGGAGCACGCAGTGGTGCGAGATGGGCGCTCCCTGGCCGCTGCGCGGGTTCCAGTCGTAGGTTGCGCGGGTCAGGCGCCACGGTCGGCGAGACCACCCCGGCGGGCGGTTCTCTCCGCCGGCCAGAGGGCGATGGCCAGCCCGGCGATCGCGCTGACCAGGTGCAGGCCGTTGTCGGCGCCGTTCAGCGACAGGAAGTTGATGTCGGAGTTGCCGGCCGCGAACAGCCCGTAGATGAACACCAGCCCATAGCCGGCGGCCAGCAGC
>JASLBL010000354.1 GCA_030146615.1 Actinomycetes bacterium
CTGGCTGGACCGGCCGCTGGTCCGGGCCGGCCTGGCCGTGGCGGCGCTGGTGCTGCTGGTCCCCGGGGTCAAATGGGCCCGCAACCTGCTGGCCCGGCGGCGGGCGGCGCGCCGGCCCCGCGACGCCGTGGCCGAGTCATACGCCGAGCTGACCAGCTGGGCCAGGGACGCCGGCATCGGCCGCCGGGGGGCGGAGACGCCGGCCGCCTACGCCCGCCGCCTGTCGGGCGACTTCGCCGCCGACGCCGGCCCGCTGGTCGAGCTGACCGGCCTGTTCGAGCGGGCCGAGTACGCTCCCGACGAGCCCGGGGACGACCAGGCCACCGAGGCCAGGCGCCTAGCCCGCAGCGCCCGGTCCCGGCTGGCCGGCCGCCTCGGCTGGCGCCGCCGGGCGGTGGCCACGGTCAGCCCTCGCAGCCTGGTCGGCCAGTCCCACCGGTAGCGGGCCACCGCCGCTCGGGCCCATCCAGCCGCCGGGTGGGGTGGTTCCGGGGCGTCGGGCCCCATGCATTTGCCCGGCATGGTGGCTCGGGGGTTCGGGCCCCATGCACTTGCCTGGCACGTCGCTCAGGGATTCGGCTCCATCTACTCACCCAGCTCTCGATCGGGTGGCCGCCTCCGGGGTTCAGGCGGCGGTCGGAT
Source organism: Actinomycetes bacterium (assembly GCA_030146615.1). Taxonomy (GTDB): domain Bacteria; phylum Actinomycetota; class CALGFH01; order CALGFH01; family CALGFH01; genus CALGFH01. Next base: position 643 of record JASLBL010000354.1, read on the forward strand.
GCCCTCGGGAGGTGGGATGTCGCCGATACGGTGGGGTGGCGGTGAACCGGCCGTCGGGTTGGTGGCGGGTCAGCCGCCAGCCGCCCTCATGGACCGCCCGGTGGTGGGCTCGGCACAACAGGGCCAGGTTGGCCAGGTCGGTGGGGCCCCCGTGGAGCCAGTGGCGCAGATGATGGGCCTCGCACCAGGCCAGGGGACGGGCACAACCAGGGAAGACGCAGCCGCCGTCGCGCACGGCCAGGGCGGTGCGTTGGGCGGGGGTGACGACCCGGCTGGTCCGGCCGAGGTCCAACGGCTGGGAGGGGGCGCCACCAAGGATCGAGAGAGGAGGGCCATCGCGGCTCGCAGCTGTCCCTGGAGCCCGCAGTCCCGCTCTGGGGTGCGGCGAGGAGCGCTTCGTCGCCGTCGCCGTCGCGGGTGGGGTGGTGCTGGTCGCCTGCGGTGGGGCCGTGGCCGGGGTGGGGATGGTGGTTGCGTTGGTGACTGGGATGGCGGGAAACAAGCACCCGGGTCACCGCCCCGTCACAGGCCAGCCGCCGGCACGCCTCAGCCGGCAACGGGCCAGCCCCACCGTCGACCTCACCGCCCACGGCGCCCGGGCGGCCCAGCAGACTGTCCAGATCCACCATCACGGTCAGCCGCGGCCGCACCCCACCGGTCTGAGGGAGCCGCTCGCCCTCGAGGCTGCGACGGGCCAACTCGGCCAACGCATCGGCTCGCCGCTGGCCACCGCTGCGGGTATCGGCGGCGTCGGCTGGGCGGGCCAGCGGCTCCAGGGCCGACAGGAGGGTCTGGCCGGCCTCGGCCTCCAACAACCCGTCGATGGCGACCATGCCCTCGAAGGTTGGGGTCAGCCACAGCCCCCGCCGCTGGTGGCGGCGTTCGGCCTGGCGGTCGGCGCCCTCGGGGTCAGCGACCTGGTGCAGGTGGCCGAGGACCCGTCGTAGCCGGGGCGGGTCCAGCCGCCGGGCCGCCTCGACCAGGACCGGTTCGGCCTCCACAGCGACGTGGGCGGGGAGGTCACTGGTCCCGTGGGCCAGCACCTGGGCGTGGGCCACCGACACCTCCCCGTCGACCGCGGCCTGAGCGGTGGCCGCCAACGGGCCCCGGAACAGGGCCCGAGGCCCGAGCCGTCCGGACCGAGCTGGCAGCCGTGCTGGCGCCGAGGTGGAGGCGGTGGCGCAGCCACCCGGCGGTTGAGCCCGCCTCTTGGCCTTCTTCGGCGCCGGCGGCGCCGTGGGCATCCACGCCGGCGAGTTCTTTGAGCCACTGGCCTTCCAGTCGGTCGACCAGCCGCCGGAGCCACAGGACCCGTTCGGCCCGGACCGGGTCCGGCAGCCTGTCCAGGTCCTGGCCGGCCAGCTCATCGACATCTGCGGCCAGCGCAGCCAACGCATCCGGCCGCCCGGCGGGATGCCCGGTCGGCTCCTGGGTCGAATGTGTGTTCGGGTCCACGGCGGCAACCTATCAAGGCCCTCAACCAAACGCAACGACCAACCCAACATCTGGGGACAGCCATTTGCGGACCCTACGCAGACCGAACACCAGGAGAGACCGCTAGGCGACCCGAGCCTCGAGCCGGGTGAGTGGATGGGCCCAAGATCCCTGAGCGACGTGCCAGGCGAGTGGATGGGGCCCAACCCCCGCAATCACCGCGCCAGGCGAGTGGATGGGGCCCGAACGCCCCGAGAATTCAGCTGGTCGGGGTGGTGCTCAGGGAGGACCCTGGCCGCCGCGCTCCTCCCAGCGGGAACGCCAGCGGTCGGTCATCTTCCCCCACCAGGCGTCGATCCCGCCCTTGGGGCGGCCGCCCTGGCGGCGCGGCGGGCCGGTCGGGGCCGAGCCGGATGCGGGCGCCGGGCCGACCGGCCGCTCCACCGTCGCCCGCCGGCGCATGGTCCGCACGAACACGAACACGCAGGCCAGCATGATGACGAAACCGCCGACGCCGATGGCGACGTTCTCGAAGAAGGTCGAGGAGATGACGACGATCAGGCCGAGCACGAAGCCGGCCACCGCCAGCTTGAGCCGGCGGCCGAGGTGGGCACGGAACGAGGAGCCCACCTGATGGGCGAATTTGGGGTCCTCTTCGAGCAACCGCCGCTCGATCTCGGCCAGGATGCGTTGCTCGTGCTCGGACAGCGGCATGTGAGGCTCCGGCCAGGGACGTACAGTGGTGGCCCTGCGAGTGTACCCGGGCACTACCCCCTCAACAACAGCATCGAACCGTGGGTTCCAACGGGTACAACCCTCGACCTGAGCCTACGGTTCCCGCTCCTGGGGAGCCAGGGAGGCAAGGTCGATGGCGCCGTCGCCGAAGCGGGCCCTGACCGCGTCGGCGGCCCGCACCGCCGCCTCCCAGCCGGGCCGTTCCGGGCCCAGCCGCAGCTGCACCGGCGCGTCCGCCCGCTGGAGGTTGCTGACGGTGACGCCGACCAGCCGGACCGGGGCCCGGCCGAGCTGGAGCCTGGCCAGCAGCTCGCCCGCGACCTCGCGCAGCTCGGTGTCGGTGTCGGTGGCCACGGCCAGGGTGCGGCCACGGGTGATGGTGCGGAAGTCGGCGAAGCGCAGCTTGAGGGTGACCGTTCGGCCGGCCAGGCCGGCCTCCCGGAGCCGCCGGCCGACCCGCACGCAGCACCGCAGCACCTCGCGGGCCAGCTGGTCGGGCTCGTCGATGTCGGCGGCGAAGGTCTCCTCGGCCCCGACCGACTTGGCCGCCTCGAACGGCACCACCTCGCGGTCGTCGCGGGCCCAGGCCAGCTGGTGGAGCTGGGCCCCGGCGGCCGCGCCGAGGGCCCGCTCCAGGGTCGCCCTCGGGGTGGCGGCGACGTCGCCGACGGTGCGCAGGCCGTAGCGGGCGAGCACGTCGATGGTCGCCTGCCCGGCCCCCCAGAGGGCGTCCACCGGCAGGGGGTGGAGGAACTCGAGTGCCCGGCCGGGCGGGATCACCAGCAGGCCGTCCGGCTTGCCCCGGGTCGAGGCCAGCTTGGCCAGGAACTTGCTGCCGGCGACCCCGACGGTCAGGGCCAGGCCGCACTCGGCCCGGACCCGGGCCCGCAGTAGCCGGGCCACGGCCACGGCGTCGCCGAACAGCCCCCTGGCCCCGCGGACGTCCAGGAACGCCTCGTCCAGGGCGAGCGGCTCGACCAGCGGGGTGACGCTCTGGAAGATCCGCATCACGGCCGCCGAGGCGCGGCGGTAGGCGGCGAAGTCGGGCGGGACGGCCACCGCCTGGGGGCAGAGCCGGCGGGCCCTGGCCATCGGCATGGCGTTGCGGCAGCCGAACGCCCTGGCCTCGTACGAGGCCGAGGTGACGACCCCGCGCCCGCCGGTCCCCCCGACCAGCAGCGGGCGGCCACGCAGGGACGGGTCCTTCTGGACCTCGACGCTGGCGTAGAAGGCGTCCAGGTCGGCGTGGAGGATCCCCATCCCGTCGGCCTCGCCCGGCGCCAGCGGCCGCCCGCCGGCGACCAGCTCGCCGGTCGGCCGCACCTGGGAGCTCATGGCCGGGTCAGCCTACCCGGCCGGGGTGACGTTTCGAGGGCGCCAGATGGTGCATCCGACTAGGATGCTGGCATCGAAGAAGCAGGCATGACCGCTATCACCAGCCCCAGAGGAAGCGCGAGCCAGGTGACCGAGGCCGCCCAGCCCGTCCCGGTGTCCCCCCTGGACGCCGAGGACCTGCGTGCCCGAGTCGACACCTCCCTGGCCGCCCTGCTCGACCAGGAGCTGTCGGCTCTCGGGTTCCTGGGTGCCGACAACGGCCCGGTCACCGAGGCCCTGACCCGGTTCGCCCTGGAGGGGGGCAAGCGGCTGCGGCCGGCCTTCGTCTACTGGGGCTACCGGGGCGCCGGGGGCCCGGCCACCGGTCCGGCGGCCGACGCCGCCATCCGGGCGTCCTGCTCGGTCGAGCTGCTGCATGTCTGCGCCCTCATCCACGACGACATCATGGACGGCTCCGAGGTCCGTCGGGGCCGCCCGGCCATGCACGTCGGCTTCGCCGGCCTGCACCGCGGCCTGGCCTGGCGGGGCGACCCGGCCGCCTTCGGCGAGGGCGCGGCCATGCTCATGGGCGACCTGGCCTTCACCTGGGCGGACGTGGCCCTGGCCGAGGCCGGCCTGCCCGACGACCGGCTGGCCGCCGCCCTGCGGGTCTTCAACCGGCTGCGCTCGGAGCTGATGGGCGGCCAGTACCTGGACCTGGTCGAGGCCCGCCGGGGCGCCCCCGACGAGGACGCCGTCCGCCGGGTCCTGACCTACAAGTCGGGCAAGTACACCATCGAGCGGCCGCTGCACCTGGGCCACGCCCTGGCCGCGGGCGCGCCCCGCCTAACCGGGGCCTACTCGGCCTACGGGCTGCCGCTGGGCGAGGCGTTCCAGCTCCGCGACGACATCCTGGGGGTGTTCGGCGCCCCCGAGGTGACCGGTAAGCCGGCCGGGGACGACCTGCGCGAGGGCAAGGAGACCTACCTGGTCATGCTGGCCCGCCAGCGCGCCGGCCGGGCCGGGCGGCAGCTGCTGGAGAGCGCCCTCGGCAACGCCAAGCTGTCCGAGGACGAGGTCGCCGAGCTGCGCCGGCTGATCACCGGCTGCGGCGCGCTGGAGGCCACCGAGGCCCGCATCGCCGTGCTCCTGGCCCAGGCCAAGGACGCCCTGGCCGCGGCCGTCGGGATCGACGAGACGGCCCGGGAGACCCTGGCGGCCCTGGCCGACCACGTCACCGACCGGAGCGCCTAGCCGGCCATGGCGTCCCAGACGGTGGTCGTCGGGGCCGGGCTGGCCGGCCTCTCGGCCGCCATCCACCTGGCCGCCGCCGGCCGCGACGTGGTCGTGGTCGAGGCCGAGGCGGTCCCGGGCGGGCGCTGCGGCACGGCCACCGCCGGCGGCTACCGCTTCGACACCGGCCCCTCGGTGCTGACCATGCCCGAGGTCGTCCGGACGACCGTCGGGGCGGCCGGCGAGGAGCTGGAGGACTGGCTGGAGCTGGCCCCGCTCGACCCCATCTACCGGCTCACCTTCCACGACGGGTCGCGGCTCGACGTGGTGCCGGGGGCCGAGCGGATGGCGGCCGAGGTCGAGAGGCTCGCCGGCCCCGAGGAGGCCGCCCGCTACCTGGCCTTCCGCGGCCACCTGGGGCGGATGGTGGACGCCGAGTGGGGGCAGTTCATCGACCGCAACTTCGACGGCCCGGCCGACCTGCTGCGGCCGCTGGCCTTGGCGCGGCTGGCCCGCCTGGGCGGGTTCCGCCGCCTGCACAACCTGGTCGCCACCCACCTGACCGACTGGCGGCTGCGCCGGGCCCACACCTTCCAGGCCCTGTACACCGGCCTGTCGCCGTTCGACGCCCTCGGCATCTACGCCGTGGTCGCCCACATGGACACCGTCGGCGGGGCCTTCTTCCCCCGCCGGGGCGGCATGCACGCCCTGGCCCAGGCCCTTGCCGGGGTGGCCGAGAAGGCGGGGGCGTCGCTGCGGCTCTCGACCCGGGTCGAGCGGGTCGAGGGCGGGCCGGACGGGGTCACCGGGGTGGTGCTGGCCGGCGGCGAGCGCCTGGCCGCCCGGGACGTGGTCGTGGCCGGCGACCTGCCCGCCGCCTACGCCCACCTGCTGCCCCCGGCGGCCCGGGACTGGCGGGTGCAGCGGCGCCGGCTCCACTGGTCGCCGTCCTGCTACCTGGTCCACCTGGGGCTGACCCGCCAGCTGGAGGGCCAGGCCCACCACACCGTCCACCTGGGCCGCGACTGGAAGGCCACCTTCGAGGCCCTGACCCGCCACGGCGGCATCCAGCCCGACCCGAGCCTGCTCGTCACCTACCCCTCGCCCGAGGACGCCGACGCCGCCCCGCCGGGCCACGCCACCCTGTTCGTGCTCGAGCCGACGGCCAACACCCGGGCCGGGCTGGACTGGGCCGAGGTCGGGCCGCGCCTTCGGGAGCGGCTGTACGGCCGCCTGGCCGCCCTCGGCTACGGCGACCTGCGCCGCGACAGCGCGGTCGAGCTGGTCGTCGACCCGCCCGCCTGGGAGGCCCAGGGGCTGTCCGCGGGGACGCCGTTCTCGCTCGACCATCGCTTCAGCCAGACCGGCTGGCTGCGGCCGGCCAACGCCTCGGCGCAGGTGCCGGGCCTGGTGTTCGCCGGCATGGGGACCGTGCCCGGGGTCGGGGTCCCGATGGTGCTGATCTCGGGCCGCCTGGCCGCCGAGCGGGTGCTGTCGCGGGGGGCCCGGGGGCCCAAGGAGCGGAGCGGTAGTCCCCGGAGGCCAGAATGAGGCTGGTCAAGCTGGCCCCGGCCGCGGCCCGAGCACCGCAGCCGGCCCCGCCGGTCGGCCTGGAGCCGCGGACGCTGGGGGCGGCCTACGAGCGCTGCCGCCAGCTCCATGCCCGCCACGGCCGCACCTACTACCTGGCCACCCTCCTGCTGCCCCGCTGGAAGCGGCGCCACGTGCATGCCCTGTACGGCTTCACCCGCTACGCCGACGAGATCGTCGACGACCTCGCATCGACCCTGGACCGGGCCGCCCAAGCGTCCGCCCTGCGGGCCTGGGGCGAGCGCTTCTTCGCCGGCCTGCGCGGGGCCCCCTGCGACGACCCGGTCCTGCCGGCCGTGCTCCACACGGTGCGGGCCTTCGACCTGGAGGTGGCCGACTTCGAGAAGTTCCTCGACTCGATGGCCGCCGACCTGCACACCACCACCTACCGGACCTACCAGGACCTGTGTGGCTACATGGAGGGGTCGGCGGCGGTGATCGGGACCATGCTGGCCCCGATCCTGGAGTCGGCCGACCCCCCAGCCGCCCGCAGCCACGCCCGCCAGCTGGGGCTGGCCTTCCAGCTCACCAACTTCATCCGCGACATCGGCGAGGACCTCCAGCGCGGGCGGGTGTACCTGCCGGCCGAGGACCTGGCCCGGTTCGGGCTCAGCCGGGCCGACCTGGCCGCCGCCCAGGCCAGCCCCCGGGTGGCCGAGCTGCTGGCCTTCGAGGTCGAGCGGGCCCGAGCCCACTACCGGGCCGCCGAGCCCGGCATCCAGCTCCTGGCCCCCTCCTCCCGACCCTGCATCCGGGTCGCCTTCGACCTGTACGGCGGCATCCTGGACGAGGTCGAGCGGGCCGGCTACCAGGTCCTTCACCGCCGGGTCCGGGTCCCCCGCCACCGCCGCCTGGGCGTGTCCGGCCGCCACCTGCTCGCCGCCCGGGCCGCCGCCCGGGCCGAACGCCGCGTCAGCGTCACCACCCCCGGCGCCCGATGAGACCTCCGGCCCTGGCCGGGGAGGCGCCGGCGGCCGCCGCCCCGCCCCGGCCGGCCCGCCGCCGGCTGCTGCGGGCCGCCGTCGTGGTCGCCGTGGTGGTGGCTGTGGCCGACGGGTTCCTGCTCTGGGGCCGGGGGCTGGCCACGCCGGTCACCGCCGAGCGGGCCGCGGCCAGCTTCCTGGCCGGCCCGGCCCCGGCTGGGGAGCTGCCCGGCCCGCGGCCGCCGGCCGGGGTCTACCGCTACCGGACCAGCGGTTACGAGCGGGTCGACCGGTTCGGGGTCGACCGGGCCTACCCGGCGGAGACGGTCCGGGTGATCAGCTGGCGGGGCGGCTGCCGCTGGCGCGAGACCGTGCCCATCTTCACCCAGCACACCGAGGCCTACGACTTCTGCGCCGGCGGCGCCGACGCCGACGACTTCGCCTACTCGACCAGCCTGACCTACTTCCTGGTCCCCGGCACCCAGCGGTTCGCCTGCGCCCCCGTCGGCCGGCGCCTGCTCACCGGCCAGCCCCCCGGCAGCTCGCGGAGCTGGCGCTGCGTCGAGGGCACCTCGGTCTCGGCCAACACCACCGTCTACGTCGGCCCCGAGACCGTCCAGACCGGCGCCGGCCCGGTCGCGACCCGCCACCTGCGCCTGCTCACCGCCCTGTCCGGCCAGTCGTCGGGCGGGGCCGTCCGCGACCTCTGGCTGGACGCCGACGGCCTGGTCGTCAAGGAGATCCGGGAGGTGAGCCTGAAAGTCCGCTCCGGCTTCGTGGGCCTGCTCGCCTACGACGAGCGGGCGAGCTTCCTGCTCACCGGCCGCCCCTAGCGATCTCCGGTAGGCTATTTCAACAGCTGGCGAGTTCGAGGAGGGACGAGGCGATGGCACGGACCGGCCGGCGGCCCGGGGTGAGCGGGACCAGGGAGGCGATCCTGGACGCCGCCCGCCAGGTGTTCTCCGAGCAGGGCTACCAGCACGCCACCATCCGCGACGTGGCCAGGCTGGCCGGGGTCGACCCGGCCCTGGTCCACCACTACTTCGGCACGAAGCAGAACCTGTTCGTGGCCGCCGTCCAGCTCCCGGTGAACCCGGTCGAGCAGCTCATGGCCGTGCTCGAGCAGGACCCCGGCCAGGCCGGCCAGCGGATGATCGGGCTGTTCCTGTCGGTCTGGGACCACGCGGCGACCCAGAGCCCGCTGCTGGCCCTGGTCCGCTCGGCCGTCGGCGACGAGCACGCCGCCGGGATGCTGCGCGAGTTCATCACCGAGGAGGTCCTGGGCGAGATCGCCCACCGGCTGGGCAGCCCCGACGCCCGGCTCCGGGCCACTCTGGCCGGCTCCCAGATCATCGGCCTGGCCATGGCCCGCTACATCATCAAGGTCGAGCCGCTCGCCTCGGCCCCGGCGGCCCAGGTGGTCGCGGCCATCGGGCCGACCCTGCAGCGCTACCTCACCGGCGACCTCGGCGTCGAGACCTAGGGCCCGACCTGGGGGAAGCTGGCCGTGGCCGTCTCGGCCACAACCATCTGGGCCGCCGACTCCGACGGGGCCTGCCTGGCCGCCAGTGCGGCCAGGGCGGTCTCCTCGCCGACGTCGTGGCCCTCGCGCTCCGAGAGCAGCCAGCGGACCTCGAGCAGGTCGCAGTAGGCCTGGATCGGGTCGGCGACGTCGCCGAGGGCGACCGCCGCCTTGGCCATGCCCGGCTCGAACACGTCGGTGCGCCAGCGGAAGCCGGCGACCACGTCGCCGACCACCGCCCCGGGCCGCTCCACGGCCAGCCGCGACTGGTGGGCGCGCAGGTCGTTGAGCAGGATCGTGGCCTGGCCCTCCCCGACCTCCAGGCCGGTCAGGCGCTGGAGCTCCTGGGCGTGGAAGCGCCGGTTGGCCACCGCGACCTTGAGCCGCAGGGTGCTGCGGTCCTCGGTGGCCGGCTCCAGGGCCAGCTCGTCGATGGCGAAGCCGAGCTCGTTGAGCCGGCGCACCCGGGCCTCGACCTTGTAGCGCTCGTCGTTGGCGAAGGTCTCCTCGTGGGTCAGCTCGTCCCACAGGGCCCGGTAGCGGTCGGCGATGCTCTCGGCCGCGGCCAGGTCCTCGTCGATCCGCTCGCCGCTCTCCCCCAGCTCCATCGAGACGTCGACCAGGTCGCCGGAGACGTTCTCGACCAGGATGTCGAGGTCGTGGGCGCGCTGGCCATCGCTCAGGGACGCGTGGACCTCGCTGGTCTCGGCGTCGACCAGGAACGCCTGGAGGAGCTGGCCGTCCCGCTTGAACAGGGTGTTGGCCAGGGAGCAGTCGCCCCAGAACACCCCCTCGCGGTGCAGGTCGACGAGCAGGCCGGCGATGGCGTCGAGCAGCCGCTCGCGGTGCTTGACCAGCTCCCGGGGGAGCCGGCGGAACAGCCGCCGGAACTGCCAGGAGTGCTCCAGGTACTCGGTGACCAGGATCGAGTTGCCGGTGTCGGGCTGGTCGACCAGCCCGACCGGCCGCACCGCCGGGAGCTCGCGGACCTCGAGGTCGCGCAGCACCCGGTACTCCTTGTCGGCGATCCGGGTGGGCAGCTCCTTGAGGGCGTAGAGCACGTAGTCGGCCTCAACGAACCGGACCAGGTGCCGGCTCGGCCCGACGTTGAGGTCGCGGAAGTTGGCCGCGTCGTCCGGCCACTTCTCCAGCGGGTCCAGCCACGGCAGGGCGAGCAGCCCCGGCGAGGCGGCCCGCAGGCGGATCGAGATCGGAGCGGCCATAGCGGCCATGGTAGCCACTGGAGGGACGGCGCTCCGAAAACCCTTCGTCACGATCGCGCGTCGCCGGGCCGGCCGGGGGACCGCCCCGGCCGGAGGCCAGTGGTTCCGCCCGTCGTCCCCGGATCAGTACGGGCCGGGTAGGTGCGGCCCTTCCAGGTGAGGGGGGCACCGGTGCGGCGGCGACGGACCGAGTCGGCGTAGACGGCCAGCAGGACCAGGTCGGCCACCGGGTAGGCGACGGCCAGGCGCGGGTCGGCCCCGGCGACCAGCCGCCCCCCGGCCCGGACGGTCAGCTGGAGCAGGCCGCCGGCCGCCGCCAGCCGGGCCGCCGGGCCCCGGGGCCGGGTCGCCAGGGCCAGCC
>JASLBL010000367.1 GCA_030146615.1 Actinomycetes bacterium
GAGTCGAACCGGGGTCAACTCCACTGAGCCAGCCGCCGCTGCCTGGTCCAGCCTTCTGCACGAGGCACGCGATGGTTGGACCAAGGCGGTGGTGTTCACGGCTAAGGAGACCGGTCAGCGCCGATCACGTTCCGGTCCATCCTGTTCTCCAGCTACATCGGGTCGCTCCTCTTGGTCCGGAGCGTCTCGGGGTGCGTCGCCCTGCCCCCTGGCGAAGTCGGGCTGCTCTTCCTGCTCCGGGACGAGTTCGGGCTCGTGGTCCTGTCCTCTGGCGAAGTCGGGGCGCTCCTCTTGCTCCCGGCTTCCATCCGGTGGCCTCTGCTCGCTCACCATGACCTCCATTGATCGCGACGTTCAACGACACTTGCCGACCATGCCGGGACCATCGGCCCACGAATCCCGGCGCCGGTCGGTCGAGCGGCCTTCGTTGCCACGCAACCCACCGCGGTCGGTGGCCAACCTGTGCACCGGCGGCAGCCCCTTGACTCCCGATCATAAGGCGTGCACATCGGGGCGGCTGCCTAGACGCCGGGGAAGGCCGCCTGGAAGACCAGGGCGCCCAGGATCCCGCCGATGATCGGTCCGACCACCGGGACCCAGGCGTAGGCCCAGTCGGAGCCTCCCTTGCCCGGAATGGGGAGCAGGAAGTGCGCAATCCGGGGGGCCAGGTCCCTGGCCGGGTTGATGGCGTAGCCGGTCGGCCCTCCCAGCGACAGGCCGATCGCCAGCACCAGCAACCCCACCAGCAGGGGTGGGAGGGTGATGGAGAACGCCTGCTGCAGGGGCTGATTGTTGAGGACGTTCGCCCCGAAGTTCGTGGTGATGCCCAGCACTCCAAACACCAGCATGAAGGTGCCGATGACCTCGGTGACGAGGTTGGCGGCGTAATTGCGAATCGCCGGGCCGGTGGAGAAGACTGCCAGCTTCACCCCAGGGTCCTCGGTCTCCCGCCAGTGCAGCAGGTAGGAGAGCCAGACCAGAACTGCCCCGGCGAACGCGCCGACGAACTGTCCGCCCAGGTAGAGGGGGACGTCGCTCCAGCTGATGCCTCCGATGGAGGCCAGTCCGAAGGTGACGGCGGGGTTGATGTGGGCGCCGCTGAAGCGGCCGACCGCGTAGACGGCCATGGCCACGGCAAGGCCCCAGCCGAAGGTGATCACGATCCACCCGGCGTTGTGTGCCTTGGATCGCGCGAGCAGGACGGCCGCCACCACCCCGTCGCCAAGCAGGACCAGGATGGCCGTACCGATGACCTCTGCGGTGAAGATGCTCACTTATGCCTCCCACCTCTTGCCGTGGCTGGTAGGTCGCCACTCCACGACGAATCGGCGTCGATGCCTCGGAGTCGAGCCCGGCCTTCGCGCCAGCCCTCAAGCCACCCACTGCAGCACCATCCGCTCCACCGACGCGACCAGGATCCACGCCGCATAGCGCGTTGGGCAGCCGGGAACTGGCCGTTGCGCCACCTCTGGCAGGATCCCGCGGTTGCAACGGCAGGCGGACCTTGGAGGCCCTCGAGGTGGCTTCGGGCGAAGGCTCGTCGGTGACTTCGGTACCGAGCGCCCGCCGGTGCCAAGCCGGCGACCTGCGCGCACGCCGTTGCCCACCGCCTTCCAGAACGAGAGAACAGCAACGCCGTGCCGAGCTAGGTGTTGCGGTCCCGAAGGCCGTCGAGGTCGGCCAGGCTCCGCCGAATGCGACCGGCGATCCCCTGGAGGTGGGGCAGTACGGCCATGCCGACGACCACACCGAACATGAACCAAAAGGCTCCTTCCATCCCTAGCCCTCCCTGGCCCCGAGCCTTTCTGGCAGACCTGCTTGGCAGGGGGGGCTCCCGCCGCAAGCGTGTTCACCGGCACCACCCTCCCCGTTGCCCACTGCTGCGCGGGCTAGGCCGTCGGGGGCGCCCTGTAACGGCCCAGCGGGACTCGTCACGGAACCGTCACAATCCCGGACGGCGGCGCTCGGCGCCCACCCCCTCACCCGAGCCCGGCGGAAGCGGGCGGCGGCGAAGGCTCGCAGCGGTCGGTGACCTCGCCGGGGTTCAGCGAGACCTCGACGCCGGCGCCGCCGAACTCCGGACCGCCGACAGCCCGGCAAACCCGCCGCCGACCATCGCCCATGCGGGGCCGTCCATCATTGCCGTTCCCCACCTGGACCGCCGGCCCGCGTGACCGTGCTGTAACCGTGCAGCGTGAACTCGGCGAATGACAATGCGCAGCCGAGCGAAGCGGCCGACAAGCCCCAGCGACGGTGGCCAGCTAGCGGGTAGGTCGGGGTTGCAGCAGACCAGGAGCGACAACGGATGCTGGCCGGGACACCCGTTACGGTCAGATGACGATGCAGGTGACCGCGGGTTGCCGCAGCACAGGCGGGTACCCGGTCGGAAGCCCGCGCGGATCTCCAGCGGCAAGGCGGAGGGTCAAACGGGGTGAAGACACCTCGAAGATGAGGAGGTACATGGTGTCACCCGTCCTGGTCACTGGCGGCACCGGAACGCTCGGCCGCCAGGTCCTCCCGCGGCTGCGGGACGCCGGCTGCAAGGTCCGAGTGCTTAGCCGGCCCCGTCACAGGGCCCGGAGAGCATCAAAGCGGGTGGGGAGGGCATCGAGGTCGTCATCGGTGATCTGACCACCGGCCGGGGCGTCGATGCCGCGGTGGCGGGAACCGAGACCATCGTGCACCTCGCGGGCACCCCCAAGGGCGACGAGCACAAGGCACGGCACCTGGTCCAGGCGGCGTCGCGGGCCGGGGTGCGGCACCTGGTGTTCATCTCGGTCGTCGGGGCCGACAAGATTCCGGTCACCAGCCGCGTCGACCGTGCCATGTTCGGCTACTTCGCGTCCAAGCGGGCCGCCGAGCAGGTGATCGCCGACTCCGGCCTGCCCTGGACGACGCTGCACGCCACCCAGTTCCACGACCTGACCCTGCTGACGATCCAGCAGCTGACCCGGCCGCCGGTGGTCCCGGTCCCGGCCGGGTGGCGGGTCCAGCCAGTGGACGCCGCGGAGGTGGCAGACCGGCTGGTGGAGCTTGCCCTTGGCGCGCCGGCCGGGCTGGTGCCCGCCCTGGGCGGGCCGCGGGTGTACGAGCTGGCCGCCCTGGTCCGGAGCTACCTGCGGGCGCGTGGCAAGCACCGGCCGATCCTGCCGGTGTGGCTGCCGGGCAAGGCCAACCGCGCCTATCGGGCTGGCGCGAACCTGGCCCCGGAGCGGGCGGTGGGCCGCCGGACCTGGGAGGACTTCCTGGCTGCGCGGGTGAGCTCGTCCAGCGCCAGCAGGCCCAGGCTGGCGTAGTGGTTCGGCTCGTAGGTTCGCGCGCGGTCCTGAGCGCCCGTCGGGCTTGTGCTCCTGCCACGTCTGGGTCGGTATGGGCACCGCCACCAGGCTCCAGCCACAGCGTTTGGGACACGGCGGCTGCGCTCGCGGCACCGAAGGCACCCACTCCAGCTCCCGACCCGGGACGGAGCGGCACTCGCGGACAGGCTGCGCCGCTTCTAGGATGACGGCGGCATGAATGGGCTCTCGGCGGCAGGACTTGCCGACCTCGCCGGCGTGACCGAGGCCGAGGTCCAGCGGATGGTCGACCTCGGCATCCTGGTGGCCCGCGACAGTGCCGGCCCGTTCCTAGCCAGCGACGTGCAGAAGGTCCGCCTGGCCACCGCCTGGCGAGCAGGCCGGCCTGCCGATGGCGGGGATCGCGGCGGCGATCCGGGAGGGCCGGCTGTCGTTTGCCTTCCTGGAGGCCGCCCCCTACCGGCGCTGGGCGGTGCGCTCGGCACGGACCTACCGGCAGGTCAGCCAGGAGACCGGGGTGCCGCTGGAGCTGCTTGGCAGCTTCCTGGAGGCGATCGGGTTCGCCCGCCTGGCCCCCGAGGAGCTGATCCGAGAGGATGAGCTGGAGCTGGTCCCGCTGCTGCAGCTCGGCCTGTCCAGCGGCTTCCTGGACCAGGTCTGGTCGACCCGGCTCGGCCGCGGCTACGCCGAGGGCATGCGCCTGATCGCCAGGGTCGAGAAAGAGGTCTGGCAGGCCCGGTTCATGGCGCCCCTGCTGACCTCCGGCGCCGACCCGCAGGCCGCCATCGAGCGGCCCGCCCAGCGGGGCGCCGACATCAATTTCACCCCCCTGGTCGACCGTGCGCTGCTGGCCGCCTACCGCCGGCAGGAGGAGCTGGCCTGGATCGAGCAGCTGGTCGAGGACATCGAGGCCGCCCTGGAGGAGACCGGCGTGCTCGGGCGGCCCGAGCGGGTTCCGGCGATGTGCTTCCTGGACCTGGTGGGCTACACGCGGCTCACCGAGGAGCACGGCGACCAGGCCGCCGCCGACCTGGCCGGCAGGCTGGCGGTGCTGGTCGACCGGTCCGCGCGCGGGCACGGCGGCCTGCCGGTGAAGTGGCTCGGTGATGGGGTGATGTTCCACTTCCGCGATCCCGCCGGGGCGGTGCTGGCGGCGCTGCAGATGGTGGAGGAGTTCCCGCAGGCTGGCCTGCCGCCGGCGCATGTTGGGGTCGCGGCCGGGCCGGTGGTGGTCCAGGGTGGTGACTACTTCGGCCGCACCGTGAACCTGGCCGCCCGCATCGCCGCCCATGCCAGCGCCAATCGGGTCCTGGTGAGCGAGCCCGTTGTCCAGCGGGCGCCGCCCCAGGGGGCGACCTTCGTGGAGCTGGGGCAGGTGCAGCTGAAGGGCATCGCCCATCCAGTACGGCTGCTGGAAGCCCGCCGGGCCGTAGCGGACATTCCGGAACGGTCCCCGAGATGACCGTCGCCAACTGGGCCAGCTTGGGGTCCTCGATGATGTAGCTGGCAGCGCTAGGGTCCGGCCATGCCGACCGGGTGGTGATGGTCACCGGTCAGCCGGTCGACACGGGCCGCCAGGGCAACGCTGGTGCCGGTGACGGACCCCGAGCCCGGGGTGACAACCGCGAGCTTGACCCGGTTCGAGCGAACCTCGATCTCTACCTCATCGTCAACCGTGACCGCGGCGTCGGCGACTCGGCCAACGAACTTCATCGCAGAGCGGAACTCGTCGAACACGAACTCCTTGGCGAGACGGTCACCCTTACGCTCCCAACCCGACAGCCGCTGCAGCTGCTGGTCGACCGTTGCCTCGTCCATGACATACCTCCGATGGTCGTCGGCGGAAAGGTCTGCTCGGGCGACCCGCTGGTCGCACGGCGACCGCTTCATCCAGCGGGGTTACCGGGATGGCCACGGCGCATCCCACCCGTCATGGTTTGGCCGGCCCTCCGCAAACCAATCGCAATGCGCCTGGCCCTCGATGGAGGGCGCTCGGCGAGTCTGATGCGGGATCCGGCCGATGAGCGGCCGCGCCTCCCGACCGGTCCCTCGGGAGGCGCGGCCACAGGTCGTGCCACCACCTGGCTGGGCGCTGCCACGACCTACGGGAGCCGAGCCCGGGTCGGTTGTAACCCACGGGACGTCGGCAAGGTCCTGGTCGTCACGGGGACGACCGGCGATCGCAACCGACCCGCAACGAACGACACGACGCACCGCGGGGAGGTTGGTATGCTCGCGACGGTGCGCCGGGAAGCCTGGTCGGCAGTCGTTGCTCGCCGCCCGACCAGGAGTTCGCATGCCTGTAATTCCGCCCGGTTTGCTTCCCGCCGCCGCGACCCATGGCCGCGCTGCTATGGGCGAACCCGCCGTGGGCTGGTCACCTGGTCGTGGCGCCGGCGCGGGAGGTGAGCGGTCCAGTGCGTGCGCGTGACCTGGCCGTCACCTACCCGTCGCTGACCCCGGATGCGCCGGCCGAGGAGGCGGCCCGTCTGCTCGCCGAGGAGGCGGTGGAGGGCGTGTTCGTCCAGGACGAGCACGGCAGCCTGCAGGGATGCGTGTCGGACACCACCCTGCTGGCGTTCCTCCTGCCGCGCTACCTGGCCGAGAGCCGGGCGCTGGTCGGCACGCTCGGCGAGGACGTCGCCAACGCCCTCTGGCAGCGGCTGCGCGGCCGAGCGGTCCGGGACCTGCTGCCGGCCGAGGCGGGCGGCCTCACCGAGGTCGACGGCGACGACACCCTGCTGACGGTGGCCGCCACGCTCGCCCGCACCGGTGCCTCCCTGGTGGTGGTGCGCGACGAGGACGGCCGGCTGCTCGGCGGGATCACCACCTCCCGGCTCATCCGCCAGTTGCTGGGGGCGCGATGAGCGCGGTTCTGGCGGTCGGGGTGTTCCTCGGCGCCTATGTGCTGATCGCCACCGAGAAGGTCAACCGGGTCGCGGTCGCCCTCGCCGGAGCCGGCCTCATGCTGGCCTTGCGGCTGGTCTCCTCCGAGGACGCCTTCCATTCCGAAGAGTTCGGGATCGACTGGGACGTCATCTTCCTGCTGCTGGGCATGATGGTCATCGTCGGGGTGATCCGCCAGACCGGCCTCTTCGAATATCTCGCCATCTGGTCGGCCAAGCGGGCTCGCGGGCGGCCGTTCCGGATCCTGGTCGCCCTGACGACCATCACCGCGGTCGCCTCGGCGCTGCTCGACAACGTCACCACCGTGCTGCTGATCGCCCCGGTCACCTTCCTGATCTGTGACCGCCTGGACCTTCCGGCGGCGCCGTTCCTGATCGCCCAGGCGCTGGCCTCCAACATCGGCGGCACCGCGACCTTGATCGGCGACCCCCCCAACATCATCATCGCCAGCCAGGCCGACCTGACCTACACCGACTTCCTGGTCAACCTGGCCCCCCTGGTGGTCGTCCTGATGCTGCTGTTCATCGGCCTGAGCCGCTGGCTGTTCCGCTCGGCGCTGGTGTACCGGACCGAGCGGGTCAGCGAGCTGATGGTGCTGGACGAGCGGGAGGCGCTCACCGACCGGCCCCTGCTGGTCCGCTCCCTGGTCGTCCTGGCGCTGGTCACCGTCGCCTTCGCCCTCCATGGGGTCCTGCACGTGGAGCCGTCGGTGGTCGCCCTGCTGGGGGCCGGGCTGCTGGTGGGGGTGGCCCGGCGCGAGGTCCAGCCGTTCCTGGCCGAGGTGGAGTGGCCGACCCTGGCGTTCTTCATGGGCCTGTTCGTCATGGTGGGGGCGCTCATCAAAACCGGCGTCGTCGCCGAGCTGGCCGAGGCGGTCGCCGCCGCCACCGGAGGGAGCCTGTGGGTGGGCAGCATGCTGCTGTTGTGGGTCTCGGGGCTGCTGTCGGCGATTGTCGACAACATCCCCTATGTGGCAACCATGGCCCCGGTCACCGCCAGCCTCGTCCAGGACCTGGGAGGCGACCAGGACGCGACCGTGCTGTGGTGGTCACTCGCCCTGGGTGCCGACCTGGGCGGCAACGCCACCGCCATCGGCGCCAGCGCGAATGTCGTCATCCTCGGCCTCGCCCAACGCGCCGGCCACCCCATCAGCTTCCTCGAGTTCACCAAGTACGGGGCCGTGGTCGCCGTCGCCACCATGCTGGTCTGTGTCCCGTACCTGTGGCTACGCTACTTCGCGTTCGCCTGAGGCGGATCCCGGTCGGTGGACGCCGGCCGGGCCGCGCCGCGCGATCGCACCCAGGCGGTGAAGGCCTCGATCCCATCGACCACCGTCTCGAAGCGGATGGAATGGAACAGGTCGAACCCGTGCTGGGCCCCGGGGAGTTCCGCATAGACCACCGGGTTCGACGAGGTGCTCCGCAGTTGCCCGACGAAGCGCCGGGCGTCGTCCACCAGCACCACTGTGTCCCGATCGCCGTGGGCCAGGAAGAACGGCGGCGCATCGGCTCGAAGGTAGCCCAGGAGTGAGGAGGGAATCGGCCGGTTGCCGTCGAGGCCGCCGTAGTACCCGTAGAGGCAGATGGCGGCGGTGACCGAGGTGTCCACCTGCTCGAACCCGGGCTGGAACACCGGATCGTTGGGGGTGAGGGCGGCCAGCGCTGCCAGGTGCCCGCCCGCCGAGCTCCCGGCCACGAACAGCACCGCCGGGTTCGCGCCGTACTCGTGGCCGTGCTCGCGCACCCAGGCGATCACCTTCTTGGCGTCGACGTGGTGGTCGGGGAACCTCGCCGCCGGGCTCAGGCGGTAGTTGGCGCTGACGCACACCCAACCCTGGCTCGCCAGCCGGTACAGCAGGGGCCTGGCCTCGCGGCTCTTCCAGCCGCTACGGAACGCGCCCCCGTGCAGGTAGACCAGCACCGGGCCGCCCGAGGGACGGGAGCGATGGCGGTAGACGTCGAGCAGGTTCCGCCGGCCCGCGTCGCCGTAAGCGATGTTCGCCACCCGTTCGACGTCACGTCGACGCACGGGCAGCGGCCACAGCAGGATCCGGAACCACGGCAGGCGGCGCCGCAGCCTGGCGGCCAGCCGGGCGTCGATGGCGTCGCGCCAGCCGCGCCGAGGCCCGCATCCAGGGCCTGCTCGACCGCCGGGCCGCCCCGCAGGCCCCGCCGGGCGACGACCACCAGCCCGGCCGCCGTCAGGACAGCCAACCCGACCGCCACCCAGGCGCCCGGCGAGTCGAGGTCGCCCTGGGCGAAGGCCAGCAGAGTCGAGGCGGCCAGCCAGGCGCAGCCAACAACCGGCAGCTCGTTGACCAGGAAGCCGAACCAGTAGCTGAGGTTCGACGGGCTGGAGTGGCGCGGCCGCGGAGGCGCCAGGGCGAACAACGTGTACCACGCCAGAAGCGCCACCGTCACCAGGTAGCCGATGGGCATGGGCTGCTCCAGAAGTGCGTTGCGATATCGGATGGGGCCACAGCCGACACCGTAGTCCGGCGGGCGGCGCCGAGAGTTGCGACCCGGTTGCCGTGGGCGTGAGATCCCGTGTCGGCCACGGCGAGGAGCAGCCGAGCCGTACCTGTCGCCGAGCACGAAGGCCGCCACGGGCACCCAGGGCGGTCTGGCCTGCAGCGCTAGGCACCAGCTCCAAGCCGACGACGGCCATGACGACTCCGGCGGCGGCGTGGGATCGCGGCGCCGCCCACGACGACCAGGTTACGGGCGCCTTGCGGGGCGGCGACAGTGCGTGTGGTGGCGGGCGAAGCGGTCAGCCTGAGGTCGGCATGGCCGGAACCGGAAGGAAGCGGGTGATGACAGATGAGGCGGTCCCCACAGGTAATGAGCTCGCTCATCGTCCTCGTTGGCATGTGGGTGTTCCTTAGCCCCTGGCTGCTTGGGTACAGCGAGTTCGGCCGGCCGTCCTGGAACGCGGCCGCCACCGGGCTGGCCATCGCCGCGATCGGCGCCGCCGTCCTCAGCGGGCGCAGCCGCGCCGTCGCCTGGGCCAACCTGCCGCTCGGGGCCTGGCTGACCCTCTCGCCGAGGATTCTCGACTTCACGTCGGTGGAGACGGCGGCGCGCAACGCCTGGTTCGCCGGTTTGATCGTGGTGGCGCTGGCGGCGATCACGGCGACCCCCGGCGGGGTCGACCAGCGACCGTCGACTCGGCCCGGCCGGCGCTCACCTACTCGGTGAGCGAGCCGCAACGCTGGTACCCGACCGACGGAGGTTCCGATGAGTGCACCGTACCTGCCAAGGGCCGGACCTGGGCCATCCGGCGCCGACCGGGCCCGGCCTAACTGGGTGCTGGCCTCCCTGCTGGCCGGCATCGCCATGGCTGTCCTGCTGATGCTGGTCGCCACACTGGTGCGCAAGGGGTTCCTCACCCCCCTGTACCTGGTCGCTGCCCCCTTCACCGGCCCCGACGAGGCCACCACCTCGATGGCGGCGGCCGAGGCCGGCAACCCGCTCTTCTACGCCCCCGGCGCGGTCACCCTGGGCGCCCTGGTCCACCTGACCTGCTCGGTGCTGTTCGGCGCCATGTTCGCGTCGCTGGTCACCCGGATCCGGGTAGCCGGCCCCGCGGTGGTGGCCGCCGGGGTGCTGTACGCCCTGGCCGTGATGCTGGTCATGAGCTTCGCCGTCCCGCCTCTGACGGCCGAGGTGCTCGGCGGGGGTGCGGTGGTCGCCGACATGGCGGCCCGCCTCGGCTGGGCCACCTGGATCGTCGCCCACGTCGTCTACGGCCTGGTCCTCGGCCGGCTCTCGATGCCCCGGACTGGCCAGACGGTCGTCGAGCGCGACCGGCTGGTCACCTGAGCGGCCGGCCCGCCCACCCGTCCACCCACATCCTCATGGAGGCGCATCCGATGGCCATCAGCCCGCTCGACCTCGACCACGCCCTCGCCGTCTGGACCGAGGGGCACACCCAGGCCAGCCAGCGGCTCGGCCAGCTCGCCCGGCGGGTCGCCGCGGTCTGGTCGGCCGGCACTGGCCTGGACCTCCAGCCGGTCGCGGCCGTGGTCGACGGCCGCCGGGTCGAGCTGGTCCTTGAGGAGCGCTGGGGCGCCGCCGGGGCCGGCCACCGGACCGAGGAGCTGCTCGGCCTGCGGCTGGACCGGCCGTTCGGGCGGCGCCCCTACCACCTGCGGCCTCAGCTGGCCGCCACCGTCGAGGAGCTGCTTGGCCGCTCCCTGGCCGGGGTGAAGGCGGCGGCCAGGGGCACGGGCAGGGTCACCGTGGAGCTGGCGCTGGGCGGCGCCGCTGGCCGCGCGGCCTGACCGTAAGTCCCGCGAGCCCCGCCCGGAGCCGACCAGGGAGCGGCCAGCCGCCGCCGAACCGCTCGGGTCCGAGCCGCCCCTGTGAGGCCAGGGCCAGCAGCGTCCTGGGCGGGCTACTGGTGCTGGCCCTGGCCGGGACGGGCCGGGTCGCCAGCCGGGGCTCATGCCGGATCGCCGCCCGAGGCCTGTCGGGAGTCGACGGCGGCCCAGATGGCGGCCCGTTCGCGCTCGGTCAGCCCGCCCCAGACGCCGTAGGGCTCGCGGTGGACCAGGGCGTGGGCCCGGCAGGGCTCGAGCACCGGGCAGGTCGCGCAGATGGCCTTGGCCTGCTGCTCCCGCAGCCGGCGGGCGCCCACCAGCTCGCGCTCGGGGCCGAAGAAGAGGCTGGTGTCGGCCAGCCGGCAGGCGGCGGCCGCCCGCCAGTCCCACGGCATGCCCAGCCCCTGCGGGACAGCGCCCGGCCGACCTTCCATCGCCACACCTCACCTGCCTCGGGTCAGCGAGGGCCCGGCCCACCTTCGGGCCTGATTCTGCCCACTACCTCACCGTGCCGGCTCGCCAACGCCGCCGGAGGGTCCGTCACCGGCCTGGCCGCGGGCCGTCACCCAACCGCAACGAGGGGCCGCGACGATCCTGCGGAGCGGGTCTGTGCCAATCCGGTGTCGGCCTGACTACCGGCCACCTCGCGGTGCAGCCCCATGGCGACGAGGTAGCGAGGAGCGTGCGAGATGGACCGACCCGAACGCCCGGCGGTGCCGCCGGCCCTGCGCCAGGCGGCCGCCGTCGGCTGGCGGGTGCTCGTGCTGCTCGTCCTGGGCTGGCTAGCGGTCCAGCTCCTGGTCCGACTGCAGCTGGTGGTCGTCCCGGTGATCGTGGCCTTGTTCCTGACCGCCATGCTGCTGCCGCCCGTCGACTGGCTGCGGGACCGGGGCTGGCCGTCGGCGGCCGCGACCGCCGCCGTGCTGCTGGCCGCCGTCATGGGGCTCGCCGGGGCCGGCTACCTGCTCGCCGTCCAGGTGATCCCGCAGCTCGGCCAGCTCTCGAGCCAGGTGAGCGACTCGGTCGACGAGCTCCAGGACTGGCTCATCTCCGGCCCCATCGGCCTGTCCCAGGCCCAACTGCTCGACCTGCTGGAACGAGCCCAACAGGAGCTCCAGGAACGCAGCGACATGCTGGTCCAGCGGGCGCTGAGCTGGACCACCCTGCTGCTGGAACTGGTCGCCGGCGTCCTGTTCGCGGTCGTGCTGGCCTTCTTCTTCCTCAAGGACGGCCCCAGGATGGTCGACGCCGCCATGGCCCGGGTCGGCGGCGACACCGGCCGGCGGCTGCGGGCGGCGGGTCGGCGGGCCTGGGACACCATGGGCGGCTACCTGCGTGGGGTGGCGGTCGTCGGGGTGGTCGACGGCGCCCTCATCGGCCTGGCCCTGGTTGTGCTCGGCGTCCCCCTGGCGCTCCCGCTGGCCGTGCTCACGGCCGTCGGGGCGTTCTTCCCGATCGTCGGCGCGGTCACCGCCGGCGCCCTGGCCGCCCTGGTCGCCCTGGTCAGCAAGGGCCCGGTCACGGCGCTGGTGGTGGTGGGTGTGACCGTGCTCGTCCAGCAGCTCGAGGGCAACCTGCTCCAGCCGGTGGTGATGGGCCGCTCCCTCGACCTGCACCCGGTGGTGGTGATGGTGGCCCTGGCGGTCGGCGCGATCCTCGGCGGCATCGTCGGTGCCTTCCTGGCCGTCCCGGTGGTCGCGGTCGCCATCGCCGGGATCGACGGCTGGGTGGACGCGGGATCGGAGGCGCCCGCGCCGGCCCGCCGCCCGGACGCGGCGCCCGGGGAAGCCGTCACCGACGGCCAGGCGGCGGCGAACGGAACGGTCCGTCGCGACTAGCCCCGCCGTCGGTGCGGTCGGGGGCCGCCGGCCGCCTGGAAGAAGCGCAGGCGCACCAGCTTGATCGCCACCCAGGGGATGGCGACCCCGAGGGCGACCCCGAGGGCCAGCTCCTCGAGCAGCGTGAGCGGGTCGGCGTCGCGCTCGCTGACCACCGCCAGCAGGACGATCACCACCGGCAGGGCCAGGCCGTCGTTGACGCCGCTCTCCACGTTCAGCAGGTGCCGCAGGCGGCGGGGGACGTCCGAGCGGCCGACGATGGCCGCCGCGAAGACCGGGTCGGTGGGGCTGAACACGGCCCCGACCAGCCACGCCTGGGTCCACGAGAGGCCGGCCACGTAGTGGGCGAACACGGCTCGTGCCGGCCATGGTCAGGGGCATGCCGAGCAGCAGCGCCCGGGCCGGTAGCCGCCAGGCCTGGCGCGACCCGGCGGCGACCATGGCGCTCCGGTTACGGCCGCACGGCGGTCCCGTGACGGCCCCGGTGGGCCCGGCTCGGGAGGGGAACCTGCACCGGGAGGGGCGACCGCCCCACCCGCCGTCCGCCCGAGGAGGACGTGGATGCGCCGCCGGACCGCCTGGACCGCCGTCGTGGCCGCCTGTGCGCTGCTCGCCGCGGCCTGCGGCGGGGACGGCGAGGGCGGCGCCGACCCGGTCCCGACCACCCAGGGCGTGGTGGTGCCGCTGGTCGCCACCGTCGAGAGCTTCGACCTGGCCGTGGGTCCTGCCGACCGGTTCATGGTCCGCCTGGCAACCCGCGACCTGCGGCCGGTCGCCTACGGCACGGTCCGGCTGGAGCTGCGGTTCCTGGACGAGACCAACCCGGTGCCGCTCGAGTCGGCCGGGCCGCCGACGATCTTCGCCGACGGCCGTTACCTGCCCACCCCGGGCAGCCCCGAGAACGGCCCGGGGATCCGGCCGACGGTCGTGCCCGCCGCCGAGGGCCGCGGCGTGTACGCGGCCCCGATCGCCTTCGACCGGGCCGGCTGGTGGCAGGTCGCGGCCGTGGTCGACCTCAAGGACTCCGGCGTCACCAAGGCGACCGCCGAGTTCGAGGTGCGGGCCGAGCACCGGCTGCCGGCGGTCGGTGACAAGGCGCCGGAGACCGCCAACCTGACTATGTCGTCGGCCGGGGTGCCGAAGGGGGCGATCGACTCGCGGGCCGCCACCACCGGGAAGGTCCCCGACCCCGAGCTGCACCGCGTCACCCTGGCCGAGGCGCTCGCCGACGGCCGGCCTGCCGTGCTGGTCTTCTCCAGCCCGGCCTTCCGCCAGAGCCGCTTCAGCGGCGACCTCACCGGGCTGGTCGCCGACCTGGCCGGCGAGCACAGCGACCGGGCGGCGTTCATCCACGTCGAGCTGTGGCGCGACTTCCCCACGCGGGAGCTCAACGACGCCGCCGCCTGGCTGCGGCCCTCGGGCGGAGTCGTCACGTCCCCGTGGGTGTTCGTGGTCGACCGCGACGGCCAGATCGCCGCCCGCTTCGACAACGTGGTCAGCCGCTCGGATCTGGAGGCGGCGCTGGACCGGGTCGCGGCCGCCTGACCGCGTCCGGGGCCAGGTCCTCGAGGGCGCTGCCCGACCCGGCCTGGGAGCCGGGGATGACGCTGAAGCTGCCGTCGGTCTCCAGCACCACGGCCTCGACCAGCTCCAGGCCGCCGATGCCCTGACTGCGGACCGTCTGGCGGACCTCCCCGGCCGTCACCCGCTCGGCCCGCAGCCGGTCCTCCAGCAGGACGCCCCGGTGCACCAGCAGCGCCGGGGAGGCCTTGACGGCGCGCCGGAACCACCCGGCCCGCACCGACACCCACGCCACCGCCAGCTGCAGGCCGACCAGCAGAACGAGGGCCAGGACCCCCTCGGCCACCGAGACGTCGGCCGACAGCAGGATGGTGGCCAGGGTCGAGCCGAGGGCCACGGTGACCACCAGGTCGAAGGCGTTCATCTTGGCCAGGGTGCGCTTGCCGCTGACTCGCAGCACCAGGACCAGGGTTGGGTACACCAGCAGGCTTGTGGCCAGCACCTGGCCGAGGTCGCTCCAGCTCACGAACAGCATGCCCCTCAGCTACCCCGCCGCGGCGGTGGGCTATCGGCGGGGACGGGACGGCGGCCGGACGACCGGGCCAGCAGTACCGCGTTGAGCTCCCCGCCGACCAGGACGGCCAGGGCCAGCAGGTAGAGCCAGACGAGCAGGATCAGGCCACCGCCGAGGGCGCCGAGGACCTGGTTGGCGGCGGCGGCCAGGCGCAGGTAGGCGCCGAAGCCGACCGACACGGCCAGGCACAGGATCCCGGCAAGGGCCGCCCCGGGCAGCCCGGACCGCCAGCGCGTCCGCCGGTAGGGGCCGAAGTGGTAGAGGGTGGCGCCCCAGGTCACCAGCATGGCGAAGGCGACCGGCCAGCGCAGCCACCCCCAGGTGGCGGCGAACTCGCGGCCGAGGCCGAGCCAGCCGGCCAGGCGCAGGCCGCCGCCGAGCAGGGGGCCGACCACCACCGCGGCCAGCACGACCACGGCCACCACGACCGCGCTCAACGCCAGCACCAGGGCGGTCAGCCGCTGGTGAACCAGCGAGCGCCGCTCCTCCAGGTCGTAGGCCAGGTCGAGGGCCCAGATGACGGCCACGAAGCCGCGCGACAGCCCCCACAGGGCGAGCAGCGACGCCAGCGTGAGCAGCCCGCCCCTGGGCCGCGCGAACAGCTCCCGGACGGCGGCGACGGCCCCGGCGGCCTGCTCGGTGAGGATCCGGTCGAGGAACGACAGGACCAGCTCTTCGGCCCGCCCGGCGAGGTCGTTGCCGATCAGGCCCTCCAGGGAGCCGAGGGCGGCGGCCAGGACGAGCAGGCCCGGGAACAGGCTAAGCACGGCGAAGAAGGCGACCTCGGCGGCCAGGCCGCCGACGCGGTCCTCGATGGACTGGCGGACCACCCGGAATGCCACCGCGGCGCCTTCGCGCAGCCAGGCCGGCGCGCCCGCCAGGCGGCCGGTCGCCCAGTCCTGGAGGCGACCGGCGGCCGCCCGGCCCGGGATCATGGCCGGGGTTCGGCGGGGGGCGGGCCGGCGGCC
>JASLBL010000393.1 GCA_030146615.1 Actinomycetes bacterium
CAGTCCTTCCGCGACCTGATGGAGTGGCTGTTCACCAACGGCCCGGACGTCTGGGAGACGCTCAAGCAGATCGGTCTGGCCGCGATCAACATCGTGACCGCTCTGGCGCCGATGGGCATGGCTGTGGTCCGGGTGCTCGGCGACGTGGCAGCGGTCATCGCCGAGATGGACCCGGGCACGCTGGGCGCGATCGTCACCGGGATCCTCGGGCTGGTCGTCGCCTGGCAGTCCGCCGCCGGCGCGGTCGCCCTGCTCAATAGCGGCATGGGTGTCCTGAACGCAACTTTGGGCCGTTGGGTGTTCGGCATCGGCGCCGTCGTCGCCGGCCTGGTGGTGCTCTACACCCAGAGTGAGACCGTTCGATCGATTCTCGATACCCTCGGCGGGGTCGTGCTCGACCTGCTGGGCTATCTGGACGGCATGCTCGGCTACCTGGAGCCGCTGCTGCCACTGATCGCCGGTATCGCGGTGGCCTGGGGTGCCTGGCGGGTCATCCAGCAGGTCGGTGGCTGGGTGTCGACCGCCGTGGACATGATGGCTCGGCAGATGATCGTGTTTACCGAGACGGTGAACACTTCTGGTGGCGCCATGGACGGCTTCAAGCGCGGCGCCTCGGGCATCGTCGGCGCGCTCGGCGGCCCGTGGGGCGCAGCATTCGCCGGCGCCGGGCTGGTGATCGGCGCCTATGTCGCCATCACCCAGCAGGCTGAGGCCGAGACCCGCCGGTGGGCCGAGGCGCTGTTGGAGGGTGGCCACGCTGCCGCCCAGGCGCGCGAGGAGATCCGGGACCAGTCCTTCATGGACAAGTTCCTCTTCAACCTCACCCACTGGGGCAACACGACCGACGTTGCCACCCGCAAGCAGCAGGAGGCCAACGCCGCACTGCGGGAGATGTGGAACGCCCTCTCGCCGCTGGAGCAGGCGCAGCAGAAGGTCGAGTACTGGCAGAACGAGCTCAACCACCGGATGAGCGAGTTCGGTGCTGGCAGTCCCGAGGTCGAGGCGGCCCAGCGCCGCCAGACCTTCTGGATCGGCGAGCTGGAGCGCGAGGAGCGCGAGCTCGAGAGCGCGGCGTCCGGTGTCAACACCGAGCTCGCCGAACAGGCCGGCATCATGCTGTCGGCCTCGGATGCGGAGTTCGCCTACCGTCAGCAGGTCGAGGCGCTCGCTGACGCGCACGATCGGTCAGCCGCTGCTGCTCGTGACCACGGCGCCGGCAGTCTCGAGCACCGGGATGCGGTCATGGCCGAGGAGGGTGCGATCCGCACCCTCATGGACCAGGCCGGCCGACTGATCGAGGCCCGCCTGGGTGACGTGGACGCCACCCGGAAGCAGGCCATCGAGACCGCTGCCCAGTACTGGGAGCTGGAGAAGGTCAAGCAGGAGTACGGCGAGCTGCCACCGGAGCTCGAAGCGCTGCGCGCGTCCCTGGAGTCGACGATCGACCCGGCGGCACTGGCTGCGGCCAAGTTCTACGACCTGGGCGTCCAGGTGCTCGCCGTGCCGAACGACAAGACGATCGTCGTGCAGTCCAACGGCCCCGAGACTGCTCAGCAGATGCGGGACCTCGGCTTTATCGTTGAGGAGCTCCCCGACGGTCAGCTCCGGATCATCGCCGAGGACGCCGAGGCGCGCCGGATCCTTGAGGACATCACGAAGCCGCGGACGCTCGACATCACGGCGAAGATCATTCGACCCAACTCCACCGCGTCAGGGCTGGGTGGAGTCAACACTGGTGGGGGGTACGCCACCGGTGGTCCGGTGCACGGCCCGGGTGGACCGACCTCGGACTCGATCCTCGCTCGACTATCGAACGGTGAGTACGTCGTTCGAGCAGCGGCGGTGTCCAAGGTCGGCGTGCCCTATCTGGACGCGTTGAACTCCGGCCAGGTGCAGCCCAAGGGTTTTGCGGCCGGCGGGCTGGTGAACATCCCGCGCTTCGCCGAGGGCGGCTACGTGGCCAACGTCGGCGCCACGATCAGCATGTCGGGCATCGCGATCCCCGAGCTCGCGCAGTACTGGGTGGACGTCGTCAACTCGGTCAGCCAAGCCTCATCCCGCGGTGCCACCTCGATCTCGCAGAGCTTCCTCGGGCTTCGCGAGGCGGTCCTGCGGAACATGCGCGACACCGGTGCGGAGATGGCGGCCCCGTGGTCCGGAGGCATGAACTCGATCGTCGGCACTGTGCAGGGCGGTGCGAGCAGCGTCATCGCTCGCTTCGGCGAGCTGGCCAGCGGCGTCATCGGCAAGTCGGGCGAGGCGCGGGACGGCAGCTCCTCGATCTTCACCGACCTGGCGGGGCGGCTCTTCGGCACCACCAGCCGCACACGGGATGAGCAGACCTCGCTGTGGGAGAGCCTGCGGGCGAACATCTTCGGCTCCGCTGACCGCACGAAGAACGAGTCGTCATCGACCTGGGAGACGATGCGCGGCCTGATGTTCGGCACGCAGGACCGGAACAAGAACGAGCAGACGTCGCTCTGGGATGTCTTGCGAGGCAACATCTTCGCTCGGGCCACTGGCACCCGCGACGAGACGTCGTCCACGTGGGAGAACCTTCGCGCCCTGATGTTCGGCACGCAAGACCGCAACAAGAACGAGCAGACGACCCTCTGGGATGTTCTGCGAGGCAACATCTTCGCTCGGGCCACTGGTACGCGGAATGAGACCAGTAGCACCTGGGAGAACCTGCGTGCCCTGATGTTCGGCACGCAGGACCGGAACAAGAACGAGCAGACGTCGCTCTGGGATGTCCTGCGAGGCAACGTCAACGCTCGAGCGACT
>JASLBL010000416.1 GCA_030146615.1 Actinomycetes bacterium
GCGGCGACCTGGCGGCCCACGGCGCCGTAGCCCACCACGCCAAGGCGGTGGCCGGCCAGCTCGATCCCGGTGTGGCGGGACCAGGAGCCCGACCGCACCTCCCGGTCGTGGAGGACCAGGTGCCGGGCGAGGGCCAGTAGCAGCCCGATGGCCAGCTCGGCGACCGACCGGGCGTTCGCGCCCGGGGTGGCGGCGACCCGGACTCCGCGCCGGCGTGCCGCCTCCAAGTCGACGTTGTCGGTCCCGCTCCCGAAGCGTACGACCACCCGGAGGGGGCCGGCGTCGAGCACGGCGGCGGTCACGTGGTCGACCCCGACGATCAGCCCCCAGCAGCCCCGCACCAGCTCGACCAGTTCGTCCTCGTCGAGTGAGCGGTCGGCTTCGGCGAAGCGGACCGGCGCCCCGGCTGCGCGCAGCAGCTCCTGGTGCTCGCCGGGTACCTGGCGGAAGGAACGGGCCGTGACCGCGACCGGGTTCATCGGGCTCGCATCCCGCCCAGGTGCTCGAAGACGCCGACGACGCCCTCACCCAGCTCCCGGTGGATGGCGAGCAGTTCCCGGTACTGCTCGTGCCGCTCCCGGTCGGGGCGGATCGGCTCAGCGGTCTGCTGCCAGGCCTTGGCCGTGACCGCCAGGTCGGCGACCTGTCCGGTGGCGGCGGCCGCGATGAGGGTGTCACCGAGCACACCGCACTCCTGCCGTACGGTCGGCACCCAGTCGATGCCGAGCACGTCGGCCTTGATCTGGTTCCACAGCCGGGACCGGGCGCCGCCGCCGAGCACCCGGGCCTCGTGCAGGTCGGCGCCGCGCTGCCCGCCGGCCAGCGTGGCCCAGGCGGCGTACTCGTAGGCGATGCCCTCCAGGATCGCCCGGAACAGGTGGCCGTGCCGGTGCCCGGAGGTGAGCCCCAGCCAGCCGCCGCGGACAGCCGGCTGCGGTGGGAGGACCCGGCCCTGGAAGTGGGGCAGCCACAGCAGCCCACCCGAGCCCGGCTCGACCGCCTCGGCCAGCCGGTCCAGCCGCGCATACGCGTCCGGGTCGCCGGCCCCCTCGACGGCCACCTGGTCGCGGAACCACCGCAGGGCCAGGCCGCCGCCGTTGATGAAGGCCAGCGCGATGAAGACCCCGGGGATGACCGAGTGGGTCGCCATGAGGGTCCGGTGGGTGACGTCCGGGGTGAAGGAGTCCACGCACATGGCGAACACGCTGGCGGTGCCGGCCGAATCGAAGGCCTGCCCGGGGTCCACGACCCCGGCGCCCAGCGACGCCGCGGTCTGGTCGCCGGCGCCGGCCGCGACCGGGGTGCCGGCGGGGAGGCCGGTGGCCGCCTCCCCGGCGCGGCTCACCTCGCCGACGACGTCGAGCGGGTCGACGATCCGCGGCAGGACCTGCTCCTCGACGCCGAACGCGTCCAGCAGCTCCGGGGACCAGGCCGCCCGCCGGGTGTCGGAGAGGTTGGAGAAATGCAGGTAGGTGCGGTCGATGAAGGCGTCCTGGGCTGCCAGGTCGCAGAGCCGCCCGGCGACGAAGGCGCCGGGGACCACGAAGCGGGCGACCCGCCGGTAGTCGTTGGGCCGCTCCCGCCGCCACCACAGGATCTTGGGGCCGTGGGAGTAGGTCGGGGGGCAGCCGGACAGCTCGATCACGCGGACGGCGTGCTCGTTCATGGCCGCGATGTACGGTTCGCAGCGGGTGTCCAGCCAGGAGTCGAACCTGACCGCCGGGCGGTAGCGCTCGTCGACGGCGCCGATGCCCGACATCTGGCCGGAGAAGGCCACGCCGGCGACGTCGGCGGCCCGCCCGGAGGCGGCGAGCGCGGCTCGGATGGTGCGGTGCGCGGACGCCTCGATCTCCTCGAGGTCCTGCTCGACCCACCCGGGGCGCGGGGAGTGCAGCGGCACCTCCTCGAAGGCGTCGCCCAGCAGCCTGCCCTCGAGGTCTACCACGGCCGCCTTGGTCCCCATCGTGCCGAGGTCGCAGCCGACGAACACCGGCATCCGCCTACCTCCGGTACCGCGGGTTGGCGACGACCTCCGGGCCGTCGTCGCCAGCCACGATCAGCACCGGGAACCCGGTGCGCTCGACCGTGCCGTAGTCGTGGCCGGCGTCGCCGACGTAGGCGGCGAAGAACACCAGCGGCTCCCGGCCGACGTTCACGCTGCGGTGGGCCCAGCCGCCCGGGACGTAGGAGACGGTGCCGCGGCGGATCGGCTCGACGGCGTGGCGCCCGTCCTCGGTGGCCATGACCAGCCGTCCCTCCCCGGCCAGGCCGAGGTAGACCTCGGCCCGGTCGCGGACCTGGTGGAAGTGGCCCTTGGTCATGTAGTACTCGCGGCCGGCGGTGCCGGGCTCGAGCACGGTGGTCGAGCAGAGCAGGTTGGCGCCGGTGGCCGGGGCCGGGATGGCATAGACCCGGTACACCAGCGAGTCGCCGGCCTCGGGCTCCTCCAGGAACATCCCGCGCAGGTCGTCGAGGCGGCGCTCCACGACCTCGCGCTGCGGGTCGAGGGTGCCCAGCTCCATGTCCAGCAGGGTGGTGAACGGCGCGAGGGCCGCCTGGTCGGTCACTGGCTCGTTCCCTCCACGTCGACGGTGATCTTGAGCGCGCCGTGGCCGTCCCGGCCGAGCAACACCGCCGACGCCCGCTCCAGCGGGACGGTCGAGCGGGGCAGCCGGGCCAGCGGCACCTCCCCGGACGCGGCCAGGTCCCGCGCTCGCCGGTAGTCGCCGACGGTCGATCCGGTGCTGCCGATGACCGTCAGATGCCGGTAGTGGACGACGTTGGCGTCCACCGGCGCCCCGCCCGGCGTGCTCGCGAAGGCGTGCACCCGGCCGCCGACGGCCACCTTGGCCAGCGCCCAGGCCAGCGGCTCGGTGCCGGGGGCGGCGACGACGGCGACCGACGGCGCCCGGCCCAGCTCGGCCTGCGGGTCCTGACCGGGGTCGAGGACGACATCGGCCCCGAGCCTGGCCGCCAGCGCCCGCCGCTCGGGGGAGCGCTGGGCCACGGCCACGGTCGCCCCGGCGGCCTGGAGCGCCCACATGCACAGCAGCCCCATGCTGCCGGCGCCGACGACCAGCGCGGCCTCGCCCCGGCGGACCGCGAGGGTCGACAGCGCGTGCAGGCAGCAGGCCAGCGGCTCCAGCAGGGGCACCAAGCGCAGGTCGAGCCCGGCAACGGGCACGGCGTGGGCGGCCGGGACACAGAGCCACTCGGCCAGCCCGCCGTCGCGGTCCAGCCCGACCGACCTCTTGTCCGGGCAGCGGTTCTCCAGCCCGGCCAGGCAGTGGGGGCAGCGGCCGCAGCCGACGTCGGGGTGGATGCCGACCGGCGTGCCGTCGTCCAGGTGGCCAGCGGCCTCGTGGCCGGGGATGCGGGGTGGGTCGGCACCCCTGGCGGCGAGCCGGCGATCGGTGCCGCAGATGCCCGCCACGGCCACCCGGACCCGGACCTCGCCGGGACCGGGCGGCCGGCACGCGGCTTCGACCAGCTCGGCCGTGCCGGGGGCGCTCACCACCACGGCTCTCACCGGCTCATCCTGTCACCTGCACCGGCTGGCCCTCGCGCAAGGAGCGGTTCACGGCCAGCGCCGCCCGCAGGGCGGCCACGCCGTCGCCGACGCCGACGCGGGGTGCCTCCTCGCCGCGGGCCACCCGCACCAGGTGGGTGTCCTCGGCGCGGTAGGCGTCGGCGAACAGCTCCCGCCAGCTCCGCACCGGGTCGGCGACCGCGCCGTCGGCCCGGACCAGCAGCGCCGTGCCCGCCCGCGGGTCCCCGGCCATGACGACGCCCTCGGTGCCGTACACCTCGACCCTGGCGTCGTAGCCGTAGTCGGCCGGGCAGGCCCCGTCGACCTGGGCCAGTCCACCCTCGCTGAGCTCGCATGTGACGGCGACCAGGTCGACGAACCCCGGGTAGCGGGCGGCCAGGTCGGGCCGCTTGGCCGCCCGGCCGGCCGCGTAGACGCTCTCGAACTCACGGGTCGACAGCCACCTGACGGTGTCCAGGTCGTGGGAGTTCACCTCGGCGATGAGCCCGGCGGAGCGGCGCGGGTCGTTGGCCCACTCCGGCGGCAGGCCGGGGCCGCGCCCGGTCGAGCGGACGAACACCGGGTCGCCGATGTCACCGGCCGCGATGCGCTCGGCGACGCGGGCGAAGCCGGCGTCGAAGCGACGCATGAACCCCATCACCAAGGCACCGCTCGACCCGTCGGCGGCGGCCTGGATCCGCTCTGCCTCCTCCAGCGAGGAGGCCAGCGGCTTCTCGCAGAGGACGTGCTTGCCGGCCTGGAGGGCGGCCACCGCGACCGCCGCGTGGGTGAAGGTGGGCGAGGCGACGACGACCGCGTCCACGCCATCGTCGGTGGCGGCGTCCAAGGGGTCGGCCAGCGTCCGCCGGCAGCCCAGCTCGGCGGCGACCCGCTGGCGCGCCTCCGCCGCCGGGTCGGCGATCGCCACCAGGCGGGCTCCGGGGACGCCGGCGGAGAAGTTGCGCCCGTGCACCAGCCCGGCTCGGCCGGCCCCGACCAGCGCAACCCGCACCGGGTCGGTCATGTGTCCTGTCTCCTGGCCGCCCGGCGGCGCCACTGGTCGAGGGCGACAACCGCGACGATGATGAGGCCGTTGACGACCCGCTGCCAGAACTCGGCCACACCGAGGATGCTGAGGCCGTTGGCCAGCACCCCGATGATCAGGATGCCGATCATGGTGCCGCCGACCCCGCCCTCGCCGCCGAACAGGGCGGTGCCGCCGACCACCACCGCGGCAATCGACTGCAGCTCCATCCCATCGGCCATCAGCGCGTTGGCGCTGGCCAGCCGGCCCGTCAGCATCATCCCGGCCACGGCCGCGAGCAGCCCGGAGGTCACGTAGATCCAGAACTTGGAGCGCTCGATCCTGATGCCGGAGACACGGGCCGCCTCACGGTTACCGCCGATGGCGTAGGCGGCGCGGCCGAGCTTGGTGCGGGAGAGTACGAACCAGCCGAGCAGCGCGCAGGCGGCGGCGACGGCCACGATCAGCGGGATGCCGAGCACCGAGTCGGCGCCGAGGGTGGCAACCGACTCTGGCACCCGCCGCCCCTCCCCCGCCCGGCCGTAGTCGGGCACGGGCAGCCCGTCGGTGACCAGCAGCGCCACCCCGCGCACGGCCGCCAGTGTCCCCAGGGTGGCGATGAAGTCCGGCACCTTGAGCCGGGTGATGACGAAGCCGTTGAACGCGCCCACGGCGAACCCGGCGGCCAGCCCGAGCAGCACGGCCAGCGGTTCCGGCCAGCCCCAGTGGGCGAACGCGACCCCCATGAGGCTGCCCGACAGCGCGGCCGTCGACGCCACCGACAGGTCGATGCCGGCCGAGACGATGACGATGGTCTGGCCCACGGCCAGGATCGCCGGGACCGAGTACTGACGTAGCACGTTGCGGGTGTTGTCGGCGGTGAGGAAGTCCGGGGTGGCGATGAAGAACCCGAGCACCAGGAGCAGCAGGATGGCGACCGCCCCGCCCCGGCCGCCGGCGGCGGTGGCGACCCGGACGGCAGCCCTCCGGACGCCGTCCAGGAGCCGGGCCCTCCGCTCGGTGGTGACCTCAGCCATGCACCCCTCCCGCTGCCGCCATCATCTCCTCCTCGGGCGCGTCCGGGTCGACCGAGCGCACGATCCTGCCGCCGGCCATGACCAGGACCCGGTCGGCCAGCTCTCGCGCCTCCCGGGTCTCGGAGGTGAGGTACAGGATGGCCGCGCCGTCGCCGGCCAGCCGCCGCACCAGGCGGAACACCTCCTCCTTGGCGCCGACGTCGATGCCGCGGGTGGGGTCGTCGAGGACGAGCACGCGCGCTCCCGAGCACAGCCATCTGGCCAGCACCAGCTTCTGCTGGTTGCCGCCCGACAGCGTCTCGGCCCGCCGGTCCAGGGGCGCGCGGATGCCCAGCTCGTCGGCGAAGCGCCTGGCCAGCTGCCGCTCCTGGCCGGTGGCCAGCAGCGCGCCCCGGCCGAGCCGTGGCAGCGAGGCCAGGGTGATGTTCTCGGCCAGGGTCATGCGGGGAACGATGCCGGCGGCGCGGTCCTCGCCGAGGTAGCCGATCCCGAGCGCGATCGCGTCGGCCGGTGCCCGCACGCTGACCGGCCGGCCGGCCACCTCCAGGGTGCCGCCGGTGGCCGGCTCCAGGCCGAACAGGGTCCTGGCCAGGCGGGTCCGGCCGGAGCCGACCAGCCCGAACACGGCGACCACCTCGCCGGCCCGCAGCTCCAGGTCCACCGGCTTGAGCCGCGGCGGCCGGG
>JASLBL010000440.1 GCA_030146615.1 Actinomycetes bacterium
CGATCCCGACCGGGAGCAGGCAGATGGCCATCAACAACACCGACAACGAGAACCGACGCATGTCTAGATCCTGGCTCGAGGTAACCGACGTGACGGAAGTTCCATCGGCAGCAATCCCCCGGCGTCTTAGGACTCACGGTCCACCAACATGAGGGCTCGGATTCTGTGGTGGTCCGGTCAAGCCGCCAGCCGCTGGGTCGACATCTCTAGTAGCTGGTAACTGACCGATCGCGGCGGCCAGCTGCTCGCACACGACGGCCAAGGGGCGATAGTGCGACAACGGTTCGGATGCTGGGTTGTGATCGCGGTGTTGGCGGCCGACAACATCGACCGACAGGGACAAGCGCACCTCCAGCAACTGCAAGGCTGGCTGAACGAGCGAGGACTGGCGCCCTACGACCCGCAACAGCAGCCCGGCAGCGGCAAAGAAACCCACCTGGAGCGGCTGGCTCGGATTCGCGGCGCCAGATTCGATCTGGAGTTCCTCACGGTGATGACGGCACGGCACCGCGCTGGCAGCAAGCTCGCCGCTACCGAGGCCCGCGAGGGCAGCGTGCCCGAGCCCGCGAGCTCGCCCAGCAACTGTTGGACGAACAGCAGGACCAGATCGGCAAGATGCAGGCGTGGCGGCGCGCCTGGGCGAAGGCCGACGCCAACCACTCGACGGCCCGGGCCTCCGCTGGTGCCGCGGACCGCCGCTGGCAACACTTCGCGGCTCGCCGCGGTGCTCGGAGGGCGTGAGATGAGGATCTTGGTGGTGGACGACGAGCCCCTCAACCTGCGTCTGGTCGAGGCCGCGGTCACGCGGTTGGGACACCAGGCAACGGCTGCCGAGGATGGCGAGGCCGCCTGGCAGTGCTACAACCAGGACAAGCCTGAGGTCCTCATCACCGATCTGCTGATGCACAGGGTCGACGGGCTGGAGTTGTGCCGCCGCATCCGGGCCGACGCGGGCGCCGGCTACACCTACATCATCCTGGTCACAGCGCTGAACGACCGCCGGGACGTGGCCCGGGGCATGGAGGCCGGCGCCGACGACTACCTCATCAAGCCGGTCGATCTGTTCGACCTGGAGACGAGGCTGATCGCGGCTCAGCGGGTGACTGACCTGCACGCCGAGCTGGCCCGCCACCGCGCGCAACTGGCCCACCTGGCCCGGCACGATCCACTGACCGGCCTGGGCAACCGGCGGTCGCTGGACGAGGACCTGGAGATCCTCTACGCCCGCAGCCGACGCTACGGTCGCGGCTATGCCCTGGCCATGTGCGACATCGACCGGTTCAAGGCCTACAACGACACCTACGGGCACCAGGCCGGCGACCAGGCGCTGCGGGCGGTGACCACCACCATCGCCCAGGAGCTCCGAGGCGGTGACAGTGTCTACCGCTACGGCGGGGAGGAGTTTGTGCTAGTGCTGCCCGAACAGACCCCGGACACCGCGCTGGTGGCGGTAGAGCGGGTGCGCAGCGCGGTGGAGCGGCTCGCCATCCCGCAGGCAGGCGCTGGCCACGATGGCGTGCTGACGGTGAGCGCCGGGATCACGGCCTATGCTCCTGGCGACCAAACCACAGCCGAGGAGCTGCTGAGAGAGGCCGACGCGGCCCTCTATCGGGCCAAGTCGGCTGGTCGCAACCGCTTCGCTGTGGCGGACAACCCGCCAAGCTAGCGAACCGCCGTCACGGCTGCACCATCATCGACAAGCTGGCCAGCATCGCAGCTCAGCCACGGCACGAGCGCAGGGCGGAGGGATGTTCCCCGCCCCGCGCTGTTCCATCTCTGAGTGGCTAGTTCCAGCCGCTGGGCAGTCTCACAGTCATTCTCGCGGTCATTCCGCCACGCCCTAGTGGATCGAACCAGACCGTACTCACCAGAATCTCCGCCCAACTGACCTGCCTAGACCCTACTGGACCGTAGAGACCAGAAGATGGGCAGTCATCTCCTAACCAGCAGGTTGCAGGTTCGAGTCCTTCCAGGGCACCAGGAACCGCAGGTCAGTGTCCCGCTGTAGATGGCCGTCACGTGCTGGAC
Source organism: Actinomycetes bacterium (assembly GCA_030146615.1). Taxonomy (GTDB): domain Bacteria; phylum Actinomycetota; class CALGFH01; order CALGFH01; family CALGFH01; genus CALGFH01. The sequence continues at coordinate 2,029 of JASLBL010000440.1, forward strand.
GGCGCCACCTCGGGCCCGCATGGCTAGAATCCGGCCATGGCTTCCTACACGGTCAACCAGCAAGCAGTGGCACGGGCCCGCCAGCTCATCGACGCCCGCCAGTATGTGCTCAAGAGTGTCTGGAGCGACGTCCAGCCGAGCGCCGACGACGAGAACGCCTTCCTGGAGTCCCACTCCTGGGAGGAGTACGCCCAGTGGCACCTGGCCCTCACCGACGGCGCCACCGACGAGACCAAGGCCAAGTACGCCTTCGTCTACGGCGACTTCCGCCGCGTCCACCGCATGGGCTTGATCGCCTGCCAGTACCGGGCCGCCGAATGGCGCCACAAGGAGGTCGAGCTCGCCGCCCACGACCTCCTCCAGCACCTCGACAAGCGCAGCGGCTGAACCCTTCGTGGGTACGCAGGGCACGGCCGAAGACCAGGGAGGTCGGCATGCCCAGGGCGTGGAAGGTCGAGCTTGGCTGGGACTGGTCGGAGTTCGACCACGGCGGCCACTTCCCCGCCATGGAAGCCCCCGACCTGCTCGTCGGCGACGTACGCGCGTTCTTCCGCCCCCTCCGCTGAGACCAGACCAGGGTGCCCCACTGCACAACCAGGGTTATGCCCGCAGGAGGAGAGGAGGGCTGGTGATCGATCACGTCGGCTTGGGAGTCAGCAACCTCGAGCAGAGCAAGGCCGTCTACCGGCAGGCGCTTCACCCGCATGGCTACCAGGTCCTGCTGGAGCGCGACGGCTCCGTCGGGTTCGGCCGCAACGGCAAGCCGGACTTCTTCATCCACGTCAACCGCCCGCTGAGCGGCCCAACCCATATCCTTACCCCAACCTGGCGGCCATGTTGGACCGACCAGTCGCTTCTCAGACCGCGTTGCACATGACGGCGGCTAGCCGAGCGGGGGTGGCGGCCGGTTGGGGCGGAACGACCCACGCCAGAGGCGGCCGTGACCGTTAGGCCGGCCCAGCACCTGTCCATCCACCACCAGCTCCACCCCGGTCGGATTGCCCAGCACCAGATCCAGGCGCCGCCGCGCCGTCCAGCTCCGCCGCTCACCTGGTGTGCCCACCCCATCAAAGACCAGCCGGCCGTCCACCCGGCATTGGGTCCAGACCCTGGCCCGATAGCGCAGCGTCACCGTGATCGAGGCCGGCCGCGCAGCCGGCTCCTTCTGCACCGTCGCCGCCGGCGGCGGGACCGGCCGGCCGCGATCAGGATTGGTCTGCCATAGCGCCATGGCGGCCCCGGCCGCACCGAGCAGCACCACCGCGGCGGCTGTGGCTTTGACCATGCGGGATCGACGGCGCAGCTTGTGCGGCGTATCCACGACCTCTGTCTGGTCGGCCGACAGCCGCCGGGTCGGCTCCGCTGGCCGGTCGGCGCCAATCCTGCGAGGCGAGAACGCGTCCGCGGACGCCTGGGCAGCCTGGGCAGCGGCCCGTAACTGAGCGGCCAGCGCCCCCGCCGACGCCGGCCGCCCGGCCGGTTCCTTGGCCAGCGCAGCCTCGCAGGCGGCCGCGATCCCGGGCGGTACCCAGAACACCAGCGCCCGCACCGGCCGGGGCGGAGCCTCCAGATGGGCGCGGAGCAGCTGTTCGGCGTTTTCGGCCAGGAACGGTGGCCGGCCGGTGAGCATCTCGTACAGCACAACGCCCAGCGAGTACAGGTCCCCCGCGGGCGATGCACGGCCGCCCGTGACCCGCTCGGGCGGGGCGTAGCTGGCCGTGCCCAGCAGCTGCTGGCCGGTCGTGGAGTGGACTTCCCAG
>JASLBL010000493.1 GCA_030146615.1 Actinomycetes bacterium
GGGTTCGGTAGGGTGGCCACCGACCAGAGCTGGTCGCGATTCCGAGCGCCAGCCTCGACGGCGAGGAGACGTGCGTGGCCGACACCTACGCGACCCTGGAGACCTCCAAGGGCCCGATCCGGGTCCGCCTGTTCCCCGACACCGCCCCCAAGACGGTCGAGAACTTCATCGGCCTGGCCACCGGGGCCAAGCCGTGGCGCAACCCGACCACCGGCGCCCAGGAGCAGGGGCCCCTCTACGAGGGGACGATCTTCCACCGGGTCATCCCCAACTTCATGGTCCAGGGCGGCGACCCGCTCGGGACCGGCCGTGGCGGCCCCGGCTACCAGTTCGAGGACGAGGTCAGCGGCCCCCACCGCTTCGACCGCCCCGGCTACCTGGCCATGGCCAACGCCGGCCCCAACACCAACGGCTCCCAGTTCTTCATCACCCAGGTGCCAACCCCCTGGCTCGACGGCAAGCACACCATCTTCGGCGAGGTCGTCGAGGGCATGGAGGTCGTCGACGCCATGGCCGCCGTCGACCGCGACCCCATGGACCGCCCGGTCGAGGAACTGCGGCTCGAGCGCATCACCATCGAGCAGAGCGAGTAGCGCAAGCTGGAGATCGAGGGCCCCGCGGGGTCGGGATCCCGGCTCCCCGGCTCGGAGCCTGTTCCCTGGCGCCCCCATTGGTTGACGGGGGCGGTGGGGGGTGCCACCTTCGGTTGTGGGGATTTGTAGGAAGGGGCAGGACATGGACGCGCGGGCACAGGGGCTCGACCCGGTTGTGGTTGGGGCGGTTCGGACGCCGGTGGGGCGGCGGAATGGTGCGCTGGCGGGAGTGCATGCCGTCGACCTGGGGGCGGTGGTGCTGCGGGCACTGATCGAGCGCAGCGGGATCGACCCCATGCAGGTCGACGACGTGATCATGGGCTGCGTGTCCCAGGTCGGGGAGCAGTCGGTGAACGTGGCCCGCAACGCCTGGCTGGCCGCGGGGCTGCCCGAGGAGGTGCCGGCGACCACCATCGACCGGCAGTGCGGCTCGTCCCAGCAGGCGGTGCAGTTCGCCGCCCAGGGCATCATGGCCGGCGGCTACCAGCTGGTCGTGGCCGGCGGGGTCGAGCACATGACCCGGGTCCCGATGGGCTCGACCATGAGCGGTCCCGGCGTGCCCTTCGGCCCGGCCATGCACGACCGCTACCAGGGCCGCCTGGTCCCGCAGGGCATCTCGGCCGAGCTGATCACCGACAAGTGGGGCCTGACGCGGGAGGAGCAGGACGAGTTCGCCCTCCGGTCGCACCAGCGGGCGGCCGCCGCCCAGGATGCCGGCCACTTCGACCCGCAGCTGGTCCCGGTCGAGGTCCCCGGGTCGGACGCTGGCTGGTTCCGGACCGATGAGGGAGTCCGGCGCGACACCTCGATGGAGAAGCTGGCCGGGCTCAAGCCGGCGTTCCGGCCCGACGGTCAGGTGACGGCCGGGAACTCGAGCCAGATCTCCGACGGTGCGGCGGCGTTGCTGCTGGCCAGCCGGGCGACGGCGGAGCGGCTGGGGCTCCGGCCGCTGGCCCGGTTCGTGGGGTTCGCCCTGGCCGGGGTCGACCCGGTGCTGATGCTCACCGGGGTGATCCCGGCCACCGAGCGGGTGCTCGAGCGGACCGGGCTCGGGATGGACGACCTCGACGTGATCGAGATCAACGAGGCGTTCGCGAGCGTGGTGCTGGCCTGGAGCCGCGAGGTCGAGCCCATCTGGGACCGGGTCAACCCGAACGGCGGGGCCATCGCCCTCGGCCACCCGCTCGGGGCCTCGGGGGCGCGCATCATGACCGACCTCGTCGGCGAGCTGGAGCGCAGCGGCGGCCGCTACGGTCTCCAGGTGATGTGCGAGGGCGGCGGCATGGCCAACGCCACCGTGCTGGAACGGCTGGCGGGGTAGGACAATAGGCCGGAGCCGGGAACGAGCCGGTGTGGACAGGTAGGGGAATGCGGCGGAGCTGGGTTCGGCTGGGGATGGTGGCTGCGGTCGTCGGGGCCGTGGTGCTGTTCGCCGTCGGGCGCGGCGACGTGGTGGCGGCGGTGCTGCTCGGGGGGTTGATCCTCGCGACCGGGCGGGCGGTGTTCCGCGGGTACTCGGTCACCAAGGGACCGACGGGGCCGCCGGTGGACGTCGCCGAAGAGGGGACCCTACTGGTGTTCGCCTGTGAGACCTGCGGCGAGCAGCTGGTCCTGCTGCGCAAGGGGACCGACGTGCCACCCCGGCATTGCGCCGAGAAGATGGTCCTGCGCCGGATCCCCACGCCCTCGACCAACCCCGACCCGCGGTTCAACTAGCGAACCAGGGGTCAGCCGCCTCCCGGGCGGCTCCCGACCGGCGTTCAACCAGGCGGGCGGCTGGGGTCATTCGCCGTCGGCGATGCGTTCGGCGCGGTCGCGGAGGGTGCGGAAGTCCTGGTTGCGGCGGTCTTCGGGGAGGAGCTTGTCGGTGCTGGTGAAGCCCCAGCCCTGGTACTTGATGGCGACCCGGGACCAGCGGCGGCGGAGCTCGCCGCCGCAGGCCTCGCAGGGGCCGGGGGCGTCGCTGCCCAGGGGCTGGAGGTGCTCCTCGACCTCGCCGCAGGCGCGGCAGGCATACTCGTAGACGGGCATCCGCTCGTCTCCCGTCAGGTTGTCCCCAGCCTTATCCCCAGCTGGGGAAGAAATGACAGAGGTGTAGTTCGGCAGGTCAGCCGCTTGGCCTGCTCAGGTCCAGCGCGTGGCCAGCAGTAGCCCGACAATGAGGGGCACGAACCCGATGGCCAGGTTGATGTTGCCCAGGTCGTCGATGAACGACGGCAGGAGCTGCATGTAGAAGAGCAGGATGTAGATGAGGCCGACGAGCAGGCAGACGACGATGGTCGGACCGACCCAGGGCGGCGACGGCTTCGGCCTGGGACGGGGCGGCGGCTGGTACCGGCGCCGCTTGGAGCGGGACTTTGGCATGCGGAGCGTTCCTTTCCCGGGGCGCCGCCCGGCCCGGCGGGGGAGGGCGGCGACGACCAACGATCGTACCCCGGCCGAGGGCTCTCTGGCCGAGGTCGAGGCCACCCTCCCACCGCCGGTTCCTCTCCGGTCGTCGTTGGCCCCGGCCGGTCGCCTCGCGGCGACGGTCGCGCTGCTGGCCAGCCTCGCCCTGGCCGCGTGCGCGGGCGGTGGGTCGGAGACCCCGGCGGCCACCACCGCGCCCCGGCCGGCGCTCGGCGCCGAGCCGCTGGTCGCCCGTACCCAGGAGCAGTTCCAGGCCGACCTGGACGGGCTGCGCGGCCGGGTCGTGGTGGTGAACTTCTGGGCCAGCTGGTGCGGGCCCTGCCGCGAGGAGATGCCGGCCCTGGAGGAGGTCAGCCGGGCGTACGCCGAGGAGGGCAAGCCGGTGACCGTCATCGGGGTCGACGCCTCCGACGCCCGCTCGGAGGCGGCCAGGTTCCTCACCGAGGTCGGGGTCACCTACCCCACCGTGTACGACCAGGCCGGCCTGCGCGGCGGGGTGGCGGCGAGCTGGACGGTGACCGCCCTGCCGCAGACCTGGTTCGTGGCCAGGGACGGCAGCCGCGCCGGCCGGATCGGCGGCCGCGTCACCGTCGAAGACCTGCGCTCCAGGGTGGACGAGCTGCTCGCGGGGTCGTAGCCGCGGGTCCGACGGCACGAGGCGGCCGGCCCGGGCGGGTGGCTGTGGAGCGTAGCCCAGGCCGGGTTGGACGTGGTGGTGTAGGGCTTGGCGGGGTGGGCAGGCTGGGATGGCTGCCAAGGGGCGGCGGGGTCAGCCGGGACGGGCGGAACTCCCCGAACGAGAAGTTGCCGCCTGGAACCGCGTAGGATGGCGGGACGACCTCGACCTGGCCGCCGGCTGTTCGGAGGTGATGGTGCGGAGGCTGCTTCGCGGAACGGGCTGGACCTTCATCGGGATGGGAAGTTTCGTCCTCTACTTCCTCGTCTACCAGCTCGTCGGAACCAACGCCGTGACCAGTCGCGGCCAGCGCGATCTGCGCAACGAATTGCAGCGCGAGTGGACGGCCACGCCGCCCGCCCCCGCAAAGGACCCGAAGAAGATCGTCCCAAGGCGCGTCCCGCCAGGGAAAGCGCTGGCCGTGATCGACATCCCCAAGATCCAGCTCGACAACAAGGTGATCGTCGAGGGGGTCGGCCGTGACGACCTGCGCAAGGGGCCCGGTCACGTGCCGAGCACGGTCCTGCCCGGGCAGCCGGGGACCTTCGGGGTCTCGGGGCATCGCACGACCTATGGGGCGCCGTTCTACCGGCTCAACGAGCTGGGCAAAGGCGATACCATCACGGTCGTCACTCGTGAGGCGGTCTATACCTATACCGTTTCCCGCACCGCCATCGTCCGGCCGACCGACACCCAGGTGCTCGACAACGTGATCGGGCCGGACAACAAGCCGAAGGCGACGATCACCTTGACCACCTGCCATCCTCGCTATTCGGCCCGTCAGCGGCTGATCGTGTTCGGCGACCTCGAGTACACCTCGGTCAACACCGGCAAGGTGGCGGCGTAGCGATGAGCTGGCGGGGACAGGGTGGCAGGCGGGCCAAGGGCCGCCGCGGCGACCAGGACCCTGAGCTCGACAACACCGCCTGGCTGGCCGAGCTCGAGCGGGAGGCCGCCGCCCACGCCGACGATGAGGACGAGGACGACTGGGCGAGCACCCTCCGCGGTCGCCGGCCCGCAAACCAACCCCCACCCACTTCGGCCCCGTCACCGCCGGATCCCGGCTGGCCGCCCCCTTCCCACCACCCGCTCCAGGACGCGGCCCCGGGCGACCCCGCCCCGGTGGCTGGCGACCCTGGGTCGGGCTACGGGGTGGGACCGGGCGGCGCTGCGCCCGACCCGACGAGCTATGGGGCGGGTTCGGGCGGCGGTGGGTCGAACGCTCGGAGCTCCGAGTCGGATCTCTGGGCCGCCGACCCCGGCCCGCAGGACCCGGCCTCGGCGCCCGACCCCGACTGGTCCTGGCGGCCGGCCGCGGCCGACGCGTTCGGGGGGGCCGGTCAGGCGGACCCCGACCCCGGGTGGGAGCGGTACGGCCAGGAGGATCGTCCGGACCCGGGTCCGGAGGCGTTCGGGGATCCGCGTCAGGGGGCCGGGACGGGGGCCGGGGGCGGCTGGGATGTGCCGGGGACCAACTCCCGGAGTTGGAGTGACCCTGGGAGCGGTGTCGGCACTGGTGACGGGACCGACTCCGGAAGCTGGAGCGATCCCGAGGGTGGGGGGTGGCAGTCGGCGGGCGTGGAGACGCCGACTGGGGCTTGGGAGGCGGGGGAGCCGGTGGGACGGGAACCGGACTATCCGGCGTTGTTCGGGGAGCTGTATCGGCGGAGTGCGGCGCAGCAGGACCCGATCTGGGAGGCGCCGCCGGCGGAGCCGTTGCCGGAGCAGGGGGCGCCGGAGTCGCCGTCGGGGGGCTGGCCGTTCGAGGAGACGACGCAGAGCTGGGAGCCGAGTGACCGGTCGTTCATCTGGCCGTCTGACGAGCTGCCGGCGACGCAGGCCGAGTGGGACCAGCCGGGCTCCGCCTCGTGGATGGATGACCCGCAGCCGGCAAGAGCTCCGGAGCCGGACCAGACAGCCGCCTGGGGTGGGCCGGGCTCGTCGGCGTGGGAGGAGGAGGCGGCGCCGGAGCCTGCTCCGAAGCCGCGGTCCTCGCTGTGGGGGAGTCAGCCGGGGGGCGGCAACGGGGTCGCGCCGCCCGCCCCGCCGGTGGGGCCGGCGGCGACGGGACCGCCGCCGGACGACTGGGCCGCGGCGATCCCGACCGACGTGCCGGCGGCCAGGCGGG
>JASLBL010000527.1 GCA_030146615.1 Actinomycetes bacterium
TCTCCCGAGCAGGTCGACCAGCCAGCCGGGGCTGGAGCGGACCCGGTGGTCGCCGGCCCCCAGCCGCAGCGGCCCGCCGCAGCCGCTGACCGGCACGGCCTCGCCGGCGGCCAGGTCGCCGACGGTGCCGTCCAGCCGGACCCGCAGCGGCTCGCCGTCCACGGTGGCCAGCTCGACGCAGCCTCGCAGGCGCCGTGACCCCGGGACGGCCGGGATGCGGGCGCGGCCGGCCCGCAGCTCGCTGATCCGCACCTGGCCGCCCAGCCCGGCCACCTGGTCGATGGTGAGCCGCAGCTTCCGCACCCTGGCGGCCGGGAAGTCGACCCTGGTCTGGCCCTGCTTGAGGTTGACCAGGAACGGCTCGCCGTCGTTGACCGAGAGCTCGGCGGCGGTGATGGCGTCCACTCCGACCAGTCCCTTGGGCACGGACTGGAGCACGTCGACGTGGTCGAGCCGCTCGCCGGGCAGGCGCAGCTCGATCCACTCGCCAGGGCCGCGCCCGTCCGGGACCCAGGCGCTGTCCGGGTCGCCGTCCAGGGCCTGGGAGGCGCGGGCCCCGACCTCGTCGAAGAAGCGGGAGGAGGAGCTGGCCACCACGCTGCCCGGCGCCCCGGCGAGCCGGTCCACCACCGGGTCGGGCAGGCCGGGCCCGGCCGCGGTCAGCCCGGCGACGGCGAACTCGCGCTCCGCCGGCAGCCAGAGCTCGCGGTCCAGCACCCGCTCCTCGTCGTGGAAGCGGTCCCCGGCCTCGCCGGCGGCCCGGGTCAGGACCACGTCGATCGGGGCGGCGTCGAGCCGGGCCCGGTCGGCGGGGGACAGGGCGCCGGCCAGGCGGCGCAGGGTCCGGGGCAGGCGGGCGACCTGGCGGACCTCGACCCCGGGGACGCCGATCTCCCAGAACCCCACCGGGTTGAGGCCGACCCCCCGGACCTGGGTGATCTCGACGGTGACCTGCGAGGTGGTGGCGTCGGGGACGTCGACCCTGACCTCGGGCTCGGCCGGTACCGGGACCTCGACCGCGCCGGCGTCGACCCGGACCCGCACCCCGGCGACCTGGACGCCCGGCTCGGACAGGACCGGGCGCAGGGTGATCGCCCCGATCTCGGCCGGCTCCTTCAGGCGCAGGGTGACCGACTGGCCGACCGCGCCCCCGAAGTCGCCGGTGGTCCAGGCGGTCCGCCGGTCGCCGTCGAAGGCGAACTCCGGCTTGCCGAACGGGGTCGCGGTGAGCAGCGAGCCCGACCCGGTGGCGGTCACCGACGCGGCCCCCTCGAGGCGGGTCACGGTCTGGGCGTCCGGGTCGCCGAACAGGGTCAGGGTGGACGCCGGCAGGGGCTGGTCGGCCCGGAGGGTGGGCGAGTAGTTCTGGCCGGTTCGGAAGCTCCCCCAGGCCCGCCGCCGGTTGCTGTCGGTCACCACCACCCGGGCCCCGCCGGCCACCGAGGCCGCCAGCTCGGCCGGGGTGACGGAGCCGAGCAGCCGGAACGCCGGCTCGCCCTGCGCCAGGTCCAGCTCGACCAGCGACGGGAGGGCGAAGCTGTCGCCGTCGACCAGCATCGCGCCCGCGGCCGGCTCGGTCCGCACGATCGGCCGCGGCCGGGCGACGGCGTAGCGCTGCAGCGGCGGCACGGCCGCGTCCTCCAGCGCCTGGTCGGGCGGGTAGAAGTCGGAGACGGGAGCAACGGTGTGCTCGCCAGCCCGGCCGTAGGCGGCGACCAGGTCGAGCGACGGGTCGCCGCCCAGCCGCTCGGCCACCACCGAGGGCCGGGGGCCCCCGAAGGTCTCCCAGCGCTGGTCGTTGCGGACCACCACCTCGGCCACGCCCAGGTAGCGGGCCATGGCCGCCACCACCTCGGGGTCGGGGTCGCCGGTGCTGAGGGGCAGGTCGAGGGCGGCCAGGAAGTTGGTCTGCTCGAAGGAGCCGTTGGGCACGGTCGTCCGGACCACCGAGGGCCGCGACAGCAGCGACAGGTTGACGTCGTCGGGCCCCTCCATGCCCCACCGGTAGGCGGTGTTGCTGGCCCCGGGGGCGAGCAGGACCCGGGTGTCGTCCGAGCCCCGGTTGACGTCGGCGGCCAGCTCGCGCCAGTAGTCGGGGACCTGGTAGCGGATCGTGTACAGCCCCCCGGTCCAGGCCGGCTGGACCGAGACGGCCAGGACCACGGCCACGGCGGCGGCCACGGCGCCGCGCCAGGGCCGCTCGCCCTTGGCCCTTGTGGCCAGCTCGGCCGCCCCGAGCCCGAGCAGCAGCGCGTACGCCAGGGCGACCAGGGCTCCGGCCTTGTTGGTGGTCCGGAAGGCGATCGCGCCCGGGACCTGCTCGAAGGCGGCCGACAGCAGCCGCCCGAACGGCGACGGGTTGGACGGCGGGAACAGCCCCACCATCACTGGGACGGCCACGGCCAGCAGCAGCACCGCCAGGGCGCGGGCCCGTGCCCTGGCCAGCAGGGCCGCGGCGGCGGCCAGGACCGGCAGCAGGAAGCTGGCCAGCAGCGGCAGCGGGTTGGTCAGGTAGGCGGCCGCGCCGGGCATGGCCAGCCGGCCGTCCTGCTGGAAGTACATGACCCAGAAGCCGAGCAGCCGCAGTGTCTCCGGGAGCGAGGAGGTGCTGGCGACGTTCTCGGGCCGCTCGGTGAAGGCGGCCACCGCCTCGCCCGTCTCCCCGGCCATGGCCGCCGGGACCAGCCAGTACAGCGACACCAGCACGGCCAGGCCGGCACAGCGCAGGGCCGGGCCCAGCAGCCGCGGCCACGGGGTGCGCTCGGCCAGGCGCAGGTACAGCAGGTAGCAGGGCACGGCCAGGCACATGAACAGGGCGACCACCCCGGCGTTCATGCCGGTCATGAGGAAGAACACGAGCGCGAAGGCGGCCGGCCAGCGCCACGACGTCGGCGCCCGCACCGCCCTGGCCAGGGCGAGCAGCAGCCAGGGGAGCAGCGCGTAGGGCACCAGCACGGGCGTGGTCGCGCCGGCCACGACCACGTACGGGTTGGCCACGTACACCGCGGCCGCGGCCACTCGGCCGGCCGGCGAGGAGCGCTCGGCGGCGAGCAGGTGAAACAGCCGGACCGCGCCCCAGCCGGCGACCAGCAGCAGCAGCGTCCTCCAGACCCGCAGGACGAGCCAGGCGGGCAGGCCGGTGGCGTCGATGGCCGAGACGGCCAGGCTCACCGGGAGCAGGCCGGTCTGGAAGTTCGGCTGCCCCAGGTGCGGGTCGGGGTCCCAGGTGGACAGCGTCCTGAGCAGGGTCCGGACCGGGGCCAGGTAGACCTCCGGCTTGGTGTCGGGGGTGAACCAGCCCTGGTCGGCGCCGATCACCGCCGTCCCCACCAGCAGCCCCAGCACCAGGTAGGCGAACCCTTCCCAGGACAGGCCGGGCATCCGGGGCGCCTGCGGTTCGGCACCCGCCTCGTCGGGCCGCCGGACCCGGACCATGTCGCTGCTCATCGGCGAGCCTCGCCAGGCACCGGGGCTCCCCGCTCGTCTGCCGGGCTCACGGCGCCACCGGGCCGGGAGCCGGGGCCGGGAGCCGTCCGAGCCGGCGCCGCAGCAGCCACCAGCCGGCGACCGCGAGCGCCACGGCCACGCCGAGGGCGGTCCCGGCGACCTCAGCGACACTTCCGTGCAGCGGGCCCGCGACCAGGGCAACCTCGGCGACCAGGGCGACCGCCACCGCCCGGCCCATGCGCCGGTCGCGGGTGGCGATCCCCTCGAACAACAGCAGCTGCACCAGGGCCAATGCGGTCCCGAGGGCCGCGAACAGCGGCAGCAGCGGCCCCAGCCCGGCGTACCCGCCGCCGAGCACCGGCACCACCAGCCCAACCCGGTCGGCCAGGGCGAGGACGCCGGCCAGCAGCACCCCGAACCCGACGATCAGCCCGGCCGACCCGGCGAGCAGCCGCCGCGGGTCGGCCGCCCCCACCAGCCTCGGGAAGATCACCGTGACCACGAACTGCGGCGCCCAGAAGGCGATCTTGGCCACCACCGCCCCAAGCGCGTACCGCCCCGCCGCCGCCCGGTCCAGGTAATGACGGGCCAGCAGCACGTCCAGGTTGGCCAGCAGGAACAGCCCGAGCAGGCTAGTGGTCGCGGTCCCAACCTCCCGCCACCACCCGGCGCCCTCGGCCCGGGCGAGCTCCACCCCGACCCGCCGCTGCCGGGTCCCCCGGTGGGGGAGTGTAGCCGACCCCGAAGCGGGATGCGCCGGGATGTCCACAGCCCCCGGCGTAGCCGACGACGGCGGCGGCGGGTTGTCCGCAGCCGCCGGCGACGGGGCACGCGGGGTGGCGAGGCGGAGGCCGGCGAGGGAGGCGAGGAGGGCGCCGGCGGCGACCCCGGCCATGGCGCCGCTGACTCCGAGGCCGGCCGCGACCAGGGCCAGGCCGGCGGCCAGCTTGACCGCGGCCCCGGCGACCATGACCCCGGCCAGGGCCCCGAACCGCTCCCGGCCCTGGAGCAGCCCCTGGACGGCGAACAGCAGCGGGGTCGGCGCCAGGGCCAGGGCCAGCCAGAGCACGGGCACGGCCGAGTCCAGGTGCAGGAACAGCACGAGCCCGGGGCCGGCCAGCACGGTGATCAGGACCAGCCCGAGTCCGGCCCGCCCGACCAGCCAACCCACCCCCGGCCAGGTCCCGCCGGCCTCGGCCCCCGCACCGCTCCTGGTCACGGCCGTCCTGGCCAGGGCGGTGCGCCTGGCCACCACGGCCTGGAGGGCGAGGCCGGGGACGCTGCCGACCAGCACCAGGGCGAGCAGGGCGGCCAGGGCGCCGTAGGTCTCCGGCCCGAGCAGGAACGCCATCACCACGTTGAACGCGTAGTTGCCGGCGTTAGCCACGCCCATCCCGGCGGCCAGCACGAGCGCGTCGCGACGGAGGGACCGGCGACTCGGGACGGCCGTCTCGAACTGGGTCACAACCGCGCAGTCTATGTCTTTTGAGGCAATGTTTGTGTAGTGTTCGAGGCCGGTTGTTACCGGCTGGTAGGGAGGCTGCGGTGGCGCGCCGGGTCGGCTTCGTCCTCGTCTTCGTTGGGCTGTTCCTGCTGTTCTTCGGTCTGTTCGAGCGTGTCTACGCCTACCCGAGGCTGAAGAAGGCGCCGCTCGACCAGTACTCGACGCCGGTGGCCACCGGGACCGGGACCTACTTCAACCGCAGCCCGGACAAGCTGACCGAGATCACCGGCGCCCAGCTCAAGAACGTCCGCACCGTCCGAGGCGACGTCAAGGCCGGCACCGACGAGGTCGCCGTCTGGGACTCCTTCAACAGCACCGTCGACACCGCCGACCAGGGCGTGATCACCGCCACCCAGGAGCGGATCGCGCTGGACCGGGTGACCGCCCAGTCGGTCCAGTGCTGCGGCGAGAACCCGCGCCACCAGGGCCTGACCCTCAAGTTCCCGTTCGACACCCAGCGGATCACCTACCAGTTCTGGGACGGCCCGGCCCAGCGGGCCCTGCCGGCCGCCTTCACCCGTGAGGAGCAGCTCAACGGCCTCACCGTCTACCGGTTCGAGCAGCGCATCGACCGGCTGGACGTCGGCGACCAGGAGATCCCCGGGACCCTGGCCGGCGACCCGGACACGCCCAGCGTCCAGACCAACATCGTCTACTCCAACACCAAGACCCTCTGGGTCGAGCCGGCCACCGGCATCATCGTCAAGGCCCAGCAGGACGCCACCCAGGTGCTGGAGACCCAGGGCGGCGAGCAGGTCCTCACCCTGCTCGACGCCACCCTCACCTACGACGAGGCCACCGTCGACAGCAATGCCGACGACGCCTCCAGCGGCGCCAACCGCCTCCGCCTCCTCGGCATCATCCTCCCCCTCGCCGCCCTCTTCCTCGGCCTGGTGGCGATCGCCGCCGGCCTGGTCCTCCTCCGCTCCCCCGAGGGCCGCCGGGTCGCTCGGGGCGAGCGCCGCCCGGCCGGCGCCGTCTGACCACCAGCAGGACCGGAAGCGCCGAGGCGCGGGATCCAGTGGGTCGGGAGCCCGGGGCGTCGCCCGTGGGTGAGCGGAACCGGTTCCGGTGGGTCGGGCCGGTGGTCGGCGGGGTGCTCGCCCTGCTCGCCCTCGGGCCGCTGCTGGGGCGGGGGTACGTGCTCACCTACGACATGGTGTTCGTCCCCCGGCTGGAGCTGACCCGCGGCCTGCTCGGTCTCGACACCGCCGTGGCCCGGGCGGTCCCCGCCGACCTCCTGGTCGCCCTTACGAGCCGCCTGGTCCCGGCCGACCTGGTCCAGAAGCTGATCCTCGCCGGAGTGTTCGTCGGCGCCGCCGCCGGCGCCGCCCGCCTCGTCCCCTCGAGGTCCCTCGCCGCCCGCGCCGCCGCGGCCGTGCTCTACGCCTGGAACCCGTTCCTGTACGAGCGCCTGGTCATGGGCCACTGGGGCCTCCTGGTCTCTTATGCCGCCCTCCCCTGGGTGGCCCGCGCCGCCCTCGGCCTCCGGGTCGCCAAGCCGGCGGCGGTCCCCCGCCTGATCCTGTCCCTGGCCGTGGCCGCCTCCGGCAGCCCGTCCGGCGGCCTGATCGCGGCCCTGCTCGCCCTGGGGGTCGCCGCAACTCCACCGTTGGGGGCTGTGGACAGCCCCGGGAACCGCTCCGGCGAGTCGGCTACGCTCCCCCTCCGGGGGGCCGCGCACCGGAAGGTGGGGTTCGGACCTGCCCGGGGAGCCGCGCTGGTGGCCACGGTGGCGCTGGTGGCGAACGGGCCGTGGCTGGTGCCGAGCCTGTTGCGACCCGGTGGGGTGCCGGTTCGGCCGGAGGGGGCGGAGGCGTTCGCGGCTCGGCCCGACGGGCCGCTGGGAACCGTCGGCAGCCTGATCGGGCTGGGAGGTATCTGGAACGCGCTGGCCGTGCCGCCCGGGCTCGGGTCTTGGCCGTGGCTGGCCGGGCTCGTGGTCGTGCTGGCCGTGGCCGTCGCCGGCCTGCCGCTGCTCGGCCGGCGCTGGCCGCCGGGCGCGGCGGTTGGCCTGCTGGTGGCCGCCGGCGCCGGGCTGGTGGTGGCCGCGGCTCCGGCTCTGCCCGGGCTGCGGTCGCTGGCCGAGCTGGTGGTGGCCCAGGTCCCGGGCGGCGGCCTCATTCGCGACAGCCACAAGTTCGTCGCCCCTCTGGCCCTGGCCGAGGCGGTCTGCTTCGGCCTGGGCGTGGAGCGGGTCCTGCCCGCCCTGCCGTCGCGCTGGGCGCGGCCGGCCGCCGCTGGGCTGGTGGCGGCGCCGGTCCTGCTGCTCCCGGCCCTCGCCTGGGGGGCGGCCGGCCGCCTGGCCGTGGTCGACTACCCGCCGGCGTTCGCCGAGGCCCGGGCGGTCATGGCCGCCGACCCGGTGCCGGGCGCGGTGCTGGTCCTGCCCTGGCACCTCTACCAGCCCCATGCCTGGAACGGCGACCGGGTGGTGCTCGACCCGGCCCAGCGGTGGTTCACCCGGCGGGCGGTCGGCAACGACGACCTGGAGCTGGTCGGCCTGACCGTTCCCGGCGAGGATCCCTACGCGACCCGCCTCGGGCCGCTGGTCCGGGGCCCCGCGCCGCTCGCCCCGGCCCTGCCGGGCGCCGGGATCCGGTACGTGCTGGTGTTCAAGACGGGGGACTGGCGGGCCTGGCTTGGACGCCTCGACGGCCTCGACGCGGCCCTCGACCGCCCCGACCTGGCCCTCTTCCGGGTTCCGGCCGTGCCGGCCGAGGTGCGCTTCCCCACCGCGCCGGTGGCGCCGGTGGTCCTGGCCGACGCGGCCGCCCTCGCCCTGGTCGTCTGGGCCTGCGCCGCTCGATCCCTTCCTTTCCGACCGCGCCGATTGGTATCCTCCGCCCGACATCGACAAGGAGGTCCCGAATGAGCGGGTTGACCCTACGGGCCCTGGCCGCGCTGGCCGCCGGCGCCCTGGTCCTGGCCTTCGTCGCCTCGCTGGTCCTCGTGTCCAGCCAGAGCGCCTCCACGGTGTCGTCCAAGCCGTTGGTCGTGTACGGCTCGCGCTAGCAGCGGCCGGCCTGGTCAGGCGGTCGCCCGGTCCGCGGCGGGCTCCTCCCCGGCCGGGAGCTGGGCGTCTCCGGGAAGGATCGCCGCGTCCAGCACGGCCGCGAACGCGGCCACCGACTGCGGCCAGGTGAAGCGGGCGGCGTGCGCCCGGGCGGCCTCGCCCAGGCGTTCCCGGAGGTGCCGGTTGAGCAGGACCCAGGCCAGGTGGCGGGTGAACTCCTCCGGGTCGTCGGCGAGCAGGCCGGTGGTGCCGTGCAGCACCGACTCGCGCAGGCCACCGGCGGCCCGGAAGGCGATCGCCGGCGTCCCGTTGGCCGCCGCCTCGAGCACGGCCAGGCCCCAGCCCTCCTTGACCGACGGCATGGCCAGGGCCCAGGAGCTGGCCAGCACCCGCTGCTTCGTCTCCTCGTCGACCCAGCCGAGCAGCTCGACCGCGTCCTGGAGCCCGAGCCGGTCCACCGCCTCGCGCAGCCGCGGCTCCCAGTAGCCCTGCCCGACCACCAATACTTTCAATCCGGGCAGGTGCTGGCGGATGCGGGCGGCCGCCTCCAGGGCCAGCTCGACCCGCTTGTGCGGCACCAGGCGGCCGAGCACGCACACCGACGGGAACGGCGTCCTTGGCACCGCCTCCGCCGGTCGGGGGACGGCCATCCCGTTGTGGACCACGGTGACCGACCCGGGCCGCACGCCGAGGTCGACCAGCTCCTGCCGGGTCGCCTCGGAGACGGCGACGTAGCGGGCGCGCCGGTACAGGCGGGGGGCGAGCCGGGACTCGATCCACCAGCCGACCCGTGCCTGGAGGGGCGGCAGGACGACCCGCCACTGCTCCCGGTGGACGTGGTGGACGAGGACGACCAGGGGGCGCCGGCACCACAGAGCCGAGAGGAACGGCATCCCGTTCTGGACGTCCACCACCACGTCGTGCCCGCCGAGGCGCCCGGTCAGATGGGCCCACCAGGCGTGCAGGTACACGGTGAGGCGACCGCCGCGGCGAACCACCCGGATGCCGCCGACCCGCTCGGTGGCCGGGGCGTCGGGGTGGGCGGCGCAGAACAGCGTGACCGGCCGGCCCTGGGCGGCCAGCCCGGCCGCGACCCGCTCGACGTAGACCTCGGCGCCGCCACCCTCGGGATGGGTGGTGTCGCGCCAGTTGAGGATGAGCACGCCGCCCCGGGGTCTTGGCACACTCCGCAGGTCGGGCCCGCCCCGGATGCCGGGGCCGGGCAGGGGCTGGGGGTCGTGCGCGGGAGCGGCCTTCATCGGCCGGAGACGCTATCCCACTTTCCGAGTGGTTTGAACGGCTTTCGACCAGTTCGACCACTTCAAAGCGAGGCAGCCGCCCTGCGTCCAGAGCGGCTGCCTCGGGTGGCCGCCGGAGGCCCCCGGTCCCCCGGCGACGACTTACGCGATGCGGGTCCTGCGGGCCAGCGCCAGCACCGCCGCCCCGGTGGCCAGCAGGGCGAGCCCGGTGACCAGCAGCTCGGTGCTGCGTGGCCCGGTGAAGGGCAGGACGCCGGAGTCGTCGCCGCTGCCGCCGGTCCCGGTGGTGACGATGTCGATCACCAGGCGCGACGGGTTCGAGAGGGTGGACACCTGGATCGGCCGCCGCTGGTCGACACCGATGCCGTAGCTGACCACGGCCTCGAAGTCGCCGAGCTGGGCGATCTCCTTGACGGCGGGCAGGCCGGGCGAGAAGCGCCGCGGGCTGATGGTCGGCGACCCGTTCTCCTCGTGGGCGTTGGCGCCCTGGAAGACGACCTCCAGGTCGGCGTCCCCGGCCACCGACACCGGGTCGCCCGTGCCGTCCTCGACCAGCTGGTCCACGTAGCCGACGCGGTGCTCGGGCACGGCGCCGCGGAACTCGAACACCACCCGGTCGTGGCCGGTGTGGGTCCCGGCCCGGACGTCGATGAGGGTTGGGGTGGACTGGGCACCGGCGGGAGCGGCCGCCAGCGCCAGCACGACTGCGACGAGACTGGTGACAACGAGGGTCCGGACGAGCCGCATGGCGACCACCTTCTTCGGAAAGCTCCTGGCCAGAGCATGATCCGGCGGGGTCACGGCGCGGATGCGAGCGTGCATCCGAGCTGCGGCGCTCCCGACTCGGTTTGGTCACGGCGGGCTGTGGACGGGGAGATGAGCCCTCAGGCCGGGTTCGGTAGGGTGGCCACCGACCAGAGCTGGTCGCGATTCCGAGCGCCAGCCTCGACGGCGAGGAGACGTGCGTGGCCGACACCTACGCGACCCTGGAGACCTCCAAGGGCCCGATCCGGGTCCGCCTGTTCCCCGACA